>NZ_LN832559.1:2801667-3108335 GCF_900005615.1 Paracoccus aminovorans | reverse complement strand
CCTGGACGATGCGCACATTGCCGCGCCGCGCCGCGAAAGGCCCGGCGAATGGTTGGAATTCAGCCCGCTCCTGACGCTGGCCCTGGTCGCGCTGGGGCTGGCACGAATTCACCACCAAGCCGTTGCTGGTCGCGATCTCGGGGCTGAATGCCTTCAATCTGATCTTCATCCTGCTGGGGGGTGGAAACAGGACGCTCCTAAAGCGAGAATCCTGACAGCGGGGCCTCGGCAGGCTATGCTGTTTAGATCTTTCCATCGACCCTGGGAGGCAGCGATGAGCGACGATCACACCGGCAAGGGTGTCCTGCATCTGCCGCCGGGCGAGGGACGGCGCTACGCCCTCGGCCGGATGACGGCGGTGTTCAAGGCCAACGAGAATGAGACGGCTGCCCGCTACGGGGCGTTTTCTTGACCACGCGTTGCGCGATAACGACGTTTTCCCGCGCGGTCAGATGCGGGAACAGGTTGAACTGCCGGAAAATCATACCGACCTTTTGTCGCAATGCCTTCAGACGCAGATCGTCTTGCGCCACATGTGCGCCAGCGACGCGGATCGTGCCCTCGTTGACGCCTTCAAGCCCGTTGATGCAGCGCAATAGCGTGCTTTTGCCCGAGCCGCTGCGGCCGATGATGGCGGCGACCTCGCGCGCCTCGATCCGCAGGTCGATACCCTTCAGGACGGATTGCCGCCATAGGACTTGGCGACCTCAGTGATTTCGATAAGCGACATTCAGCCTTTGCTCCAGATACGAACTCAGTTTCGACAGTGGCCAGCACAACAGGAAATAGATCAGTACCACGATGCCGTAGACCTCCATCGGGCGGAACGTGGCGTTGCTGATCATCGCCCCGGCGCGGGACAGTTCGACGAAGCCGATGATCGAGGTCAGCGCGGTCGCCTTGACGATCTGGACCGAGTAGGCGACCGTCGGCGGCACCGCAAGCTGCATCGCCTGCGGCAGGATGATATGCCGCATCTGCTGGATATAGCCCATAGGCTGGCCGATCCCTCCCCTTGGCCGCGGTCTATCGACTGCACGCAGCCCAGAAGGCGCTGCTCCACAATGTCAGGGCGATGACGGCGGCGGCGAAGGGCGGCAGGCGCAAGCCCGATCAGGCTGAGCGCGAAATAGGCCAGGAACAGCTGCATCAGCAGCGGTGTGCCTTGGAAGACCTCGATATAGGCCGGCAGGCGGTCCGCAGGGGGCGGTGGCGCGATATCCGGGCGGTTAAGATCAGCAGCCCGAAGGCGCCGCCGGCCAGGAAGGTGATCAGCGACAGCACCAGCGTCCAGCGGGGTCGCTAGGAGCAGGTTCGAGAGGATTTGCTACCAGGTGAAGGTGATCATATCGCTGCCCCCTTTGGAAAGACGAACCGCCCGATGCAGGCCAGAAGATAGCGATAGGCCAGCGACAGGCCCATGTAGAGCAGGGTCAGGAAGAAATAGATCCGCGTTGCATTCTTCTACTCTGCAAAGGAGATGTGCCTCCTTGTATCACTCTTGAAATCCGTAAAGTTGGACTGGGTTCTCCACGAGGATGCGGTTTCGTGTCGTCTCGTCCGGCACCCACTCGGCTAGCAGGTCGATCAGAACCGCGTCATCGGGCAGCGATTTCTGACCCCGATGCGGCCAGTCGCTGCCCCAGACCATGCGTTCGGGCGCGGCTTCGGCCAAGACTTTGGCAATCACGGTCGCGTCGGCATAGGCAGGAGCACCGGTTTCGGTGTTCAGATAGGCGCCTGACAGCTTCACCCATGTGTTTCCACCGTCTAACAGCCGCCGCACCGTGGTGAAGGCAGGATGGTCCACGCCATCGGGCAACGGCAGCCGTCCCAGATGGTCGATCACCAACGGCACCGGCAGGCCGGCCAGCACATCGCTCATCGCCTCAATCTGTTCGGCCTTGGCATAGATCTGGACGTGCCAGCCCAGCGGTGCGATCAGTCGGCAGGTGTCCTGCAAACGCTGGACCGTTGTTTCGCCCCATGATTGCTCGGTCACGAAATTGACGCGGACTCCCACAGCCCCCTGATCGGCCATCGTTTTCAGATCGGTCGGCGCGATGTCGGTATCGACCACTACGACTGCGCGGGCATCCCGCCCCATCCGCTGCGTCGCCTCCAGCGTGCAGCGGTTATCGATGCCATAGGTAGAAGGGTTCACGATAACCGCCCGGCTGGTGCCGATCCGCGCTTGCAACTGGCGATAGGCGGCGACCGTCGCATCCTCGACCGGCTGCCCGGTCCAGTGCGGCGAGGCCGGGAAACGGGTGTCGAAGATATGGATATGCGCATCGCAGGCCTTGGGCGGCACGAAGATGGTGGGGCGGCTTTCTCCAGATGAGAACGGCGCAGATTGTGCGCGGATCCGGCCGCCGAGGGCCAGCATCGCGGCGGTGGCGCCTGTCGTTTGCAGCAATGTGCGGCGGGACATATGGTTCGGCATGTGCTCCTCCCTGAGCGGCTGAAATCGAAACGGCCGGGGCTATCCCCCGGCCGCTTATCGTGATCAGGATTCCTCTTCCTGGAACGCCTCTTCGCGCTTCTTGCGGAAGCTGGGCAGGATCATCATCGCCAGCAGCGCCACAGTGGCCAGCAGCATCACCAGACTGATCGGACGTTCGACGAAGATACTGGCGTCGCCCTGTGTGATCAGCATCGCCCGGCGCAGGTTGGATTCCAGCAGAGGTCCAAGCACGAAGCCCAGCAACAGCGGACCCGGCTCGCACTTTGCCTTACGGAAGGCATAGCCCAGAAGGCCGAAGCCAGCCGCCAGCAGCACGTCGAAGATGCGGTTGTTCATCGAATAGACGCCGACGCAGCAGAACAGCAGGATCGCCGGATAGAGCAGCCGATAGGGCACCGTCAGCAGCTTCACCCACAGCCCGATCAGCGGCAGGTTGATCACGACCAGCAGCGCATTCCCGATCCACATCGAGGCGACGAGGCCCCAGAAGATCTCGGGCTGGTTGGTCAGTACCGACGGGCCCGGCGTGATGCCGTGGATCATGAAGGCCGACAGCATCATCGCCATCATGTTGTTCGACGGGATGCCCAGTGTCAGCAGCGGAATGAAGGACGATTGCGCAGCGGCGTTGTTCGCGGCCTCGGGCGAGGCGACGCCTTCGACCATGCCGGTGCCGAACTTCTCGGGCGTCTTTGAAACCTTCTTTTCCAGAGAATAAGCGCTGAAAGAGGCGAGTGTCGCGCCACCCCCCGGCAGGATGCCAAGGCGTGTGCCGATGCCGGTGCCGCGCAGAACAGCCGGCCATGCGCGGCGGAAATCCTCGCGCGAGGGCCAGAGGCGGGTCAGCTTGGCCACCGACACACCGGCCAAGCCGCTGCGTTCAAGATTGGCGATGATTTCGGAAAAGCCGAACAGACCGATGGCGATCACGGTAAAGTCGATGCCGTCAAAAAGTTCGAGCGAACCGAAGGTCAGGCGTTCCGCCCCTGTGGCCTGATCCGTGCCGACCATGCCCAGCATCAGACCGACGAGGATCATGCCGATGGCCTTCAGCACCGGGCCGCTGGCCAGAATGGTTGCCGCCAGCAGGCCGAAGATCATCAGCGAGACGTATTCCGCAGGCCCGAAGTTCAGCGCAAATCCGGCCAGCATAGGCCCGGCGATGGCGATGGCGAAGGTCGCAACGGTGCCCGCGAAGAACGACCCGAGTGCGGCAGTCGCAAGCGCTGCCCCTGCGCGCCCCTGTCTCGCCATCTGATAGCCGTCCAGTATCGTGATCACCGCCGAGGCCTCGCCCGGCAGGTTGACCAGAATCGCTGTTGTCGAGCCGCCACATTGCGCGCCGTAATAGATGCCCGCCAGCATGATGATGCCGGCCAACGGTGGCAGGAAGAAGGTGATCGGCAGCAGGACCGCAATCGTTGCGGTCGGGCCGATCCGACCACCGACGCTGATTGCCGCCGGCTTGCAGATGGTCGACTCCGCAAGCCAGCTTGTCAGGCTGGCAGAAAATGCAATCGACGCGATCTCGGGCCGCAGGGTCATCGGAAAATTCGTGATCGGGGTTGTCCGGACAAGTGCAATCGGCCTTCTGCCTCGGGCGGTGTCCCGTATCGTGGCGAACCATCCCGACCTGCGCGTCCGCGTCGCCGTCGGAAACTCCGAGGACATGGTGCGTGACGTCCAGGCCGGGCGACTTGACGCTGCGATCATTGCCGAGAACAGTGTCTCGTCACGGGATCTGGACTGGTCGCCGTTCATTCGCGAGCCGCTGTTTCTGATCGCACCGCCCGGCACGCAGATATCGGATGTGCGCAGCGCTTTGCGAACCTTACCCTTTATCCGCTTCCGCAGCAGCGTCCCGTTAGCCAGACTTATCGAAACAGAGCTCGGACGGATGAACATCCAGATCACCGACGTCGCCGAGATGGATACGATCGCATCCGTAACGGCATGCGTGGAGAATGGCCTTGGTATTTCCGTCGTGCCGCGCATCGCCGCGGTCGAAGCCCGGACTGATCTGGTCATGCTTCCCTTTGGTGAGCCGACCGTCTTCCGTCAGATCGGCCTTCTGCAACGCCTAAATAGCCCCCGCCATGCGCTCATCACCGAACTTCACCAACATCTTGCTTTCGTCAGTGGAGAATACGGGATCGCCTGATAGCAATGTGAAATATCACAGCGTAGCCCATGCTGGTTCCAAGACAAAGCATTGACGTCAAGACCAGCCAATAAGGCCATTGGGTCAGAAATCTGACGGAAAGCCAGAAATATCCGGTAAACGAGACTTTTGAAAAATGGCGCACCCATCCAGGATTCGAACCTGAGGCCTCCACCCTCGGAGGGTGGCGCTCTATCCAGCTGAGCTATGGGTGCCTACTGCTTACGCGGTGAACCATCTGGAAACGATGGAGCGGTTATCACGTCCGAAGCAGGATCGAGGCGAAGATGCGATGCTTGAAAGTTTTCGGCGAGAGGATCGCATCACGTGACCCGGACCGCCAGACCGCCGAAATCCACATCCGTGTGACACTGATAAACCGCTTCAACGCGCTCGGCGCTGCCGAAATCGAACGCGTGGCATGAGGCGAACGGGAAAGGGCGCAGCTCGCTCACGCGCCGACTTTTGCAACACCCCCCTTCCATGCCCGGCTGTTCAGAAACCTGTTTCAATCGCCGCAAAATTGCGATAAGCTATTTCAATAAGTCATGGCCTGAATTGGAATCGGGCGGGCATAAAATCGCTAAATTCATGAGGCGTCTCCGGGCATTCGTAGGTTATCATTATTCCTTCAGGGAAGGGTTTAGGCATGCGAATTTCTTGTCTGAAAATCATCTCGCTGGCGATCGTTTCTATTTTTCTGCCTCCTTTTCTTTCGACCGAGGCGCGGGCGCAAAGCGATGATTTGCCATTGGCTGCTCTGCGAACCCCGGATGACGGGATGGCGGGCCACGCCGATCATGGGACCGCGGCACTGTCAGCCCAGAATGCCTGCGTCGGCGGTGATGTCTGCTACGACTTGCGGGTTGGATATGTGGACGGGCGCATCCGAAACCCCGCATTTCCCAAAGATTCGCCGCAGGGTTACGACAATGTGCGCCTGCGTGGCTATTTTGGCGACGTCGAGGATTCGCAGGGGCGGCAGACCGAACAGATCGAACTCGTCGCGCCTCAGGTCGAACTAGCGCCCGGCAATATATTCCGCCTGACGCTCCATAACGAACTGCCGCCGGCAGAGGAAATGGTTCTGCCCGGCACGACAGAAACCTGCGATACCACGCCAGAGGATCATAACACGCCGCATTGCGCGAATTTCAACCTGACGAATATGCATACGCATGGGCTTTGGGTCACGCCCGTCGGGAATGGCGACAATGTACTGCTGACGATTAATCCCGGTATTTCGTTCACCTATGAATATCCGATTCCGCCTGATCATCCGGCCGGCACGTTCTGGTATCACTCGCACCGTCACGGCTCGACCGCGCCGCAGGTGGCAAGCGGGATGGCCGGGGCGATCATCATTCGCGGCGACCGTGCTCCGGTTCTGGCAGACGACCAATGGGTGGCGCCCGGCGACGTGGATGTGATCCTGCCGCGCCCCGTCGAAGGTGAGGAAGCCGACGCGCCACGCTTTCCCGAACGGGTGATGCTGTTCCAGCAGATTGCCTATGCCTGCCGGGACGAGGCGGGCGCGATCAAGACCAATGAGGATGGAACATGGCGGTGCGACGCCGCTGGAACCGACGATCAGGGACAGGAGGTCGCGGCCGATATCGGCACGCTGGAGCCTGGCCCGACCAACGCGTTCGATCAGATAACATTCAATTCCTGGCCGGTTTCCGGGCGGCATACGGCGATCAACGGCATCGTCGGCAAGACGTTCTCGGGCAGCACGGTCGGCACGGTCGAACGATGGCGGCTGATCCATGCCGGTGTCCGACAGACCATCCGCCTGCATATCCGCAAGGCCGCCGATGCCGAGGTGGCGTCCGAAGCGCTTGAGGAAGGCGAGGGCGAGATCGATGTGGCGCAGGTCTGCTCGGGTGAGCCGGTCGAGGTCATGGGGCTGGCTACGGACGGTCTGACCCGGACCGCGCTTGATCCGCGCACCGAAACTTGGCTGCAGCCCGGCTATCGCGAGGATCTGCTGGTCACCTTCCCCGAGGCTGGCACCTACTGCATCCTGAACGCCCCCGTCGACTCTGCCGATTCCATCAACGCGCTGGAAAACGAGCCTGCGATCCTCGGACTGGTCAATGTTGAAACCGTCGGCGACCCGGCAGAAGAGCCTGCCTCAACCGATCCGTCCCAACACATCCTCAGCCAACTCGTCGCCTCGGCAACGGCCGCGCTGGAGGGTGACGTGGCGGACCGCGTCATTGCCGATCTGCAGGACGGCATGAAACTAGTGGCCTTCAACAAGCACCCCCCGATCACCCGGGATCAGATCAACGGGCGGCAAAGCGTTGCCTTCAACTTTGCGCCGCCCGATTTCGCGATAGGTGAGATCGGGCAGGATTTCCTTGGCGGCACCGGGCTGTTCCAGGTCGGGGCCAAGGAATATGACGGCGCGGTTCTGGACCGCATCCTGCCGCTTGGCGGAACCGAGGAGTGGCTGCTGACCTCTTTCGGGCCGGCGGGGCATCCTTTCCATATCCACGTCAATCCCTTCGAAGTCATCGAGATTCTGAAATACAGCGACCCGAATGACCCGTCGATCAACCCGCTGGACCCCTCGACCTGGGTGGATGTCAGCGGCCGGACGGACGGCAATACCGAGCAATATGCCGGGCTCAAGGGAAGCTGGAAGGATACGCTGTTCGTCCCGCCCAATCATGTCGCGCGTGTGCGGATGCGGTATGAAAGGTATATCGGCGATTTCGTCCTGCATTGTCACATCCTCGACCATGAAGACGTCGGCATGATGCAGAACGTTCGCATTGCCCTGCCGAACGGCAAGGGGGGCTTTGACATGCCGATGACCGAACAGCATGTCGGGCACTGAGCCAAGCAGACCGACAGGCGATCCGGACGAAAATCTTGTCTGGGTCGCCGTTCCGCGCCGGGTGCTGACCGGTGCCCCGGCCCCGGGGGCCGCGGATGCCGCCACCGACAGCCAGACCGCTTTACTGCGCGGGCGGCTCAGCGGCTATCACAGCGACCATTCCAGAATCGAGCTTCGCGTCGATCAGGCGACCATCAGCGGTGATATCTTCCTGCGGGTGAATGCCGAGGAAATCTGGGTCGCCAGCTTCCGCTCGGTGCCCAACGGTGCGCCCGGCGCGGGACAGGAGATCGCCGTGACAGCACAAGACAGGTTACGCGCCGTCGCGACCGGGCAGCTGCTGCTAGAGCCGAATGGCGCGGAATATGTCCTGACACTCACATTTGAGGGCAAGCTGGACGGCCTGCCGGTTCTGACGCCGATCCGGGCGCTGATGCAGCATGTGGGCGCCGCGCCCCGTCATCTTAACCTCGAGGTGCTCAGCGAAATCAGCGTGCCGGCGCTGCCGGTTCTGGACCGAAATGGGTGCGAGATGGGGCTGATCGACGCCCTGACCGACGCGGCCTTCGAGGTCACGTCACTGGAAGGGCGCGTCGATCTGCCCGAGGCACCGGAAGGCGGGTGGAGCGAAAAGCAGCTTCACACGCTGATGAACGATTTTGCGCGATCGGATCTGGTCCGGCCGGGCTTTGCGATCCGGCTTCTCTGGTTGTCGCGAAGCAATCGGGAGAACCTGCAGGGGGTGATGTTCGATACCGGTGACGATCTGCCGCGACAGGGCGCCGCCGTTTTCGCCAGCGCGATCACCGACACGACCGCGCCTGCCCTTGCCGACCGGAAGCTGTTGCAGACGGCGATCCATGAAATCGGCCATGTGCTGAATCTGACCCATCGCTTTGACCGGCAGGTCGGGCGCGCGGACAGCCTGTCCTTCATGAATTATGACTGGCAATATGCGGGCGGCAGCTCTGCATTCTGGCGCAAGTTCAACTATTGCTTCGATGATGACGAACTCAGCTTTCTGCATCACGGCCATTACCACAGCCTTGTCCCCGGCGGCGATGTCTTCGGTTCTGCGCATTACTGGAGCGGCCTCGCCATGGGCTATTCGCCGATCCTCCCGGAAATGCGGCTGCCGGGCTGGCGGCTAGAACTGCTGCCGCCGGTCAGCGGGCCGACGTTCCAGCTTGGGCAGCCGGTCCTGCTGGGCTTGCTGCTGACGAACGAAACGGGCGCCGAAAGCCTGCTGCCGCGCGATGTCTTGGACCCAAAAGCCGGGTCGCTGGAGGTCTGGATCAGCCGCGAAAGCGGCACGCGCGACGATCCGGCGGCGGCCTTTCGCCCGGTGACGCATCGCTGCGTGCATCAAAGCGCTGGTGAACCGCTGAAACTGGCTGACGGCGCGGCACTGGAGGATAACCTCAACCTGACCTATGGTCTCTCGGGGTTCCCGTTCTCCGAGCCGGGCACCTATCGCATCACTGCCTATCTGCATCTTGGCACGGAACACGCGGGTTCAATCGCCCGCAGCGAGGTTCTGCGGATCCGCGTGATGAGCCCCGAAAGCAAGGTCGAGGATCGCGCCGCGTTGACCCTGTTCGAACCGACTGCGGGGGCCTGCATCGCGCTTGGCGGCTCGGCCGCTTACGAGACTGCGGTGTCCGATCTGATGGAGACGGCCGCGCGCCTGACCGGCCGCAAGAAGGCGCCGCATCCGGTTTCGGTCGGGATATGGCGCGCGCTCGGGTTTCATTTCGACCGGCAATATCTGCGCTTTGACCGGGGGCGCTTTTACGAGGCGGCCCCGCAAGAGAAGGAGGCCGAGATTTGCCGTCGTCAACTGACCAGCGAGACGCTCGACTGTCTTGATCCGGTCACTAGACAGGCGACGTTGAAATGGACGGCGCAGGTCCGGGAGGCGTCGAAAGACTACGGTCAGGACCCATAAATTCACTTGAGCGCAGTCTAACGTCATGATTCTACCCTCCCGACATGAAGAGGGATGATGGACGAACTTTTCTGGCTGACCGATGCGCAGATGGAGCGGTTACGGCCGTTCTTTCCGAAATCACGAGGCAGGCCGCGCGTTGACGACCGGCGCGTGCCGAGCGGCATAATCTTCATTCAACGCAATGGGTTGATGTGGAAGCACACGCCTGCCGCCTATGGTCCCGCGAAGACGCTCTACAACCGTTGGAAGCGCTGGAGCCGGATGGGGGTGTTTGCCACCATCATGACCGAACTGGCCGGGCAGGCGCAGGAAACCGACACGGTGATGATCGACGCGACACATCTGAAAACGCACCGGACGGCATCGAGCCTGGGGCTCCAAAAGGGGGACGCGGACGGCTGATCGGGCGCACGAAAGGCGGACTGAACTCGAAGCTGCATGTCCTGGCCGATGCGAAGGGCCGTCCGATCCGGATGTTCCTGTCGGCGGGGCAGACCTCGGATTACATCGGGGCGGGGGCGCTCCTGTCCTCCATCCCTCCAGCCGGGGCATTGCTTGCCGACCGGGGCGACGATGCCGACTGGTTTCGCAATGCGCTGATCGACATGGGGATTTCACCCTGTATCCCATCCCGAAAAGCCCGGAAGGTGCCGATCCCACACGACGCCGACCTCTACCGTCAACGCCACAGGATCGAGAACATGTTCGCCAGACTGAAGGACTGGCGTCGGATTGCAACCCGCTATGATCGCTGCCCGATCCTGTTTCTCTCAGCCTGCGCCTTGGCAGTCACCGTCATCTATTGGTTGTGAGTCCTGACTGTAGGGTAGAGGCGCTCCTTGCCGACGAAGATGGTCTCCACCGCCGTCTTCGCGCGGCATGGCCTCGAACCGGTGGCGGCTCATGCCGCGCTGTCGTAGATCCCCCGGGTGCAGGTGCCCTTGAAGAAGGGAAAGCCCGATCATGGGCATCGAACACCATCTCCTGTGTCTCGCGAGGATAGGCCCGCACGAAGAACATCCGGCTGTGGCACGGGCGAACAGGCTCCCAATCGACGGTCTCATAGACGAGCGGAACATCGTCGGGCTCAGCCAGCGGCGCGGCAGGTGCAGCCTTCGCCGCCCGGTTGACATAGCCGCGCACGGTGCGGGGCGCCGGGGTCGCGGCGACCGGCACGGCAATGCCGGGATCGACCGGCAGCCGCGCGGGCAACCGATCCGCCAGCCAGCCGATCAGCGTCGCCGCATCCGGCGCGACACCGGGCGTTGCCGGGAACACCGCCGGGTCTTCGGCGGGCAGCTTGTCGATGACGGTCACCATCGATCCCGGACAGCCTGCCGAGTTCGAAGCAGGTCGCCTTCGCGGAACGGCTCGCACGCATCAAGCGGCGCGCGGTCCCGGACGAGTGTTTCCGCGACCGGCAGTTGCTGTCGCGCTGGATCGACTGCAACCGGTGAGGCGTCATCAAGTGCGATACGTCGCGATCAGAATGTCTCCTCCCAGTTCCTGCCGGCGGCGAAGACCCGCAGGATGGTGACGGTCTCGGTGCCGACCACGAAGGCGATGGTCAGGCGCCGCTCGAAGCCGAGGATGCGCAGGCCCGGCCGGATGTCCGAGCGCAGATGCCCGATGCGACCAGGTCGTCGATGAAGGCCGTGTGCTCGGCCGGCAGGCTGACGGTGCGCTTCTCGATGCTGGCCATGACGGGTCTCCATGCCGGTATGGGAAATTCATACCATGTCGTGCGATCCTTGTCATCCCGCCGGTGAATCAAGGAGCAAGCTCCCGACCATCGGGCCGGGCGCTTGCTGGTTCAGTCGATGGCCAGGAGGATCTCCCGTGCCTCGGGGTGATCGGTCGCATAAGCGTAAAGTCGGGCAAAGCCATCCGCCAGTCCGTCGGAATCGAAGCTGAACGACAGGTGCGAGAAGGCGAAGAGCGTCGCGATGATGCCGGCGGCACCGGCCGAGACCTCACCCCCGTAGCCGTTGCTTTGACTCTGTTGCACCAAAGAGTTGATGGCCGGATTTCCCCTTTCCCCGGACAGATCTATCCCACGGCCTCTGTGACGGGGGTGCCAAGCGCGGTGTAACGGTTCAGAATAGCGATACGGACCTGAAGCTCGGCGACCTGTCGGTCAAAGTCCCGTGCCATGAGGCGCTGACCCAGCAGTTTCACACAGTGCATCTTCGTCTCGACGCGGCTTCGGGGGTGGTATCCACTCCATCGTCGCCAGAGGGCACGACCGAGGTATTTCGATGCCCGCAGAGCCTCGTTTCGTGCGCCCGCGCCGGCGGCGACTGTCTTCCAGGGTTTGGCGTTCTTGCGGGGCGGAATGACAGCGTCGGCGCCGCGGTCAGCGATGGCATCGTGGCATTTGCGGGTGTCGTAGGCGCCGTCTGCTGTGACGCGGCCGATCTGCTCGTGCGCCGGGATCTGTTTGAGCAGGTCGGGTAACACCGGCGCATCGCCGATGTGGCTCGCCGATCCGAACAACAGCTCGACCGCCTTTACGATCCTGTGGGGGATCGACCAGTTGATGGGTCCCGAGGCGCTTGAGAAGCTGGCGCGGAACGTCAGCGTGAACAGTTCGGCCTCGTCGATCCTGCGTGGCGTCGCGCAAGGCGAATTCGTGGCCGGCCTGACCTTCGAGGCCAACGCCTATGCCTATGTCGCGGGCGGTCAGTCCGAAATCTCGCTGGTATACCCCGAGGAGGGCACCTTCACCTCGACCGAGTTCATGGCGCTGGTGAAGGGCGCGCCCAACCCCGAACTGGGGCAGCGGACGATGGATGCGATCCTGTCGAAGGAAACCCAGGTCGCGCTGCTGGAAAGCACCTTCCGGCGGCCGACCCGCAGCGACATCGTGGTCGGCGACCATGCCGACCTGCCCGCCATCGAGGACGTCACGGTCTTCGCTACAGACGAAGCAGCGGCGGCAGCAGGGCGCGACGCCTTCCTGGCGCGTTGGCAGGGCTATCTGCAATCCGCCAACTAAGCTTTGCCGCGACAGGCGCCGCCCGGATCGAGCACCGGGCGGTGCGCACGACAGGAAGCGTTCCGGCCTGCTTGCTGGCAGCACAGGCGGCTGTGAACGGCTATCAGCGCCAGTCCAGGCTGTTCAGTTCCCGTTCTGCATTGGCTTTCCTGGTGTGACGCGATTGCCAATGACACACCCATTGCATCACCCGAGCAGGTCATGCGCAGCGACAGAGGTGGCACGCGAAACCCGCCTCGTCAGCGCGTCAAAGCCCGAAAAAGCCGCGGACCTTCTGACCCGCATTACGCGACCTCCGGTCAGCCCGCGTGAACCATGCCTTTCAGTTGCGTGTTACGACGACTTGCCGGAACCGGGTTGATCTGACCCGGTTCCTTGTCATCGTCATGTTGCGCGATCAGCAAGGAAACTCCATCCACTGGGGATATTGCAGCCGCGCCTGTTCGAGCGTGATCTTCTCGGCTTGCAGATCGCCTTCTATCGCTTCGAGCGGGCGTTCGTCGGGCTTGCCATATCCACCCGCGCCGGGGGTCTCGATCACGGCGCGGGCGTCTTCCGGCAACAGGATTCCCGTGGCCTTGGACGGCAGCGGCTGTTCCCGGCCGTCCGCCGTTTCAAGGTAGAAGCGCCCGCTTGCCCCCGCGCTGCCGCCGAAGATGCCCCAGGGCTGATGGCGGAAACGCTCGCCCACGCCGTTGAATTCGCAGGTATGGCCGACGGGGCGGATCACCCGGCGGATGCCCAGGCCGCCGCGCTGGCGGCCCGTGCCGCCGGTGTCGGGGATCAGCGAATATTCCTCGACCCGCAGGGGATATTCCAGCTCGATGGCCTCGACGGGCAGGTTCGAGGTGTTGGTGATATGCACCTGCACCCCGTCCTTGCCGTCGCGGGCGAAGCGCGCGCCCATGCCGCCGCCGAGGGTTTCCAGATAGACATACATCCGGCCGGTCTCGGGGTCGGTGCCGGTGAAGACGGCCGAGGTATTGGCGCCGTTCGCCGCCGCCACTACCTTTTCCGGCACGACGGGCGCCAGCGCGCCCAGCACGCAATCGACCACGCGCTGGCACGAGTTGGCGCGCATCGCGACCGCCGCAGGGGTTATGCAGTTCACGAAGCTGCCCGCCGGGGCGACGATGCGGATCGCGTCGAAGATGCCCTGGTTGGTGGGGATGTCGGCGTCCAGCAGCGCCTTCAGCGAATAGCAGATCGCCGATTGCGTCGCGTTATAGGTCAGGTTGAAGTTGCCCCTGACCTGCGGATCGGTGCCGGTGAAGTCGAAGGTGATGTCCTCGCCCGACTTGGTGATCGCCAGCACGATGCGGATGTCGGACGACCCCGCGCCGTCGTCGTCCATCATGTCCTCGAAGCTGTAGACGCCGTCCGGCAACGAGGAGATCGCCTTGCGCATCCGCATCTCGGTCCGTTCGACGATGGCGTCGAAGATGGTCTCGATCCGCTCGGCGCCATGGGCGGCCAGCATGTCGCGGAACCGCGCCTCGCCCAGCCGGCAGGCGGCGATCTGGGCGTTCAGGTCGCCGCGCCGCTCGTCGGGCAGGCGCATGTTCAGCAACAGCAGCTTGAGTAGGTCCTCGTCGCATCGGCCGCGCCGGTAAAGGCGCATGACGGGGATGCGCAGCCCCTCCTTGTAGATCTCGTCGAGGCCGCCGGACATCGAGCCGACCGCCGCGCCGCCCACATCCGCGTGATGGATGATGTTGGCGACGAAGCCGATCAGCCGCTCGCCCTCGAAGACGGGCGAGGCCATGTTGATGTCGGGCAGGTGGGTGCCGCCCGCGACATGGGGGTCGTTGGCGATGAAGATGTCGCCCGGCCCGATGTCGTCGCCGAAGCGGTCGATCAGCGCCCGCATCATGCCGCCCATCGACGCCAGGTGGACCGGCAGCGACATTTCCGCCTGGACGATCAGCCGGCCCTTGGCATCGGCGATGGCGGTCGAATGGTCATGGCGTTCCTTCACGTTGCTGGAAAAGGCGCTGCGCATGATGGTGATGAAACATTCGTCAGCGATGGATTTCAGCCCGTTCCAGGCGATTTCCAGGCTGATCGGGTCAATCTCCGGCTTAGCCATTGGCAAGCTCCATGATCATGTTGAGGGCGTGGTCGACGCGGATTTCCGCATCGGGGGGCACGACGGTCGTGCTGTCGAGCTGGGTGATGATGGCCGGGCCGGCGATGGCGGTGCCGCTGGGCAGGGTGCCGCGGGCATAGATCGGCGTGTCCAGCGGGCCGGACTTGTCGAACCAGACCCGCACGTGGTCGGCGGGCTCGGGCGTGCCGGCAGGGGGCGCGCCATTGGCTTCGCCCTGGGCAAGCTGGGCGGTGACGCGCAGCCGGACGTTCACGGTCTCGACCGTGCCCTCGGGGTCGCAATGGCCGTAGTTGCGGCGGTATTCCGCCAGGAACGCCTCTTTCAGCGTGGCGGCGTCGGGGCAGGCGACGGTGTCGGCGCCGCTGGCCACCTCGACCGCAAGCTCGTAGTTCTGGCCGAAATAGCGCATGTCGAAGCCCAGCGTGATGCTTTGCGCGGCGGCGTCCTGCGCCTCTTGCGCCAGCCATTCGCGGGCCTTTTCCAGCAGGCCGTCGAATTCGGCGCGCAGCTTGTCCATCTGGTCCTCGGCGACGATGCCGCGGCAGTTGGCGACAAAATCCTCTTGCAGGTCGGCGAGGATCAGGCCCTCGGCGCAAAGGATGCCGGGTGCGCGCGGCACGATGATCCGCGTCATGCCGAGCGATTTCGCGACATCGGCGGCGTGCAGCCCGCCGGCGCCGCCGAAGGGCATCAGCGTGAACTTGCGCGGGTCGTAGCCGCGTTCGATCGAGACGACGCGGATGGCGCGGGTCATGTTCGCCGTGGCGATGTCGATGATGCCGAGCGCGGCCTCTTCGATCGAGATGCCCAGCTTCTGCGCGATGGGGGTCACCGCCCTGACGGCCAGGTCGCGGTCGATGGTCAGCCCGCCGCCGGCAAGCTGGATCGGCAGCCGGCCCAGGATGACGTTGGCGTCCGAAACGGTCGGCAGGGTGCCGCCCTTGGCGTAGCAGGCCGGGCCGGGGACTGCGCCCGCGCTTTCGGGGCCGACCTTCATCAGCCCGTCCGCGCCGATTTGCGCGATGGAGCCGCCGCCCGCGCCGACCGTGTGGATGTCCACCATCGGCAGGCGGATGCGGAAGCCCGAGATGTCGCGGGTGTTCGCCATCCCGGTCTTGCCCTCGCGGATCAGGCAGACATCGGTGCTGGTGCCGCCGATGTCCAGCGTGATGACGCCGCCGATGCCCGAGCTGGTGCCCGAGCCCGCCGCCCCGACAGCGCCGGCGGCAGGGCCGGAAAGCGCGGTGCGCACGGGAAATTCGCGGGCACGGCCGACGTTCATCAATCCGCCGCTAGACTGGAAGATACCAAATTCGGCCTCGGGGGCGACGGTCTTTACCTCGGATTCCAGCCGGGCCATGTAGCGGCTGACCTCGGGTTGCAGGAAGGCGTTGATCAGCGCGGTCGAGAAGCGTTCGAACTCGCGGAACTCGGGCTGGACCTCGGACGAGACCGAGACGAAGACATGCGGCAGCGCGGTCGAGATCGCGTCGGCGATGCGCCGTTCATGTTCGGGGTTGATGAACGAGAAGATCAGGCAGATCGCGACCGCCTCGATCTCGGGTTGGGCGCGGATCTGGTCGATCACCGCCGCGATGGCCTCGTCGGTCAGCGGACGAATGATCTCGCCCTTGGGGCCGATCCGCTCCTCGATCTCGAAACGATGCTGGCGGCCGGCGAGCGGGGCGGGGCTGTCGGCCTGAAGGTCATAGATCAGCGGCCGCGCCTGCCGGCCGATTTCCAGCAGGTCGCGGAAACCCCTGGTCGTGATCACCGCCACCTTGGCGCCCCGGCGTTGCAGCAGCGCATTGGTCGCGACCGTGGTGCCATGGGCGAAGCGCTCGATCGAGGCGGGGTCGATGCTGTGCAGTTCGGCCAGTTCCCGCAGACCGTTCAGGACCGCGCGCGACGGGTCTTCAGGCGTTGAAGGGCGCTTGTGAATAACCGTCCTGCCGGTCGTGATCTCTCTCGCGCAGAAGTCCGTGAATGTGCCGCCAACGTCGCAGCCAACGATCCAATTCTCCATAGCCTGTCCTGTCGCTTTCGGGTGGGTGTCGTCTTTAGGATTGATTTATAAAATACACAGTGTATAAAAACAAGTGAAATCTGTCGGGCACTGCCCGCGCACGGGCGGCATCAGCGAGAAGGTTCAGGAATGGCAGGCATCGGAATCATGCTTGAAAGGCGTGAAAGGCGGGGTGGGGAAAAATTCTTGACGATTCGGGATTATTCTTTCATCGCTAGCAAACCGACCGGACGGTCGGCAAGAATTCGCAGTGTCGCAGCCGTTTCATCGTCACTGATCGCAAGGAAAGCACCGGAAAAATGACGGAGACCTCGCTTCTCAGCAAGGCCGCGCGGGCCTGCCCGTATCACACCTACCGCCAGCTTCGCGCGACCGCGCCGGTCCGCTTCATGGCTGACCAGGACATCTGGGTTCTCAGCCGCTACGAGGATTGCGACTATGTGCTGAGCAATCCCGAGCGTTTTTCTTCGCGCGAATCGCTCTCCAGCAAGAACGCGTATCGCAACTGCTCGGCCGCGCTGGACGTTCTTTCGAATTCCCGCGCGCAGCCCCGCCAGCGCACGCTGATCCTGGCCGATGGCGAAAGCCACAAGCGCCACCGCAAGGCGATCCAGAACGCGCTGTCGCCCGCGCGGATGCTGCGCGATTTCGGCCCGACCATCGAGGGGCGGGTGAACTCGTTCATCGACGCCTTTGTCGAGGACGGCCGCTGCGATGCGGTCAGCCAGTTCGCGATCCCGCTGCCGATGTCGCTGGTGGCGCGGATCTTCGACACGCCCGAAGAGATGATCCCCACCCTCAAGGGCTGGTCGGACAATTTCTTCGCGGCGCTGAGCGGGCTTATGCCCGACGAGGTGGTCGTCCGCGCCGCCCGGGACACGCTGGAGTTCGAGCATTTCATCCTGGACCGCGTGGCGGTGCGGCGCGGCAAGGACGGCACGGATTTCCTGTCGCGCCTGACCAATGGCGTGGACGGGGCCGAGCCGCTCAACGATGCCGAGATCGTCAATATCTGCTCGCAGATCCTGGTCGGCGGCAACGAAAGCACCATCAGCATGCTGGGCAACCTGATCCACCAGCTTGCCACCACCGAGGGCCTGCAAGAGGAATTGCGCGCCGATCCAGACCGGATCCCGGCCTTCGTCGAGGAATGCCTGCGCCACGAGCCGCCGCTTCAGGCCATGTATCGCATCTCGCTGCACGAGGAGACGCTGGGCGGCCAGGTCATTCCCGCCGGGGCGAAGCTGATGCTGAACTTCGGTTCAGCCAACCGCGACGAGAAATTCTATGCCGATGGCGAAAGCTTCGACCTCGACCGCGACAATACCGAGACCCTGCACCTGACCTTTGGCCGCGGGCGCCACGCCTGCGTCGGCCAGACCATTGCCCGGCGCGAGGGCGTGGTCGCCGTCAGTGCCCTGCTCGACCGGCTGGACAACATCCGGCTGGACCCGGCCTTGCCGCCGGTTCGCGCGAAAATCTTCGGGGTGCGCGGATTCGAGGGCCTCCCCATCACATTCGATCCTCGTGGCTGAGCAAAACGGAGTAGCGAAATGGTCAAGGTCAAAGTCGATATGGATCTGTGCGAGTTCCACGGGCAATGCGTCTTCATCGCGCCCGAGGTGTTCCGGTTCGAGGGCGACGATCTCGTCTGGACCGAGGAAGTCCCCGAGGAAGAGCGCGCCCGCGTCGAAAGGGCGGCGAAAGCCTGCCCGCAGCTTGCCATTCGGATCGAATGATGGACGGGCGCGAGCATTTCCTGGTGGTCGGCGCCTCGCTGGCCGGGCTGCGCGGTGTCGAGGCGCTGCGGGCTGCTGGCTACGCGGGACGCATCACCATCGTGGGAGCCGAGGCGCACCTGCCTTACAATCGCCCGCCGCTGTCCAAGAAAATCCTGACCGGCGAGCAAGAGGTCGAAGAGGTCGCCTTTCCCATCGCCGAGGATCTGGATGTGGAATGGCGGCTCGGCTCGCCCGCCGCCGGGCTGGACGTGGCGGCGCGCCGGGTCACGTTGGCGAACGGCGAGGGGCTGGACTATGACCGGCTGCTGATCGCGACCGGCGTGACGCCGATCATGCCGGATATTCCCGGCCGCGACCTGGCGGGCGTCCATACCCTGCGCGATCTCGATCACGCCATGGCGCTGCGCCGCGAGATGGCGCCGGGGAAGTCGCTGGTGATTCTGGGTTCCGGCTTCATCGGCTGCGAGGTGGCCGCAAGCGCCCGCAAGCTGGGGCTTGAGGTCACCATAGTCGATCGTCTGGGATGGCCGATGAACCGCGTGATGGGACCCGAGATTGCGGGCTTGTTCCGCGAAATCCACGAAGAGCAAGGCGTGCAATTCCGCATGGAGGCACAGGCCGCCGCCTTTCTGGGCGAGGGCCGTGTGACCGGGGTTCAGCTTGCCGGCGGCGAGGTCCTGCAAGCGGATATCGTGCTGGTCGGGGTGGGCTCGGCCCCGGCGACGGGATGGCTGGAGGGCTCGGGCCTGGTGCTGCAAAACGGCATTCTTTGCGATCATGCCTGTCTGGCCGAGAATGGCAGCGGGCGCATCGCGGCTGCCGGCGATGTGGCCGTCTGGCCGCACCACGGCTTTGGCAGCGAGGTCATGCGGATGGAGCATTGGACCAACGCCTTCGAGCAAGGTGCCGCTGCCGCGCTGGCGCTTGTAGCATCTGCGCCCGAACCTTACCTGCCGCTGCCATCCTTCTGGTCGGATCAATACAGCTACAAGATCCAGGCGCTGGGCCGTCCGCAGCCAACCGATGTGGCCAATATCGTGGCAGGCAGCCTTGAATCGCGAAAATTCGTCCTGGAATACAGCGATGGGACCGGCGTGACCGGGGTCATCTCTGTCAACATGCCGGCGAGAATCGCCGGCTACCGGCGGGATCTGGGCGCCGAGATCCAGCGGCGCGCTGCGCGCGACTGAAAGCATGCGGCCGCAGCCCTGGGCCGCAGCACCCCAAGGAATCCTGCGCAGGAAAAGCACAAGATTTCAGCAGATTGCCCAAATTTTTCCGGGCAGGCGAAAATTTGGGGTACGGGCAACAACATGGTTGCCACAAACAATACACAGTGTATAAAATAAACTCACACCCACCAGCGACAGCTCTCCGACGGAAGGTGCAGGCAATTGGACGATGTTTCTCGACAGCCTTTGGTGACGCAGCGCCTGACAGCGAAGCTGTCCGATGGTGCCGAAATCTCCATGCGCCGCTGGGGGCCGGAGCGAGATCGCCGCATCGTGCTATCGCATGGGAACGGGCTTGCGGCCGATGCCTTTTGGGCGTTCGGGCGCGAGCTTTTAGATGAATTCGAGGTCGTGGCCTTCGACCTGCGCAATCACGGGGAAAGCGCAAGGGTCGCGCAAGAGGACATGCCTTGGCCGCGCTATATCGCCGACATTCCCGAGATTTTCGACGCGATCCTTGAAGGCTTCGGTGCGCGTGAAATGCACGGTGCCTTTCATTCGATGAGTTCGGCCTGCGCGCTGGTCGCGCAGGTGCTGACACCTCGTCCCTGGGCATCGCTGACGCTGTTCGAGCCGCCGATCGCTGCAGCATGCGTTCCTGATCTGGTCGACGAGTTCAATGTAATCCAAGGGGGCCTTGCGCAACGCGCACTCGGCCGTCGCCAAAGTTTTGACACGCCCGAGGATCTGGCACGATCCTTTGGACGCGCACGATCCTTCGACGGCATTTCTCCCGAGGCGATCCTTCTTCTCGCACAATCCACCTTGAAACGAACGGGCGAGGAGTGGGAGCTATCATGCCCGCCCGCAGTCGAGGCGGCAAACTTCGACCAGGCCGGAATGCTGGTCCAGTACTGGAATGATCTGGGCTGCGTGGACGTGCCCGTTCAGTTGATCCTTGGCGATCTGGCGATCCACGACATGCCGCATCTGGCCCGTTTCGGCCACCTGACAGCAGAAACCTTCGGTTTCAAGGTCGCTACTTGTGCCGGAACCAACCACTTCATGCAGCTCCAGCAGCCGGAGTTCTGCGCGCGGCAGGTCGCCGCATTCGCAAAAAACAGCAGCACCGTGCCCACAGGCATGACGGCTGCGGATGCCAACAGGGAAAATCACCATGAAACAACTCGCGGAAGCGCCATCGGGAGCTGACCTCAAGGAATATGGCAGCATCCTCGATGCGCTGGCCTATTGGGCGGAAACCACCCCGGATGCTCTGGCGGTCGAGACCAGCGATCACGGGCGGCTGACCTATGCGCAGTTGCTTGATGACGCACATTCCCTTGCGCGGGGGTTCCTGTCCCTGGGCCTGAAAGTCGGGGACCGCGTGGCAATCCAGCTCCCGTCCTCGCCCGAGTTCATTGTCACCTATATGGCCTGCAAGATGACGGGCTGCGTCCTGACCACGCTGCACATGCCGTATCGGCAGGAGGAGCTGCGCCCGCTGATGAGTTTCGCCGAGCCGCGCGCCGTGGTTACCGCCAGGGTCGGCAGATATGATGCGCCGGCAACGATGATGGCGCTGTCGCGCGAAATCCCCTCGCTGGAACATGTGATCGTGGTCGGCGAGCCGGCCGGGGGACAGGTTGGTTTTGCGGATCTCGTCGCCACGCATCGCAACGGCGACCTGCCCGCACGCCCGCCCCTGGATTGCGATGCCGCGCTGTGCTTCACCTCGGGCACCTCGGGCACCTCGGCCGCGCCAAAGGGAGTCCTGCGCTCGCAGCGGTGCTTTGCGCGCAATGCCTCGGTCTTTGCCGGGCTGCTGTCGATGACGGCCAAGGACCGGGTGCTGATCGCGCCGCCGCTGACGCATGTCTTCGGCCTGTCCTGCGCGGGCAATGCGATCCATTCCGGCGCAACCATCGTTCCGATCCCGATCTTTTCGCCCGAGGTCTATGCGGAATACCTGTTCGAGATGCGCCCGACCGTCGTCTATTCGGCCCCCGCACACCTGGCCGCCACGCTCAAGAGCGGCGAGATGGACCGCCGCTCGGCCGAGACCGTGCGCAACGTGATCGTCGGCGGTGCCATCTGCCCGCCCGATATCGCCGCCCGGTTCGAGGCGCGTTTGCCCAATGGCCGCGTGGGATGCCTTTACGGCATGACCGAAATGACGCTCAGCACCCAGACCGATCCCGCGGCTTCCGCCGCGATCCGGCACGGCACGGTGGGCAAGGCCGCACCCGGCATGACCGCCCGCGTCGTCCATCGCGAGACCGGCGAGGTCCTGCCCGCCGGCGCCGAGGGGGAATTGCAGTTCTCGGGCTATACCGTGCTCAAGGGCTATGTCGGCGCGCATGAGGCCAACCAGAGCGCCTTTGCCGAGGACGGCTGGTTCCGCACCGGCGACATTGCCTCGCTGGATGCCGAGGGCAACATCATGATCACCGGCCGGGTCAAGGACGTGATCAACCGCGGCGGCATCAAGATCAACCCCTCGGACATCGAAAGCCTGCTGGACGGGCACGAGGCCATCGTTCAATCGGCCGTGGTCTCGATGCCGGACGAGATCCTGGGCGAACGGCTTTGCGCCTATGTCGTGTTGCGCCCGGGGACAGAGCTGTCGCTTGCCGAGGTCTGCGACTATCTGGCGCGGTGCAAGGTGGCCAAGATGCGCTGGCCAGAGCGGCTGGAGATCCTCGATGCCATGCCGATGACGCCCACGCGCAAGATCATCAAGCCGGTGCTGATCGCGGACATCCGCAAGAAGCTCGGCCAGGACTGATGCCGCTCCGGCGTGGGCTCCGACCCCAGAAACCCCCTTGCTGAAAGAGACGACATGCACGGATACCTGCTGACCGCCTATGGCGCCCCCCTGAGCCATGTTCCCTCGGACCTGCCGGACCTGCGCCCCGGTCCGGGCGAGGTCCTGATCCGCAACGAAGCGATCGGGCTGAACTATCCCGACGCGCTGATGGTGCAGGGCAAGTATCAGAAGCGCCCCGAGCCGCCCTTCGTGCCGGGCCGCGACTGCGCCGGCACGGTGATCGCCGTGGGCGAGGGGGTGGACGGCTTCCAGCCCGACGATCCCGTCGTGGCACAGGTCTTTTCCGGGGCTTTCGCCGATCAGGTCCGGGCGCCGCTGAACCGGGTCTTTCCGCGCCCGGCCGAGGTTTCGGCGGTGGATGCGGCCGGGGCGATGACGGTGTTCAATACGGCGTATGTCGCCGTCTCGATCCGCGCCAAGGTCAAGGCGGGCGACCGGGTGGTGGTGACGGGCGCGGCCGGCGGCGTCGGCGCGGCGGCTGTGCAGCTTGCCGCGAACCTTGGCGCGCATGTCGTGGGGATCGTGTCCTCCGAGGAAAAGGCCGAGCTGGTCCGCCGTTCGGGCGCCGGGCAGGCGCTGATCATCGCCGACCGCGAGGAAGAGCCGCTGAAGAACGCCTTCAAGACGCAGGTGCGCCGGACCTGGGGCGACGACCGGGGCGCGGATGTGGTGATCGACACCGTGGGCGGCACCATGTTCCAGGCCGGCCTGCGCGCGCTGGGTTTCGCCGGCAAGCTGGTCGTCGTCGGATTCGCCTCGGGTGACATTCCGGCGGCCAAGGCCAATTACCTGCTTTACAACAACCTTTCGGTGATGGGCGCGCCGCTGGACATCCACTTCGACGAGGCGCTGGACCAGATCCGCGAAGGCACCGCCTGGTGGCTTGGCCTGCTGGCCGCCGGCAAGGCCCAGGCCAACGTGACCGCCGTGCTGCCCTTCGACCAGCTCATGCAGGGGCTTCAGGACATCCTCGACCGCAAGGTGACGGGCAAGCTGGTCGTCCGGACCGGCGCCGGGGCGTAAGGGAGATGGTGCCGGACTTCACCTCGTTGCAATTCCGGCCCTTTCGGGACGACGACCTGCTTCTGGCAGCGCTGGGGCAGGTCGCCATCGCCCGGCACGACGATGGGCTGGTGCTGCGCCTGGACGGCTCGGCCCGTGCGGCCAATCCCGGCGGCTTCATCCACGGCGGCGCCATCGCGACCCTTTTCGACGTGGCGCTTTACGAGGCCGCGCGGGCCGGCTTCGGCGCGCCGACCGTGACCGCCGCGCTGGAGATCAAGTTCCTGCGCGCCGGCGATCCGCAGGCGCCCATCCATGTCGAGACCCGGACCCTGCGCGCGGGCCGCAGCCTGACCACCTGCACCGGCTCGGCCTATCAGGGCGGCAGGCTGATCGCCTATGCGACCGCGCAGTTCGTCAAGGCCGGGCCGGCCGCAGAGGTCCCCGCATCGTGACTTTCCCCCAGAGACAAAGGACCTGACATGACCGCCCTGATCCTCGAACAGGTGCTGAACGGCCTGCAACTGGGGGTGCTCCTGTTCCTCATCGCCGCCGGGCTGACGCTGATCTTCGGCGTGATGGATTTCATTAATCTCAGCCACGGGTCGCTGTTCATGCTGGGCGCCTATCTGGCGGTGCTGTTCCAGGGCCTGACCGGCAGTTTCTTCCTGACCGTGCTGCTGGCCGGGCTGGGGGTCTGCGTGGTCGGCCTGCTGTGCGAATTGCTGCTGGTGCGCCGGCTCTACGACAGAAGCCACCTCGACCATGTCCTTGTCACCTACGGCCTGATCCTGGTCGCGAACGAGGCGGTCAGCATCATCTGGGGCTCGTCGCCGCTGTTTTCCGGCATCCCGCCGGAATTGTCGAAGCTGGTGACGCTGCCCCTGGGCATCTCATACCCGGTCTACCGCCTGCTGGTGATCGCCGTCGGCATTGCCGTGGCTGCGCTGCTGTTCTGGCTGGTCAAGGAAACCCGGGTCGGGATGCGGGTGCGGGCCGGCGCGACCAACCGCACCATCGTTGCGGTGATGGGGGTGAACATCAGCCTGCTCTTCACGCTGGTCTTTGCCTTCGGCGCCTTCCTGGCTGGGCTGGCCGGGGCGCTGGCCGGGCCGATCCTGTCGGTCCAGCCCGGCATGGGCGAGACGGTGCTGATCCTGTCCTTCGTCGTCGTGGTCATCGGCGGGCTCGGCTCGATCAAGGGCGCGCTTCTGGCCGCCGTTCTGGTCGGGTTGATCGACACCATGGGCCGCGCCTTCCTGCGCGATTTCCTGTCGGCCTTCTTCTCGCCCCGCGTGGCCAGCGAGGCGGGCCCGGCTCTGGCCTCGATGCTGGTCTACATCCTGATGGTCCTGATCCTGTTCTTCCGCCCCGAGGGCCTGCTGCCCATGCAAAAGAGGAGCTGAGCGATGCGAGAGCGCAATCCTGCGACCGGCATGATCGTCACCGCGCTGGTCGCCGCAGGGATCGGCCCGCTGGTCGCGGCCGTGGCCGGCGACGCCTATCTGCTGTCGATCTTCGAGCGGTTCCTGATCTTCGCCGTCGCCGCGAGCAGCCTGAACCTTATCCTCGGCTACGGGGGCATGGTCAGTTTCGGCCATGCCGTCTACCTGGGCATCGGCGCCTATGCGACCGGGCTGATGGCCAATGCCGGGCTGACCGGGCTGTGGATGCAGGTTCCCGCCGTCGTGCTGGCCTCGGGTCTGGCGGCGGCGCTGATCGGTGTGATCGCCCTGCGCACCAGCGGCGTGCATTTCATCATGATCACGCTGGCGCTGGCGCAGATCCTTTACTACCTGGCGCAATCCTCGTCGGTCTTCGGCGGCGACGACGGCATGGTGATCTATGGCCGCAGCACGCTGTGGCCCGGCTACGACGCCTTCGACCCCTGGCAGTTCTACGCCTTCGTCGCGGTCCTGGCGCTGGTGCTGCTGTGGCTGATCGACTGGGTGATCCGTTCGGACTTCGGCAGCCGGCTGGTCGCGGTGCGCGAGAACGCCCAGCGGGCGAACGCGCTTGGCTTCGACACGCTGGCGACGCGGCTTCTGGCCTTCGTCATCGCCGGCGCGGTCTGCGGCATCGCCGGGCTGCTTCTGGCCAACCAGAGCGAGTTCGCCTCGCCCGGTTATGCCAACTGGCAACGCTCGGGCGAACTGCTGGCCATCGTCATCCTGGGCGGCGTCGGCACGCGCTTCGGCCCGGTCTACGGCGCGCTGGCCTTTGTCGTGGTCGAGCATGTCCTGGCGGCGATCACCAGCCATTGGGCGATCGTCTTCGGCCCGATGCTGATCCTGGTCGTGCTGTTCTATCACGCGAGCCTGTCGGGACTTGGCGCGCAGCT
Source organism: Paracoccus aminovorans (assembly GCF_900005615.1). NCBI lineage: Bacteria > Pseudomonadati > Pseudomonadota > Alphaproteobacteria > Rhodobacterales > Paracoccaceae > Paracoccus > Paracoccus aminovorans. The sequence continues at coordinate 3,082,687 of NZ_LN832559.1, read as the reverse complement.
TGGGCGCAAGCTGGGCCTTGTCCGCGCGTCGCAGGAGGGGATGTGATGGTCCAGCCGGCATTGGAAATGCGCGACATCACCGTTCGTTTCGGGGGCATCGTCGCGCTCAACAAGGTCAACCTGACGCTGGCCCCGGGCGGCGTCCATGCCCTGATCGGGCCGAACGGCGCCGGCAAGACCACGCTGGTCAGCGTGCTTTCGGGCGAGCGCAGGCCTAGCCAGGGGCGGGTGCTGCTGGACGGGCAGGACATCAGCGGGCTCAGCGCGCTGCGGCGCGCGCGGTTGGGGTTGACGCGCACCTATCAGCTGACCGCGCTGTTCCAGAACATGAGCCTGCGCGACAACCTGCTGCTCAGCCTCGTGGCCCGCGACCGGCCCCGGCTGTCGCTGGCCGACCTGGCCCGCCGCCGCGATCCCGGCCGCCACGCAGCCGAGGTGGACGCGTTCCTGGCCCGCTTCGCGCTGGAGGACAAGGCCGCGGCCCGGCCCGCCGCGCTGTCGCATGGCGACCGGCGGCGGCTGGAAATCGCCATGGCTCTGGCCTCGGGTCCCAAGGTGCTGCTGCTGGACGAGCCCTTGGCCGGGCTTTCCACCGCCGATGCCGAGGCACTGATCCGCATGATCGAGGAAGGGATCAAGGGCCGCATCCCGATCCTGCTGATCGAGCACGACATGGATGCGGTGTTCAAGCTGGCGGATGAGATCACGGTGATGGTCAACGGCAATGTGCTGGCCCATGGCCGGCCCGAGGCGATTCGGGCCTCGGCCGAGGTGCAGGCGGCCTATCTTTCGGAAGAGGACGACTTCTGATGCTGATCTTCGACAAGGTGTCGGCGGGCTACGGCCAAAGCCCGGTGCTGTTCGGGCTGGACCTGGACCTGCCGCGCGGCAACGTCTCGACGCTGTTGGGCAAGAACGGCATGGGCAAGACCACCACCGTGCGCACGATCTTCGGCCTGACCAACCGCATCGCGGGCGACATCGTGCTGGACGGGCGCCGCATCAACGGCCTCGCGGCCCACCAGATCGCCCGCATGGGGGTGGCGCTGGTGCCGGAGGGGCGGCAGGTGTTCCCGACCCTGACCGTGGTGGAAAACCTGGTCGCGACCTCGCGCGACAAAACCGCCAGGGCGCGCGCCGCTGGCGTCCAGCAGATATTCGAGCTGTTCCCCCGGCTTCAGGAGCGCAAGCGTTCCTACGCCAACCTGCTTTCCGGGGGCGAGCAGCAGATGCTGGCCATCGGCCGGGCGCTCATGACGCGGCCGCGCTTCCTGATCCTCGACGAGGCGACCGAGGGGCTGGCCCCCACCATCCGGCGCGAGATCTGGGCGGCGCTGAAGCGGCTGAAAGAAGAACACTACACCATCCTCGTCATCGACAAGAGCCTCAAGCCGCTCTGCAAGCTGGGCGACCGGCACAACATCATCCGCAAGGGCGAACGGGTCTGGAGCGGCGATTCCGCCGCCCTGGCGCAGCCCGAGGGCGCGGCGATGCGCCTGCTGGGCATCTGAATCCAAGAGGGCCAGCCAATGGTCCCGACGAACCATCATCCATCAGGGAGAACCACCATGAAAACAACCACCGCCGCGCTGGCGCTTTCGCTGGTCATGGCGATGCCCGCCTGGGCCGAGACCGTCGATGTCGGCCTGATTCTGTCGCTGTCGGGCTCGGGCGCGGTCCTGGGCACCGAGATGCAGAAGGGTGCCGATCTGGCGTTGGAGATGTCCGGCGGCAAGCTGGGCGGGCTCGACGCGCATTTCGTCTATGAGGACGACCAGCGCAAGCCCGATGTCGGCAAGACGGCGGCCGAGCGGCTGACCCGTTCGGAAAAGGTCGATTTCGTGATCGGCCCCAGCTATTCCAACGTGATGATGGCCGTGCAGGCGCCCATCGTCCGCTCGGGCACGCCGCTGATCTCGCCCAACCCCGCGCCGGCCGAGCTTGCGGGCCGGGGCTGCAACGAGAACTACTTCGTGATCCCCTTCCAGAACGACCAGCCCTCCGAGGCGTTGGGCCTCTATCTGAACGAGAAAGGCGTGAAACGGGTGTTCCTGCTGGCGCCGAACTACCAGGCCGGAAAGGACGTGATCGACGGCTTCAAGCGCAGCTTCAAGGGCGAGATCGTTTCCGAGATCTACACCTCTCTCGAGCAGAACGATTTCTCCGCCGAGATCACCGAGATCCGCGCCCGCGCGCCCGAGGCGGTCCTGGCCTTCATGCCCGGCGGGCTGGGCGTGCAATTCGTCAAGCAATACGACCAGGCCGGGCTCAAGCCGAACTCGGCGCTTTACACCGTCTTCACCGTCTTCAACGGCGTGTCGCTGGATGCCATCGGCCCGGCGGCCGAGGGGGTCTATTCGGTCGATCAATGGACCTATGACCTCGACAACGACGCCAACCGCGCCTTCGTCGAGGCCTATCGCACGAAATACGGCACGCTGCCTTCGAACTTCGCGGCGATGGCTTACGACTCGGTGCGGCTGATCGACGGCGCGATCGCTAAGGCCGGCGGGATCGGCGACATGGACGCGGTGCGCGCGGCGATGCGCAAGGCCAGCTTCCATTCGGTGCGCGGCGACTTCGCTTTCAACAACAACCAGCATCCGATCCATTCGATGTATCTGGCCAAGGTGGACAAGGATGCCGACGGCACCCTCGCCGTGCGCAGTCAGGAATTGATGGTTGAGAAGATGGCCGATTCTTTCGCCCAGGAGTGCCGCATGGAATGAGGCCGAGCGCTCGTCCGGGACCGTTGAACGTCCCGGACGCCCATCGCGCAGTGGGCGACGCTGGGGGGCTGTGGGGCAGGGCTGGTATATCTGCGGCGGAAGGAATAGGTCTTCCTGACAGGTGCGATAAAGATCGGGTTGGCGATGGCAACCGCTGAGCAACGGCAGGACGAGGAAACTCGCGGAAAGCGTGGCAGACCGAAAGGTCAGGCGACCCAAGCCGTCTACAGTGCTCTGCGGGGCGAAATCCTGACGCTGACGCTGAAGCCGGGCCAATATCTGGAAGAGGTGGCACTGGAAAAGCGTTTCGGTGTGTCGCGTACACCGATTCGAGAGGCGTTGATCCGTCTGCAAACCGACAGGCTGGTCCGGTTCTCACCAAATCGGGGTCATTATGTCGAGCCGGTCAGTTTCGAGGATGTCCCCCGGATTTTCGAGGCGCTTGATCTGCAGCAGACTGGGGTTCTGCAACTGGCTGCCTCGCGCTGGGAAGGCCGTCACTTGGACGAACTCCACCGGATCAACGAAGCTTATCGTGATGCGGGTGAAGCCAACGATCACAAGGCGATGGCCGAACTCAACCACGAGTTTCACCTGATGACCGCCCAGGCGGCAGGCAACTCTTTCCTTGCGGAATTTTACGAGACGATGCTGAATTTCAGCATTCGCCTGAGCTACCTGATGTTCCAGAGCGCCAGCCGTAACCGCGAGGATTTTGAAGGCTACTACACGCAGGTCTATCGCGAGCATGTCGAGATGATCGAACTCATCCGGCAAGGTGATGTCCGCCGCCTGCAAGAGATCAGCCAGCAGCATATTCGTCTGTTCTCGGACCGGGTGGTCAGTTTTCTTATCCAGCGCACCGAGATCGACGCTTCGGTGCAGGATTTCAGATCCGCCGTCGAACACGATGCTGACGATTCCTCTCCTGCGACCGGTAAGATCCGCACCCGGCCACGGCGGGCATGAACGTGCCGGAAGCATTGCCGCTAAGCCTCGAGGATTATCTGGAAGGTGGCATTCGGCCTCGTATCATCGACGCCGCCGCCACGCTTTTTCGACAAAGGGGTTTCAATGCGGTCTCGATGATCGAGGTCGCGCAGGCCGTCGGCTTGTCAAAGCCGGGACTTTATCACCATTGGCCGAACAAGGAGGCGCTGTTGCTGTCCATCGTGGGCATCACCAGCGCGCTGCTTCTGCAGCAGCTCGAGGATGTCAAGGCGGCGACGAACGATCCTGCACAGCGAATGCGTCTTTTCATGCGTAGCCGCATCGAGGTCGTAGCGCGCTACCAGAATCTTTTCACGGTCACCTGGCAGGAACGCGCAATCCTGGGTTCAGGCAGCTATCGCACGCTGGCGGCCACTGCCGAGCGATATCGCGATAGCGTTCGCTCCTTGATCGATGAAGCGAAAGACGCCGGGTCGATCCGGCAAGAGGTGGACACTCATCTGCTTATGCTTGCCATCGACGGGATGACCGGCTGGGCATATTTCTGGTATCGTGAGCAAGGCGCGCTACGCCCAGCGGCAATCGGCGATGCCTTTTGGGACATGTTGCTCGGCGGCATTGCGGACGGGACTCACCAAGCGATAAAGTAGCGGCCGTCGTCGTCGAGGATGGCCGAGATGCAAAACCAACTTCAGCTGATGGGACAGGTGAAGTTGATCTGCCAGTGCCCGTTGGTATGGAAGCCCGCGTCCTTGATCACGCCGCCTGTGTCGATACTGACCTCGCCCACCAGGATACGATCGGTGACAGGCGGGGTCGTTGTTCTGCGGACGGCTTGATGACGGTGATTGTGTTCTCGTTCAGGCGCCAACGCAGTCCGGTATCCGCCGCTACTGCGGCATCCAGCGCCCTCTTGGCCTTTATCCCGCCCCGCACCGCGTCGGCTGGCGTCAAGGCCGCCGCATTCTCGTCATGGACGAAGGCTAGCCATACTTCCGTCGCGGCGTTTCTTTGGGTGTAGGTGGTTGATGGCGCCATTGCGCAGCAGCGCGTAAGATAGAATGGCATCAGCGTCTCATGGTTTCCGTACATGCTTCCAGATGTGCTTGGCCCGGCTCGGGTACCGCGGGCTCTCCCGCTATCCGGGCGGGCCGCCACAGCAGCATGGTCTGGCCGCACACGATCGCGCATCTGGCCGGGCGCGACTACAGCGGCATCTCGGGTGGCGAACGCCAGCTTGTCCTGATCGCGCGGGCGCTGGTCCAGGGCGCCCGCATCCTGCTGATGGACGAGCCGGATGCCGGGCTCGATTACGGCAACCAGCGTCGCCTGCTCGACCTGATGCGCGCGCTTGCGGCCGAGGGCCATACCATCGTCTTCACCACCCACCATCCCGATCACACGCTCTATGCCGCCGATCGCGCGGTGCTGATCGACGGCGGGAAAATCCTTGCCGATGGTGCGCCCGCCGCGGTCCTGACGCCGCAGCTCATCCATGCGGTCTATGGGGTCCGGGTCGTCCGGGTCGATCACGGCCCCCACAACGTCTTTGTCCCGACATGAGGAGAGGATGATGTTCCGGATCCGGCATCTGGCCGCCTGTATCGCCTGCATGGTTGCCCTTCTGTCACAACCCGTATCGGCCGAGACCAGGCGCGAGGTGGTCTATTACGGCGACCATTCCGTCAGCCTGCCGTCCCGGGTGACGCGGGTCGCCACGAATTGGGAGGCGCAGAATTCCATCCTGGCGATGCTTGGTTATGGCGACCGCATCGTCGCGACCACGCGCATCGCGCACTCGATGCCGCTGATGCGGAAATTCGTGCCCACGATCCAAGAGGCCGCGCTGACCACGCTGGGCGACGGCACCGTCAATGTCGAGGAACTGATGGTGCTGAGGCCGGACATCCTGTTTTCCTCCCGCGCGCTGCCCGAAGCGGTTTCGGCGCAGCTTCGGGGCGCGGGCATCGCCGTGGCGTCTTTCCGAAGCAACTCTCTCGACGCCCTGGTCGAACGCGTGTCGATCACCGGCGAGATGCTGGGACCCGATGCGTCCGAGATCGCACGGAAATACCGGCGTTACTTCGACGACAACCGCCACCGCGTGGCCGAGCGGCTGGAAAAGGTCCCGCCGGACCGGCGGGTCCGGGTCTACCTCGCTTCGGGTGAGCCGCTGTCGACCTCGGGGCGGCCGTCGCTCAACCAGGACTGGATGGATCTGGGCGGCGCGATCAACGTCGCCGAGAGTTGGTTCGCGGACATGCCCTATGCCTCGGGCACCGCCTCGCTGGAGGATATCCTGGCTGCGAACCCCGATGTCATCATCTCGATGGATGCCAGGGATGCCGAGCAGATCCGTGCCAGTCCGCAATGGCGAACGTCAAGGCCGTGCGCGAGGGCCGGGTCACCGGGCTTCCGTCGGAGCCGGATGAAAAACCGACGGAAGGTCATCATTTCCGAGGCGTTCCGGACCGCCATCGCTTGCCTGCCGATCGCATCGCTTAGCGGGGCGGGTGCTGCATATAGGGCGACGCAGGCGGCGCTGCGCATCGGTCTCGCCGGCCTGGCGCGGTGCCCGGGGGCTGATCGCAGCGGATCAATGCCGCAGCCTGGTCCTTTCCAAGACCGGAAACCGCCCGGCGCCTACTCGCCGCCGTGATAGGAAAACCGGGCGGCGAAGCTTGCCGGGGCCAGGCTGGCGCCGCGGTCGAAATCCTTGGCCGTCTCGGGCGTCACGGTCACGATGGCCGGGCCGGCATGGCGGATCTCCAGCTTGCCCTCCAGCGCACGGGCGGCCATCTCTATGCCGAGCTTTCCCTGCACCACGGGAAAATCCGTCGGCGCGGCCAGGATGCGCCCGCGCAGCACGCCGCGGAACACGCCGTGGCTGATATAGGTCGAGATGATCCCGGTCCGCCCCAGCTCGCCCCGCGCCCGCAGGATCGAGATCGCGACTTCGGCCATCGGGCCGGGGCCGACCAGGTAGTCCAGGCCGTCGTCCTCGACCAGCAGCTGCTCGACCAGCTGGGCCTGCGCCTCGCGCCCGGTGTCGCCATAGAGCACGCGGACGATTCGCGCCGAGCTGCCGGCGATGCCCTCGCGGAAGCCGGCCTCGACGAAGCTGACCCAGCCGGCGCCCTCGGGGCCGGGAAACCAGGCCACGCGCACCGGCGGGCTGCCCTTGGGATGGCGGCGGCTCAGTTCCAGCCCGGCGGCGCGGCCCATCTCGCGCCAGGGCACGCTGGCCTTGGCGGTGATCGGGCCGGGCTCGATGTCGTTCACCACCGCGACGATGGGCTTCTTGCGGGCGATCTCGCGCAGGGTCGGGGTCAGCCCGTCGTAGGAGACGGTGCCCACGATCACCGCGTCGTATTTCGGGTCCGCGCATTCGCGCAATTGCGCGATCTGGCGGGCGAGGTTCGGATAGCCGCCGGCCTCGAACAGGTCGAAGCTGACGCCCAGCCGGCGGGCCTCTTCGACCATGCCGTAGTTCACGCTCAGCCAATAGGCGTCCTTGAGATGGGGATAGAGCACGCAAAGCCGCCAGGGCCGCGCGGCATGGTCCAGCGGCCGGTAGTCCAGCCGATAGGTGGGGCCGTCGTCGCGAAAGGGTTCGGCGAACACCTGCAAGGGCCAGGTTTCCGCCGCGGCGGGCGCGGCCGGGGCCAGCGCCAGCAGCGCGGCGGCGATCGCGGCGAAAGCCTGGGGCATGCCGGTGACTTCCCTGTCGGTTCCGATATAGCCTTGGCCAGCCCGCCGAGGGACGGCGGGGGCATGGCGGAGGGTAGGTCCTGCGAGCGTTCACGCGCAAGGCAAGATTGGGCTGGCAGCTTCTGCTGGCCTTCGTGGTCATCGCCGGCGCCCCCGGGATCATGGGCGTGCTGGGCTGGCTGGAGCTGCGCGAACTGGCCAGCCGGCAGTCGCGGCTGATCAACGAGACCATCCCCATCATCGCCGAGGTCCGCGGCTTTGCCGAGGAAAGCAGCCGCGTCGTCGCCATGGCCCCCGATCTTGCCGCCGTGACCTCGGACGCGGTGCGGCGCGAGCGCGCGGGTTTCCTCTTCCGCCAGGTGGACGCGCTGCGCGACCGCATCCGCCGCTATCAGCGCAGCGGCCGGCCGGTGCCCGCGCCGCTGTCGCGTTCGGAAACCGAGGTGCGCCAGGGCATCGCGCGACTCGACCTGCTGGTCCAGCAGCGGCTGGCGACCGAGCGCGCGCAGCGGCGGCTTCTGGGCGAGGGGCTGGCGGCGACCACGGAACTGCTGGAGATCGCCGACACGCTGGCCGCCAATGCCGAGGTGGCGGCCTCGGCCGGCGTGGCCAGCCTCTACGACACCTGGAACCAGCGCGAGGCGCTGACCCAGACCCTGGACAAGCTGATCGAGGTCGACCTGTTCCAGCTTGGCCAGATGTTCGAGCTGCGCGCGCATGTGGCCGAGATCGCGCTCTTGCTGAACCGGATCGGCGAAACCCGCGACCGCCACGACCTGGAACGGCTGCGCCACGATCTGGTGGCGCGGCTGGGCATCGTCACCCGCCGCCTTGCCATGGTCCCCGACCGCAGCCGCGCCGAACGCGCCATGGCGCTGCTCGGGGCGATCACCCCCGCCACTGCCTCGCCGCCGGGGACCGGGGATTTTCCCGAAACCACGGCGCGGCTGATCGCGCTGGACGACCAGGTGGGTGCCGCGCAGGCGGAATTGCGCGACGCCGCCCTGCATCTGGACACCGAGGCGGCGGCGCTGGCCGACAGCATCGTGACCCGCACCACCGCGGCCGCCGAGGCGGCGCAGCGCGCGATCCGCAACACGCTGATCGTGTCCTCGGCCGGGTCGCTGCTGGCGCTGATGATCTCGGCCGGCGTGGTGTGGTTCTATGTCCGGGGCAAGATCACCCGGCGGCTGGACGCGCTGGCGGCACGGATGGACGGGCTGCTGGCCGGCGATCTGCAGGCGCAAGTGGTCCCGCGCGGCCATGACGAGATCGCGGGGATGGAGCAGGCGGTCGAGGTCTTTCGCCTGCAGGCCCTGGAAAACCGCGAACTGGCCGCCGAGCGCGACCGCAACCTGGCCGAACTGCGCCGTCACCGCGAGGAATTGCGCCAGTTGGTGGACGAGCAGACCCAGCGCCTGCGCGGCGAGGTCGCGGCCCATGCCGCCGCCCGCGACCGGGCCGAGGCCGCCGACCGCGCCAAGTCGCAGTTCCTGGCGATGATGAGCCACGAGATCCGCACGCCGATGAACGGCGTCCTAGGCCTGCTGCATGGGCTGATGCAAGAGGACCTGCCGGTGCCGACCCGCGACCGGGTGGTGGCCGCGCTGGCCTCGGGCGAGGGGCTGATGGGGCTCTTGAACACGCTGCTCGACGACGCGAAATCCTCGGGCGGCGAGATCCAGCTGCGGCCGGCGCCCTTCGATCCGGCGGCGTTGGCGCAGGAAACCGCGATGCTGATGGCGCCCTCGGTCGAGGAAAAGGGGCTGTGGCTGCGGATCGAAGCCGCGCCCTGCGGCTGGCTGACGGGCGACGCGGCGCGGCTGCGGCAGGTGCTGTTCAACCTGCTGGCCAATGCCATCCGCTTCACCGACCGGGGCGGCGTGACCCTGCGCCTGCGTTGTGAGCCCCGGGGCGACATGGCCGGCTTGGTGATCGAGGTTGCCGATACCGGCAAGGGCATCGCCGCGCAGGCGCAGGACCGCATCTTCGGCCTTTTCGAGCAGGAGGATGCCGAGACCGCGCGGCGCTACGGCGGCACCGGCCTGGGCCTGGCCATCAGCCGCCGCTTGGCCGAGGCCATGGGCGGCAGCCTGACGGTCGAAAGCGCACCGGGCCGGGGCGCGACCTTCCGGCTGGCGGTGACGCTGCCCCGGGCCGAGGCGCCTGCACCGGCGCCCGCCCCGCAAGCCGGCCGCGCGCTGGACCTGCTGGTGGTCGAGGATCACGCGGTGAACCGCATGGTCCTGGACGGCTATCTGGCGCGGATGGGCCACCGTTTCGAGATGGTCGGTTGCGCCGAAGAGGCCCTGGCCCGGCTGGACGGCCGGCGCTTCGACGCCGTGCTGATGGATGTGAACCTGCCCGGCATGTCGGGGATCGAGGCCACGCGGGCGATCCGCGCGCGGCCGGACGGCCGGGGCCTGCCGGTGATCGGCATCTCGGCCCATGTCCAGCCCGAAGAGATCGCCGCCTGCCATGCCGCGGGCATGGACCGGGTGCTGTCGAAGCCGCTGGCCCCGGCCGACCTGGACCGCGCCTTGCGGGAACTGGCCCCCGGATCCGCCCTGGCGCCGGCGCTGGCCGACCTGCCGCCGCAGCGGGTCGCGGATCTGGCGCGGCTCTATCTGTCCGGCATGGACCGCGACATCGCCGCCATCGAACAGGCGCTGGCCCGGGGCGACACGGATGCGGCGGCCCGGGCGGCGCATCGCCTGCGCGGCGCCAGCGGCAATTTCGCCCTGCCCGATCTGGTCGCGGCGCTTGCCGCCTTCGAGGCCGGGCTCAAGGACGGCCCGGCCGCCGCGAAGCCGCTTTGGCGCGCGGCCCGGGACCTGGCGGCGTCGGGCGCCGCGCTGCTGGAAACCGAACTGGCCGCGCTGGAGGCTCAGCCCAGCGGCGCGGTGAAGACATAGCCCTCGCCATGCGCCGTGCACAGGAACCGGGGCGCTTTGGGATCGTCGCCCAGCTTGCGGCGCAAGCGGCGGATCAGCACGTCCACCGTGCGCTGGTTGGTGCCGTCGCTGCGATGGGTGATATTGGCCAGCAGCCGGTCGCGGTCCATGACCACGCCGGGATTGCCGACGAAGACCCGCAGCAGCTCGAACTCGGCCCGGGTCAGCGGCACCGCCTGCCCCTCGCCGTCGCTCAGTTGCCGGCCGGCGATGTCAAAGCTGAACTCGCCGAATTGCAGCACCGCGCGGCGGGCCATCTGCCGCATCGCCGCCGTGCGCCGCAGCAGGTTCTTGACCCGCGCGGCAAGCTCGCGCCGGTTGAAGGGCTTGCAGACGTAATCGTCGGCGCCCAGTTCCAGCCCGACGATCCGGTCCACCTCATCCGTGCGGCCCGACAGCAGGATGATGCCGATTTCCGACCGCGCCCGCTGTTCGCGGGTGATCTCCAGCCCATCCTTGCCGGCCAGGTTGATGTCCACGATCAGAAGGTCGGCCAGGTCCTGGGCCAGGATCGGCTCGGCCGCCTCGGCGCTGGCGCATTCGGTGATTCGGTAACCGAAGGATTCCAGATAGGCGGTCAGCGCGCCGCGGGTGACGGGCTCGTCCTCGATAATCACGATATGGCTTGCTCGGCCCGTCACAGGCGGTTCCTCTCGGCAGCTTGCGCGGTTCTGTTAACATTTTCTCACATCATTCCATAGCCCATTCATCACAAGGGCCTGACATGTTCACATCCGGCTTCTAGCCTGAAGGTATGAAGGATGCCCGAAAGCAGGCGTCCCGGCCCTGAAACAGGGCGCATCAACAGGGAAAGACCATGAAAATTTCCGCTCTGCTGCTGGCTTCGGCAGCGGCCCTTTCGTTCACGGCCTCGCTGGCGCAGGCCGCCGATTCCTCGGACCCGATCGTGATCCCGACCCACAACTGGTCCAGCCAGATCGTGATGAGCCATATCGTCGGCCGCATGTTCGAGGACCTGGGCGATTCGGTCGAATATGTCTCGTCCGACAGCCAGACCGTCTATGAATCCATCCGCCTGGGCGACGTCGCCCTGGAGGTCGAGGTCTGGGAAGGCGCGTTCGGCGCCGCCTTCAACGCCGCCCGCGAAAAGGGCGGCGTCCACGACGCCGCCACCCACGAGGCGGTCACGCGCGAGGACTGGTGGTATCCGATGTGGACCAAGGAGGCCTGTCCCGGCCTGCCCGACTGGAAGGCGCTGAACGACTGCGCCGCCAAGTTCGCCACCCCCGAGACCGGCGAGAAGGGCCGTTTCCTGGGCGGCCCGGTGGACTGGCTCAAGCACGACGCCGAAAAGGTCGAGGCGCTGGACATGAACTTCGCGGTCGTCAACGCCGGGTCGGCGGCGGCGCTGTGGGCGGAACTGGCCGCGGCCGAAAAGAACAAGACCCCCATCGTGCTGTTCAACTGGACCCCCAACTTCGCCGAGGCGGTCTGGCCGGGCGAGTTCGTCGAATTCCCCGCCTGGGAGGAAGGCTGCGACAAGGATCCCGCCGTCGGCCCCATCCCCGACAAGGTCTATGACTGCGGCAACCCCGCCAACGGCTACCTCAAGCTCGCCGCCTGGGACGGGATGAAAGAGAAATGGCCGGCCGCCTATGCCGCGCTGACCAAGGTCAGCTTCACCAACGCCCAGATCGCCGAGATGGCCAAGCTGGTCGACGTGGACGGCATGGAGCCAGAAGACGCCGCCGAGGCCTGGATGGACCAGAACGAGGCGGTCTGGAAGCCGTGGCTGCAATGAACCGGCCGGTTTCCTCCGCATCCTTCGCCCTTTCCCCGCTCGCCGGGGAAAGGCTTTCCTCAGGAGGTCGCATGGCCGGAACCGAAACCGTGATCGACTGCCGCAACGTCTGGAAAGTGTTCGGGCCCCAGCCCGGACAGCTTGCCTCGCTGCTGGCGGCGAACCCCTCGCCCCAGGAGCTGCGCGAGGCGGGCTATGTGGCGGCGGTGCGCGACGTGAACATCTCGATCCCGCGCGGCGAGATGCTGGTGGTCATGGGCCTGTCCGGTTCGGGCAAATCGACGCTGGTGCGCTGCATGTCGCGGCTTCTGGACATCTCGGCCGGGCGGGTCGAGGTCGAGGGCCAGGACATCGGCAAGCTGTCCGAGAGCCAGCTGATCGACCTGCGCCGGCGCCGCATGGGCATGGTGTTCCAGAGCTTCGGCCTGCTGCCGCATCGCAACGTGCTGGACAACGTGGCCTTTCCGCTGGAGATGCGCGGCCAGCCCCGCGCCGCCCGCATCGCCCGGGCGCGCGAGATGCTGGCGCTCGTCGGCCTGGAAGGGCGAGAGGAGCATTTCCCCCGCGAATTGTCGGGCGGCCAGCAGCAGCGCGTCGGCATCGCCCGCAGCCTTGCCATCGAGCCGGCGATCTGGTTCCTGGACGAGCCCTTCTCGGCGCTGGACCCGCTGATCCGGCGCGAGATGCAGGACGAGTTCCTGCGGCTCAAGGGCACGCTCGACAAGACCATCGTCTTCATCACCCACGACTTCGACGAGGCGCTGCGGCTCGCCGACCGCATCGCCATCATGAAGGACGGCGCGGTCGAGCAATGCGACACCCCGGACCGCATCGTCATGGCGCCGGCGACGCCCTATGTCGCCAAGTTCACCGCCGAGATCGACCGCGCCCGCGTGGTGCGGCTGGCGGCGCTGGCGGGGGCCGCGCAAGGCGTGGTGCTGGAAGGCCCGCCGCTGCCCGGCGACGCGGTGCTGCACGCGGTGGCGCGCGACATCCTGGCGGACCGGCGGACGCATATCCCGGTCGCGGGTCCCGACGGCGCGCTGCTGGGCCAGATCGAGCGCCAGGCGGCGCTGAACCTGATCCTGGGAGACCGGCCATGAGCGCGCGGGCCGACGACGGCATCCCCGCCGGTGCCCGCGTCGGCGCCGGGCTGGATGCCCGCTGGATCGGGGGCCTGCTGGCCGGGGCGGCGCTGCTGTTGATCCTGTCCAAGCCGCTGCTGCCGGCCGGTCTGATCCGGCCGCCGGACTGGCTGGTGCTGCCCTTCGCCGACTGGATCAACGCGGTCTTCGACTTCCTGCGCGACGACCTGGGTCTGATCCATGTGACCCGCGGCATTTCGTCGGGGATCGAGGCGGCGCTCGACACCACCGCGAACCTGCTCTACGGGCGCTCGCGCTGGCCGCATCTGGGGCCGATCCCCTGGGTCGTCGTCGCCGTCACCATGGCCATGGCCGGCTATGCCCTGCGCGGCTGGCGGCTGGCGGCCCTGACCGGCGGCACCTTCGTCTGGATCGCCGTCATGGGCCAGTGGAAATGGGCGATGGAGACCCTTTCGGTGATCGCCGTCGCCACGCCGGTCTCGGTCGCGCTGGGGCTGGTTCTGGGGATCCTGGGCTGGCGCTCTCCGCGGTTCGAGAAGGTGCTGAACCCGGTCCTGAACCTGGCGCAGTCGTTGCCGCATTTCGCCTATATGATCCCGGTCGTGGTCTTTGTCGGCGTCGGGCCCAAGTCGGGCGCCATCGTCACCATCATCTTCTCGGTCCCGCCGATGATCCGCATGACCATGCTGGGCCTGCGCCGGGTCGCGCCCGAGATCATCGAGGCCGGGCAGATGTGCGGCGCCAGCCGCTGGCAGGTGATGACGCGCGTGCGCCTGCCCGCCGCCCGGACCGAGATCCTGATCGGCGTCAACCAGGTCATCATGCAGTCGCTGGCCATGGTGGTGCTGGCCTCGTTCATCGGCATGCCGGGGCTGGGGCAGAAGCTGCTGCAACTGCTGCAGGCGCTGAAGATCGGCCTGTCCTTCGAGATCGGCATCACCATCGTCCTGCTGGCGGTGGCGCTGGACCGGCTGTCCAAGGCCTGGGCGCAGCACCAGCCCGCCCATCCCGAGCACGGCGCGAGTTGGGCCAGCCGCAACCGGCTGTGGCTGGTCTGGGCCGGACTGGTGGCACTGGGGTTCCTGCTGGCGTCGGTCTTTCCCTATTTCCACGTCGTCGGGCGCAGCCAGGCGCTCAGCCTGGCCGGGCCGATCGACGCGGCGATGGATGCGCTGATCCAGCTGGTGAAGCCGGTGACGGACTGGCTGCGCTGGTTCCTGATCGGCTGGGTGCTGATCCCGCTGCGCAATGCGATCCTGTGGCTGCCCTATGCCGCGATCCTGCTGGCGCTGGCGGCGCTGGGCTGGCGGATCGGCGGCTGGCGCTCGGCGGCGGTCTGCCTGGCCTTCTTCGTGCCCATCGCGCTGTCGGGCTGGTGGGACCGGGCGATGATCACGGTCTATACCGTCTGCACCGCGGTGACGCTGGCGCTGCTGGTCGGCCTGCCGCTGGGCATCTGGGCCGCCCGGGACCAGGGCCGCGCCACGCGGGTGCTGCTGCTTTGCGACACGTTCCAGACCTTTCCCAGCTTCATCTACCTGATCCCGGTGGTGATGCTCTTCGGGGTGAACGACGTGGCGGTGGTGGCGGCGGTGGTGGTCTTTGCCGCGGTGCCGCTGATCCGCTACACCGTCGAGGGGCTGCGCAACGTCCCCTCCGAGACCATCGAGGCGGCCGAGATGAGCGGCGCCACCCGGCGCCAGATCCTGTGGTCGGTGCGGATGCCGCTGGCGCTGCCCACGCTGATGGTGGGGCTGAACCAGTCGGTGATGTTCGCGCTGTTCATGGTCATCATCGCCGCCTTCATCGGCACGCAGGACCTGGGACAGGAAATGCAGCGGGCGCTGTCCTCGACCGATGTCGGCAAGGGGCTGGTGCTGGGGCTGGCGGTCGCCTTCATGGGGCTGATGGTCGATCACCTGCTGATGCGCTGGGCCGCGCGGCGGACGGTGTAAGGCCGCGGCGGCCGGCGCCGCCTGCCCGATGGATCGGGGCGCGGATGCCGCAAGGCGCCGCGCCTCTTTCCGTTCCCGCACCTTGCATTCCGGGCGCCGCGACCCGCGCTCAGTCCCCCGTGACCAGCACCTGGCCCTCGGGCCAGCGCAGCGTCGTGCTCAGCGCGATGGCCCGTTCTTCGCCCGCAGCGATCTTGCCGTTCCAGACCAGCAGCCCGCGCTTGCCGTCGGGGTCGGTCTCGTCCGGCGCCGGATCGGCGGACCAGTCGATGCGCAGGTCCTTCTGGGTCGAGACCGGCACCTGGTCGATCACCCGCAGCGGCCATTCCTCGGCGGTCAGGTTGCGGATGCGCAGCTGCGCCACCTCGCGGCGTTCGGAGGATTTCGAGATCAGCCCGCGCTCGCCCTCGATCTCGTCGGGGATGCGGCGTTCCAGCTTGATGCCGGTCAGCGGGCCGAAGCCCAGCTTCATCTCGTCGCCGGCGGCGGTCAGCTCCAGCGCGCCCTGGCCGACCATGGCGCCGTCGGCATGGAAGGTGGCGCTGCCGGGCAGGATCACGGCGCCGGTGGTGTTCACCGTATCCGCGACCAGATAGGCGGTGTCGTCGCGGCGCGGCACCGCCTCGGCCACCACCTTGGGGGTCAGGTCGTGCGAATCCAGCGGCAGTCGCAGCGCATCGGCGCCGTCGCGCAGCGTGACCGGGGTCGGGTAGTCATAGACCACCGTCTCGCCGACCATCCCGGCCAGGGCGGAACCGGCGATGGCGGCTTGGGCCGCCACCGGCTCGACCTCATAGCGCGCGGCGGAATCCATCGCCGCCTCGGCCATCGGCGCGGCGGCGCGGCTGTAGAGCTTGGCCTCCCTCTCGCCGATGCGGGGGAATTGCGGCTGCAATTCGCTGGGCGCCGACTGGTCCATCGGCCGGGCGGTCGAAAGCAGCAGGTGCACACCGGCCCAATCCTCGCCGGTGTTCTGGCGCACCACCAGCCCGCGGTCCAGGCGCAGCGCCGGTTCCTTGCGGCGCAGCGTGAGGTCGTAGACCGGCTGCCAGCTGGCCTCGCCGGTCAGGGTCGAGATGCGGATGCGCGCGGGCTTGCCCTCGCCCTGGACCGCGACCATCAGCGCGCCGCGCTCGGATTCCGGGCCGCGCAGCGCCTCCAGCCGGGCCTCGGCGCGTTCCAGCGCCTGTTCCAGGTCCTCGCGGCCCTCGCCGGCAGCCTCGGCCTCGGCCTCGGCCTTGGCGCGGATGGCGGTCTGGCGCGCCTGCAGCAACCGCTGGCCGACGGTGTCGGAAAGCGAGGCGACGTCCCCGGAGCCCACACCGTCGGATTCGGCCAGCTTCATCAGGAATTCGATCAGATCCTCGGCCGCCTCGCCGCGGGCCTCGATCTCGGCCACGCCGGCGTCGCGGGTCGAGAGCTCGGATTTCAGCCGCCGCACCTCGGCCTCGGCGGCGGTCAGTTCGGGCGATTTCGCCGGCGTCTCGGGCAGGGCGCGCTGCTGCTGGAAGCCGACGGCGCCGATCACCGCACCCTCGCCGGAAATGCGCAGGCTGGCGGGGTCCACGCCCTGCGGGATGCCGGGGATCACCAGCTCATGCGCGCCGGCGGGCAGGTCCAGGCTGGCCTCGCGGGTGACGCCGGCGCCCCAGGGATAGACGGTGACCTCGGTGACGCGGGCGGTGGTCTCTATCCGCTCGGCAAAGGCGGGCGCGGCGGCCAGCATGGCGGTGGAAAGCAGCAGATGACGCATCGGACCCCTCGTTCTGGACTGCGGACAAGGTCCGCGACGGGGGGCCGAAATGCAAGGGGCGCCCCGAAGGACGCCCCTCACATATCCGTAGGCGCTCAGCCCTTTTTCAGGACGCGATTGCCCAGAAGCTCGGCGATCTGCACCGCGTTCAGCGCCGCGCCCTTGCGCAGGTTGTCGCTGACGCACCAGAAGTTCAGGCCGTTTTCCACCGTCACGTCCTGGCGGATGCGCGAGATGAAGGTCGCGAAATCGCCGACGCATTCGACCGGCGTGGCGTAGCCGCCCGGCTCGCGCTTGTCGATGACCAGGATGCCCGGCGCCTCGCGCAGGATGTCGCGGGCCTCGTCCTCGTCCAGGAAATCCTCGGTCTCGACGTTGATCGCCTCGGAATGGCCGACGAACACCGGGACCCGCACGCAGGTCGCCGTGACCTTGATCGAGGGGTCGAGAATCTTCTTGGTCTCGGCCACCATCTTCCATTCTTCCTTGGTGTCGCCGCTGTCCAGGAAGACGTCGATCTGCGGGATCACGTTAAAGGCGATCTGCTTCTGGAACTTCTTCGGCTCGACTTCCTGGCCCGGGACATACATGCCCTTGGTCTGGTTCCAGAGCTCGTCCATGCCGTCTTTCCCGGCGCCCGAGACCGATTGGTAGGTCGAGACGACGACGCGCTTGATCCGCGCCCGGTCATGCAGCGGCTTCAGCGCCACCACCATCTGCGCGGTCGAGCAGTTGGGGTTCGCGATGATCATCTTGTTGCGATAGCCCTCGATCGCGTCGGCGTTCACCTCGGGCACGATCAGCGGGATCTGCGGGTCGTAGCGATAGAGCGACGAATTGTCGATCACAACGCAGCCCTGGCTGGCCGCGATGGGCGCATAAATCTTGGTTGCGTCCGAGCCGATGGCGAACAGCGCGATGTCATAGCCGGTAAAGTCGAAACCCTCGATGTCCTTGCATTTCAGGGTCTTGTCGCCATAGCTGACCTCAGTGCCAATGCTCCGGCGCGAAGCCAGAGCGACAACCTCATCGGCAGGAAACTCGCGCTCGGCGAGAATGTTCAGCATTTCACGGCCCACGTTCCCCGTGGCGCCGGCGACAACGACCTTGTAGCCCATTGGGGGTCTCCTTCTAAAGGACGCCGCGATATAGGGCGATTCCCCGGAAAGGGAAAGCGAGATTTCGGCGAAACGACTGATGATATGGCAGAATTTCGGCTTAATGCCGATGAATCCGGCGATCTGCCCGTTCCAGTTCTTGGACCCAGCGGGATTCCCCCGAAAAATCATGGGGAACCTGTTCGGCGCTTCGCCGGCCCGACAGCGACAGCGAGGCGAAGAAATCGAAGCCGTAAAGGTCGAGCCGCGCCATGTCCGACCGCGCGATCAGGTCGATCATCATGGCGCCGGTGGTGGGCGGGGCGCCCAACCGGTCCGCCAGCGCCCGGTAATCAGCCAGCGGATGCAGGTAGAAGCCGGGGCTGGTCGCGCTATGCCAGTCCAGCCGCTTGCGCTTGGGCGACATCCACAGGATGCGGGCGGGGGCGATGCGGGTGCGGTCCGCGTCGGACAGGCGCGTGGCCAGCGCCAGCCAGTCGGTGCGCGTGCCGTGGCTTTCGGCCGAGGGCATCGGCGCGCGGTTGATGCGGATCACCAGGTCGGCGGCGTCGATGGCGGTGCCGTGGTCGGTCTGCGCCAGCGCCCGGGCATTGCCGATCAGCGCGATGCGCTTGCCCGCAAGATCCGCCAGCAGCGCGGATTGCGGCACCGACAGGCGTTGCAGCGCGGATTCGTCGCGCAGGGTGCGGGCAAACAGGAAGCCGAGGCGGGTCACGCCAGCAGCCTGCGATAGACCTCGACGATGGCGCGGGCCTCGCCCTCGATGGCGTGGTTTGCGGCGACATGGGCGCGGGCGGCTTGCCCGGCGGCCTGGCGGCCGGCGTCGTCGTCGAGCCAGCGCGCCAGAGCATCGGTCAGCGCGTCCACGTTCTCGCGCGCGACCAGGCTGCCGGTCTCGCCGTCGCGGATCAGCGTCTCATAGGCGCCGACGCGGGCGGCGACGGTGGGGACGCCGCAGGCCGCGGCTTCCAGCGGGGTCAGGCCGAAGCCCTCCCACCGCGCCGGGGCGGCGAAAAGGTCGATGGCCTGGTAGTTGCGCACCACCTGCTCCCATGGCACCTCGCCCAGGAACTGGGTGCGGTCCGACAGACCGGCGGCGGCGATTCGCGCTTGCAGATCGTCCGTGAAGGTCTGGTTGTCGGCGGTGACGCGGCCGGTGAAGATCAGCCGGGCGCGCGGCCGGGTCGGGAACAGGCGCAGCGCCGCCTCGACCAGCAGGTCCACGCCCTTCTGCGCCCGGACGCGGCCGAAGCAACCGATGACGATATCCTCGGGCGCAAAGCCCAAGTCCGCCCGCAGCGCCGCGCGGTCGGGGGCGGGGTGAAAGACCGACAGATCGACGCCATGCAGGATCACTGTCGCGGGTCTTTCCAGATAGCCGGCGGCCAGCGGCGAGGTGGCGATCAGCGCGTCCTGCTGTCGGATCAGCCAGCGGGTGAACCCCGTATGTTGTCTTTGCGCGGCCGAGGTAAACAAGAGTTTGTATTTGCGTCCCAGGATTCGGCGCAGGATCAGCCCCAGCGCCATCTCGGTATTGCGGCGGGCGTGCCAGACCCGCCAGCGGTCGCGGGGCAGGGTGGCGGCGCGGCCCAGCGGGATATGCGGCAGTTCGGGGGGCAGCCCCGGCCCGGTGGCGACGATGCCGATCATCCGTGCCTGCACCGGGATCAGCCGCACCACGGTCGCCGTGACGCCCGACAGGCGGCGTTTCAGGTTCGGGGCGACGACCTCGATCTCAGCCATGGCGATCCTCGGGACTGAACAGATAGACAAGCAATCCGATGACCAGCGGTATCAGGAAGAACAGGAAGATGTAACCGTAAGCCGTGGCCGGCGGCTGGCTGGCCGAGGCCGAGAGATACACCGGCCGCGACAGGAACTGCATCACCCCCACGCCCGAGATCGAGATCATGTTCATGAAGGTGATGCCGCGCCCGACCAGATGCGGCGGCAGGAAGGCCCGGCCGTGCGACATGATCAGCGAATAGTTGCTGTCCGAAATGCAGACCATGACCAGCAGCACCGAGGACAGCCCGAGGCTGAGCCCGGGCGCCAGCCACAGGCTGGACAGCACCGCGCACAGCAGCAGCGTGTTCGCCAGCGAGGTGCGCTTGTCCGAGCCGAACAGCCGCACCACCCGCCCGACCGCCAGGTTGGCCGTGACCATCGCCAGCCCCATGCCCAGCGTGACCCAGCCGATCAGATAGTCGCTGGCGCCAAAGACCTCGGAGAGATAGGGCCCGGCCCAGAGCCCGCGGATGCAGGCCGAGGCGGCATAGGTGATGAACAAGAGCGGCAGGATCGCCCAGAGCTCGCGCACCTTCAGCAGCGCGCGCAGCGAGCCGATGGGATGCGTGCCCTCGGGTCGGGGCGGGTTCTTGACGCAGGCGTAGATCGTGGCCGAGACCGCCAGGGTGACCAGCGCCAGGATGGCCAGCGTCTCGCGCCAGCCGATGCCGTTCACCACCCAGACCAGCGGCGCCGCGCCCAGCATGTTGCCCAGCGAGCCCAGCCCGACCACCGCGCCGCCCGCCGCGCTCATCGAGGCGGGGGGCAGGGTGCGGGCAAAGATGAAGAAGCTGCCCATCATCACCGGCGCGCAGCCGATGCCCAGCAGCGCCATGGCGACATGCAGGTGCCAGGGCGTCTGCGCCAGGGCAAACACCGCCGCCCCGCCGCCGCCGCCCAGCGCCAGCAGCACCGAGACGGCCTCGCGCGGGCCCCAGCGGTCCAGCGCCCAGCCGACCGGGATCTGCATGGCGGCGAAGGCGATGTACCAAAGCCCCGAGGACAGCGCGAGATCGGCCGGCCCCGCGCCCAGCTCGGCGTCGAGCCTGGGCGCCAGCACCGCCAGGAAGGCGCGATAGAACTGGCTGAGCGTATAGCCCAGCACCAGCGACAACAATCCCGGCGATATGATCCAGTGCATTTCCGTCCCTCCAGCCAGGCCCGGAAGCTGCGTCAGGCCGCCGGAAAGTGCAAGCCGGGGCGCAGGACCCCGGCCTGTCCGGTCATTCGGTCTTCAGCTTGGCATCCCAGGCGGCGAGGGGCGCGGTGCTCCAGTCGCCATAGGTGGCATTGGGGAACACGATCCAGTCGGCGCCGAAATGGGCGGCGTTCTTGTCGACCTCGGCCCGTTTCACGTCGGTCGGGACCTTGCGGAAGGCGTTGTCGAAATCCGCCAGCGTATCGCCCAGAAGCAGCACGATCTGGTGATCCTTGGCGGCGAGGGCGCGGCGCTCTTCCTTGGTCGTGCCGTAAAGCAGCACGTGGTCGTCCGAGACCTGCGGGAAGCCCAGCTCCTTCAGCGTGGCGATGGTGGCGGCCTTGTTTTCCGGCTCGCCGAAGCGGTCCGAGACGTAATAGATCGCCACCCCCGCCGTGTCGGCGAAGTCGAAGAATTCCATGGCGCCGGGAATCACGCTGGGCTTGCCGTGCAGTTCCCAGTCGCCCCAGGTGTCCCAGGTGTCGTAGACGTGGCATTCCTCCATGTCGCGCACCAGAAGCGGGGTATTGTCGATGGCGGTCTCGTCGAGGTCGGTGACCACGGCCAGCTTCGCCGGGTCCTCCGCCTTGGCGATGGCGGCCTCCAGATTGGCGCGGGCCAGCGCATAGGCCTGCAATTGCAGCGCCCGCACCTCGGCCGACTGCTGCTGATAGCGCAGGCCCATGGCGAATTCGCGCACCTGGCATTGCGGCATCTCCGCGGCGTCCTGCGCCATGGCGGCAGGGGCCAGCAGCGCAAGGGCGGTCACGCCCGACAGCAGACCGCGGGCTAGGGTTTGATGGATCATGGAACTCTCCCTGTTCGTGGCGGCGCATTTCGCGCCTGACCGGAGAGGCTAGTTTTTGTTGATTGACCAGTCAAACAAAATCATGCCGCCGCCATCCGGGCCGGCGCCTCGCGCACCGGCAGATGGATCAGGGCGCTGAAGGCGCCGACGCCGACGCCCACCCACCAGACCAGGGTATAGTCGCCGTAAAGGTCGTACATCTTGCCGCCCAGCCAGACGCCCAGGAAGGACCCCAGCTGATGGCTCAGGAACACAAAGCCGTAGAGCGTGCCCATGTAGCGCAGCCCGTAGATATAGGCGACCAGCCCCGAGGTCAGCGGCACCGTCGCCAGCCACAGCCCGCCCATGACCAGCGAAAAGACGACGACGCTGGTTGGCGTGATCGGCATCAGGATGAAGGTGGCGGCGGCGATGGTGCGCAGGGTATAGATCCCGGCCAGCAGGTATTTCTTGGTATAGCGCTTGCCCAGCCAGCCCGCGAAGATGGCGCCGCCGATGTTCGCCAGCCCGATCAGCGAGATCGCGGCCGCCCCCAGCGCCGAGGTCGAGGTGATGCCGATGGCGGCCAGCGTGCCGCCCGGTGCGATGGGGCCGCACATCTCGGTCACCATGGCCGGGAAATGCGCGGTGATGAAGGCCAGCTGATAGCCGCAGGAAAAGAACCCGGCGAAGATCATCAGATAGGACGGGTCGGTGAAGGCGCGCTTCAGCACCGTGCCCATGCTGTCTTCCAGCTCGCTGCGGCTGGCGGGCTTGCCGCCGCCCAGCAGCGGCAGGAAGAACAGGCAGGCCAGCACGATCACCCCGAAGATGATGAACACGCTCTGCCACGGGTAATGCATCAGCAGCGCCTCGGCCAGCGGCGCGCCGAAGACCTGTCCGGCCGAGCCGGCGGCGGTGCCGATCCCCAGCGCCAGGCTGCGGTTCTCGTCGCTGGCGGCGCGGCCGATCACGGCCAGGATGACGCCGAAGCCGGTGCCGGCGATGCCGAATCCGACCATGATCTCCAGCAGCTGCACGGTTTGCGGGTCGGTCGCATAGGCGGTCAGCACCAGCCCGGCCGAATACAGGAAGGCGCCGATGATGATCGACCAGCGGTCGCCCCAGCGTTCCCCCAGCGCGCCGAAGATCGGCTGGCCGATGCCCCAGGCCAGGTTCTGGATGGCGATGGCCAGGCTGAACTCGGCCCGCGGCCAGCCGAATTCCTGCGCGATGGGGATCTGGAACACGCCGAAGCTGGCGCGCAGCGCGAAGTTGATCAGCAGGATGATCGAGCCGCCGATCAGCACCGAGGTGAACAGCGGCGCGCGTGCGCTTGCGGACATGGGACCCTCTTCTGGCTGGCCGTCCGCCCTTCCTGCGCCCGGGTGGGGATGGCGTCAATGGCGCTCATTGCCTGAATCGCGGCGGGCGGCTAGCCTGCCCCCAGGATCGGAAGAAGGCTGTCATGTATCAGGTGATCGGAACCGCGCGAAGCCGCGCCCTGCGGGTGCTCTGGATGCTTGAGGAGCTGGACCAGCCCTATGAGCATGTCCCGGTGAACCCGCATGGCGAGGGGGTGAAGCCGTTCAACCCGGCGGGCAAGGTGCCGGTGCTGATCGCGGACGGCACGCCGATCACCGATTCGACCGCGATCCTGACCTATCTGGCCGACCGCCACGGCGCGCTGACCCACCCTGCCGGCACATTGGACCGCGCCCGCCAGGACAGCCTGACCCAGTTCATCCTGGACGAGTTCGACGCCGCGCTGTGGCTGGCCGCGCGCCACAGCTTCGTGCTGCCCGAAGAGATGCGCCTCGCCGCGATCAAGAACACCCTGCGCTGGGAATTCGAGCGCAGCCAGAAGACGCTGGCGCATCGCATGGCCGAGGACGGCTTCCTGATGGGCGACCGCATGACGGTGCCGGACATCATCCTGGCGCATTGCCTGACCTGGGCGCTGACCGCGCGCTTTCCGATCGTCGAACATCGGCTGACCGACTACCTGGAGCGGATGCGCGTCCGTCCCGCCTATCAGCGCGCCGCGGCCAGATAGGCGGCGGCACCCCGCCCAGCCAGCCGACCGGTGGCAAGGCAGCCGGTCAGCAGATAGCCCCCGGTCGGCGCCTCCCAGTCCAGCATCTCGCCGGCGGCAAAGACGCCCGGCAGGGCGCGCAGCTCCAGCGCCTCGGTCAGGCCGGCGCCGGCAATGCCCCCGGCCGAGGAAATCGCCCGTTCGATGTCCATAGGCCCCTCGTGCCGCAGCCGCAGCGCCTTGGCGCGCGCGGCCAGCCGCGCCGGGTCCGCCGGCAGCGGCTGGCCCCATTCCATCAGCAGGGCGGCGCGCAAGGGATCGCCCAGCACCCGCCGCAGCCGGTTGCCGACCGACAGCTTCGCCGGCGCCGCCGCGAAGCGCCGCGCCAGCTCTCCGGCGGCAAGGTCGGGCGCCAGGTCCAGCAGCGCCTCGGCCCCGTCCCGCATCGCGGCCGAGACCTCATAGACCCCGCCGCCCTCGATGCCCTGCGCCGTCACCACCCATTCGCCCCGGCTGACCGCATCGCCGGCATGCAGCGCCACGCCCTTGACCGCTTGGCCGAAATGCCGCGCCATCGGCACCGACCAGTGCACGCGGAACCCCATGTTCGCCGGCCGGAACGGCGCCACCTCGACGCCCCGCCCGGCCAGCCAGGGGACCCAGGCCGCGTCCGAGCCCAGCCGCGGCCAACTCGCCCCACCCAGCGCCAGCACGACCGCGCGCGGATGCAGCATCTCGACCCCGCCCGGCACCTCGAAGCGCCAGCCGTCGCCGTCGAAGCCGCGCCAGCGGCAGCGCATCCGAAACTCGACCCCCAGCCCCGACAGCCGCGCCAGCCAGGCCCGCAGCAGCGGCGAGGCCTTCATGCCCACCGGAAACACCCGCCCGGTCGAACCCGTGAACAGGTCCACGCCCAAGCCGCGCGCCCAGCCCATCACCGCCTCGGGTCCCATTTCTCCGTTTTCCAAATACTCCGGGGGAGGCCGAAGGCCGGGGGCAGAGCCCCCATAATGCGCCGCGAACACCGGCCACGGCTCGTCCCGCGTCAGGTTCAGCCCGGACTTCCCCGCCATCAGGAACTTTCTCGCCGGGGTCGGCATGGCCTCGGCCACCACGACCCGCGCGCCCCCGCCTGCCAGCACTTCGGCCGCCATCAGCCCGGCCGGGCCGGCGCCGATGACCAGCGCCTGCATCAGCGCCCGCCGCGCGGCATCATGCACAGCCGCAAGAGCATCCGCTCCATCACCGCCATGGCCGGTGCGCGCGAGGACGACCGCAGCGTCAGGTCCGTCTCGATCAACTGGTGGATCGCGTCCTCCAGCGCCCGCATGCCCCAGTCCTGCGCCTGCCGGATCATCCGGTCCCGACGCGGGCCAAAGACCGGCGGCCGCAGCCGCGAAAACCCCGCCCCCGGCCCACCGGGGTCCGAGGCGCCGGCATGCAGCGCCCGGAAATGCCGCAGAGCCGCGATGCACAGCGTCACCGGCGCCGTGCCTTGACCCTCGATCCGGCGCATCAGCAGCGCGAATTCCCGCGCCCGGCCCTCGGCCACGCTGTCGATCAGCGCGTCCACCTCGGCCTCGATGGTGGCGGGGGCCAGCAGCGCGATCTCGGAGGAGGTCAGCGGGCTCGTGTCGCCATGCTTGTAAAGCCCGATCTTCTCGACCGTCTGGCGGAAATCGCCGGGGTCCAGCGCGCGCGACAGCGCCATCAGGTCGCGCATGGCGTCGCGGGGCACCTCGCGCAGGCCCGCGTCGCGCAGCCAGCGCTCGATCTCGTCCTCGCTGGGCGGATCGTCATAGATCGGCGCGGTCACCGCCGCCGGATGCGGCTCGAAAAGCTTCCGCAGCGCCGAGGATTTCCCCAAGGCCCCCGCCGCCACCACGATCACCGCATCGCCCGCGCGCCATTCCCCCAGCGCCGAGGCCACCGCCGGCGCTGCCGCGTCAGGCGTGTCATCGACGAGCACCACGCGCTGGCCCGGAAAGAAGCCGACCGCCTTCACTGCGTCCAACAGCGCCGCCGGGTCCTTGCGCAGATCGGCCCCGGGGATGCGGGTCAGGCGCATCTCCTCCTCGGCGCCGGGGCCGACCAGGGCCTTGACCGCCTCGGCCCGCTTCAGCGCGACGCGCATGGCGTCCTGGCCATAGACCAGCAGCGCCGGCCGCGTCGGATCGGGCCGCGCCAGGTAGCGTCCGATCTCGGCGCCCTTCAGGATCATGGAACCGTTGCCGGGTCCACGGCCATCAGCCGCGTCACCACCTGGTCGGCCAGCATCCGCGCCAGCCGCTCATGCGCATCCTGTTCCGCCGCCATGGTAGCGATGGTCGTGCCGGTGGTGGAGTACGAGGTGAAGCTGCTGACCTGCCCCCGCGTCACCACCTTGCCCGAACCCGATTCGGTCAGCACGAAATCCGCGCTGCCGTTCAGGGCATAGCGCGTGGTGATCTCGTCCGGGGTGATGGCCTGCGGCACCACGGCGATGCGCAACCGATAGCCCAGCTCGAAGCGCGGGTTGCTGTCCGGCCCCAGCCGCTCGGCGATGCGGCCGGCAAAGCTGAAGTCGTCCGGGGTCTTGGGATCGGCGGTGCGGACCTGGCCGAAAAGCTTGCCGCCCACGCCGTCGGGTCCATAGACCGGGGAAAAGCCGCAGGCGGCCAGCGCCAGCGCGGCCAGGATCACGCTGCGCCTAGACCACGACATTGACGATCCGCCCCGGCACCACGATCAGCTTCTTGACCGGCGCGCCCTCCATGAAGCGCAGCACGGTCTCGTCGGCCATGACCAGCGCCTCGATCTGTTCCTTGGACATGTCCTTGGGCACCTCGATCTCGGCCCGGCGCTTGCCGTTGATCTGGATCGGCAGCACCACGCTGTCCGAGACCAGCAGCGCAGGGTCCGCCTTTGGCCAGGCCGCGTCCACGACCATGCCCTGCCCGCCGGCCTTCTGCCAGACCTCTTCGGCCAGGTGCGGCACCATCGGCGCCAGCAGTTGCGCCAGGATGCGCAGCGCCGCGCGCCGGCCGTCGCCGCCGGCCTTGGACTTGCCGATGACATTGGCCAGTTCGTAAAGCTTGGCCACGGCCTTGTTGAAGGCGAAGCCCTCGATGGATTTCGTCACCTCGTCGATGGCTCGATGCGCGGCGCGCAGGAGATCGGGGTCGTCGCCGCCCTCGGGCATCTCGTCGGCCAGCCGCCAGACCCGGGCGAGATAGCGGTTCGCGGCCTCGGCCCCGGCGGCAGTCCATTCCACGTCCCGCTCGGGCGGGCTGTCGGACAGCATGAACCAGCGCGCGGTATCGGCGCCGAAATTGGCGACGATATTGACCGGATCGACGACGTTCTTCTTGGATTTCGACATCTTGGCCGAGGGGATGATCTCGACCCTGCCAATGAAATGATCGTAAGCAAACATGAGCTTATCGTCATCAGAGGTCAGGCCGTCGAACTTCTCAGAAGCGATATTTTTTGCCCAAAGCTCCCCGAACGTCTTAGTTTTTAGACACTTAGGATCTACGGCGATTTCCGTATCGCTCGTCAACCGAATTTTTCTCACATCCTCGGGCAGGTGATAGACCGGGCGGCCGCGCTCGTCCCGGGTCATGTAGATCTCATGCGTGACCATGCCCTGGGTGAAGAGCGCGTCGAATGGCTCCTTGGCGCTTTCGGGCAGGTGGCCGGTCTTGACCATGGCCCGGGCGAAGAAGCGCGAATAGAGCAGGTGCAGGATCGCGTGTTCGATGCCGCCGATATACTGGTCGACGTTCATCCAGTAGTCGGTCTCGGGCCGGTCGGTCGGCACCGCGGCATGAGGCGAGGTGAAGCGGGCGTAATACCAGGACGAATCGACGAAAGTGTCCATGGTGTCCGTCTCGCGCCGGGCCGGGCCGCCGCATTGCGGGCAGGTGGCGTTGCGCCAGGTCGGGTGCCGGTCCAGCGGGTTGCCGGGCACGTCGAAGCTGACGTCCTGCGGCAGCAGCACCGGCAGGTTCGCCTTGGCCTCGGGCACGGTGCCGCATTTTTCGCAATGCACCACCGGGATCGGGCAGCCCCAATAGCGCTGGCGCGAGATGCCCCAGTCACGCAGGCGGAATTTCGTCACGCCCTCACCATAGCCGGCGGCTTCGGCATGCTGGATAGCGGCGTCCACCGCCGCCTCGCCGGTCTGGTCGGCCGCGCCGGCGAAGCCGCGAACATAGGTCACGGTCTCGGATTTCAGCGGCACATAGGGCGCTTTCGCGACCAGCGCGTCGGCCTGTTCCAGCGTCATATCCTTTTCGCCGAAGGTGGCGCGGATCGGCAGGCCGTATTTCACCGCAAACTCATGGTCGCGCTCGTCATGCGCCGGCGAGCCGAAGATCGCCCCGGTGCCGTAATCCATCAGCACGAAATTCGCGATCCAGATCGGCAGTTGCCAATCCGGGTCCAGCGGGTGGCGGACCGTCAGCCCGGTGTCGAAACCCAGCTTCGGCGCGGTCTCGATGGCCTCCTCGGTGGTGCCGATCTTGCGGCATTCCTCGACGAAAGCGGCGACCGTGGCATCCTTGGCGGCCAGCGCCTTGACCAGCGGATGGTCGGGCGACAGCGCGACAAAGCTCGCGCCCATCAGCGTGTCGGGGCGGGTGGTATAGACCTCGATCTGCGGGAAATCGGGCAGATCGACCGTCTGGAACCGGAATTGCAGCCCGCGCGACTTGCCGATCCAGTTGGCCTGCATCAGCCGCACCTTTTCCGGCCAGCCCTCCAGCCCGTCCAGCGCCGCCAGCAACTCGTCCGAGTAATCCGAGATCTTGAAGAACCACTGCGTCAGCTCCTTGCGCTCGACCGTGGCGCCGGACCGCCAGCCCTTGCCGTCGATCACCTGCTCGTTGGCGAGCACGGTCATGTCCACCGGGTCCCAGTTCACCTGCGCCGACTTGCGGGTGATCAACCCGGCGTCCAGCATGTCCAGGAACAGCGCCTGCTGCTGGGCGACATAGGCGTCGTCGCAGGTGGCGAACTCACGGCTCCAGTCGATGGACAGGCCCAAGGGCTTCAACTGGCCGCGCATTGTGGCGATATTGCCGTAGGTCCAGTCGCGCGGATGGCCGCCCTGCTCCATCGCCGCGTTCTCGGCCGGCATGCCGAAGGCGTCCCAGCCCATCGGATGCAGCACGGAAAAGCCCTGCGCGCGCTTGAACCGCGCCACCACGTCGCCCATCGTGTAGTTGCGCACATGGCCCATGTGGATGCGCCCCGAGGGATAGGGGAACATTTCCAGGACGTAATACTTGGGCCGCTCGTCCCGCACCGCGCGGAAGGTCTCCGCGTCGTCCCACGCCTTTTGCCAGCGCGGCTCGCTGATTGCGGGATCATAGGGCATGGAAACCTCCGGGCGTCAGATTGCCCGCAGGGTTTAGCCGCTTGCCCGATGCAGGTCCAGAAGGCTTAAAGCTTGCCGTCCCGCACGCGCATCTGGCGGGCGCGGGTCAGGATCGCGTCCTCGACCGCGCGCACGGTGTCGGGGGCGACCGCCGCGCCGCCGGCGCCCTGCAGCGACAGCTTCAGCGCGCGGGCGTCCAGCGCCGGGTCGGTGATGTTGACCGTGGCGCGATAGGACCGCCCGCCGCCCGGGGGCGTGCCGTAGCCGGTGACGATGACGCCGGTGAACGGGTCGATGGACTGGATCGGCAGGAAGTTCAGCACTTCCAGGCTGGCGTTCCACAGATATTTGTTCACCGCCACCGTGTCGTTCGGGTTGCGGCGATTCGAGAACAGGTCCCAGATCGTCGATCGCTGCTGCGGCTGGCTGGTCTGGGTCGGTCTGTTGCCGCCGCCCATGCCGGAGCTGGCCGAGCCGGCGGACCCGGCCGAGCCCGAGCCGCCGCCCGAACATGCGGCAAGCCCGGCCGAGATAAGCAGGGCGGCGGTCAGCCGTGCGGCGCGTCTGGTCATTTGTCGTCCCCCGGATCGTCCTTGCGCGAGCCATAGCGCAATTCCGCCCCTTGCCACAAGAGAGGGCTGAACCCGGCCGCATCGCTTGCCAGGCGTTTCGCGAAGGTCATATGGCTCGCGCGCGCAAGGCGGGAACGGGGCGCTCAGCGGCCGCGTCGGGCGGGCGCGCCGGGCCTGCAACGCGGGTGTGGCCCATGTGCATCACAGCAACCCCGAAACGGGCTAACCCGATGCGATCCCGTTGCAATGCGAGGGGTAAAGCGCGACACAACATCCATACCCCGGACGGTTTTCTGGCTGGGGCACACGAGAGAGACAAGAGGGAAAACCATGAAAAAGGTTCTTTTCGCCACCAGCGCCCTGGTCCTGACGGCCGGCGTCGCTGCAGCCGAAGTCGCCGTGTCGGGCGACGGCCGCATGGGTGTGATCTATGACGGCGACGACGCGCAGTTCTCGAGCCGCGCCCGCGTGAAATTTACCCTGACCGGTGAATCGGACGCTGGCCTGTCGTTCGGTGGTTCGTTCCGCGTCGACCAGGAAAACTACAACGCCAACGCCTACCGTTCGGCCGCTCGCGGTACCGCTGGCGCCGTCTGGATCTCGGGCACCTACGGCAAGCTCTCGATGGGCGACGTGGTCTCGGCTTCGGAAGCTGCGATCGGTGACCTGTACGAAATCGGCTACACCGAAGGCCAGTTCGCCAACGACATCGAAGAAATCACCTATCTGACCGGTGACGGTGCGAACCTCGACCAGGGTCCGAGCATCCTGTACGAATACACCGTCAACAACATCTCGCTGTATGCTTCGGCTTCGGACGGCGTGAACACCGTGTGGTACACCACCCCGGGCACCAATGCTCACGGTGACGATACCGGCGACACCGCCTACTCGCTGGCCGCCAAATACGACGGCAGCACTTGGTGGGCCGCTCTGTCCTATGCCAAGCATGGCGATGCGAGCGAAATCGGTCTGGGCGCCGAAGGCAAGTTCAACAACTTCGCCGTCAAAGGTGTCTATATGTCCTACGATGACCGTTTCGACGGTCTGGACGAGTGGAAATACACCGCTGGTCTCGCCGCTTCGTATCAAGCCGACGCGGTTCTCGTGAAAGGCTTCTGGCGTCAGGACAAGTTCGACCTGTTCGGCGGCGGCACCGAGAAATACGACTCGTTCGGCATCGGTGCCGACTACGACCTGGGCGGCGGCGCCGTTCTGGCCGGTGGCATCATCGACACCGACTACCTGGACGACACCGTCGTCGACATGGGCATCAAGTTCTCGTTCTGATCCGTCAGAACAACGAACCGGAAAGAGCGGGCCTTGCGCCCGCTCTTTTCTTTTGGGAATCATGCTGACATGGGACTGGATGACATCAAGCGCCGCATCGCCGCGGCCGAGGCGGCCTCGGGCCGCGCAGCCGGCGCGGTCACGCTGATCGCCGTCAGCAAGGTGCAGCCGCAGGGCCGGGTCGAGGCGGTGCTGGACGCGGGCCACCGCACCTTCGGCGAGAATTACGTGCAGGAGGCCGCCGCCAAATGGCCGGCCTGGCGCGACCGCTTTCCGGGCGTCGAGCTGCACATGATCGGCCCGTTGCAGACCAACAAGCTGAAGCCCGCGCTGGAGCTCTTCGACGCCATCCACACCCTGGACCGGCCGTCGCTGGCCCAGAAACTGGCGCGCCAGGTCCAGCAGCGCGGCACCTGCCCGCAGCTTTTCGTGCAGGTGAACATCGGGGCCGAGCCGCAGAAGGCCGGCATCCTGCCCGGCGATGCCGACGCTTTCGTCGCCGATTGCCAAGCGCTGGACCTGACGATCCGGGGGCTGATGTGCATCCCGCCCGAAGACGCCGACCCCGTCCCGCATTTCCGCGCCCTGCGCGGGATCGCCGCCCGCAACGGGCTCGCCGGCCTGTCGATGGGTATGAGCGCCGATTTCGAAACCGCGATCGCCGAGGGCGCCACCCATATCCGCGTCGGCAGCGCGATCTTCGGTGCCCGCGACTACGGCTGACGCCCCTAAATCCAAAGGCCGGCCGCCGAGTCCAAGGTATTCCATCTTCGGTTGAGGGGGCCGGCATCGGGCCGCGTTGCAATTCGGAGTCACGCGCGAAACCGGTATTAACCCTCTCTTAACAAACAGGATGCGCAGTCAGGCGCCAGCGGCTATCGTGCCCGTAAAGGTTGTGCGATTCGTTTATGGTGTCATCATGTTGCTCTTGGGGAGCCTGATCAGTCTGCTGTTTGTCGGTTTGGCTGTCGATGTCACCGCCATGACCCGACCCGACCCCGAGGAAGAGGATCCGGACAACCCGGATCCGACCGATTCCGACCCGGATGGACCCGAGGGGCTGACCGCGGAGGGCACCGAGGGTGCGGACTGGCTGGCGGGCGGCGACGGCGACGACCTGCTGACTGGCCACGGCGGCAATGACGACCTGCATGGCGGCCTTGGCAACGACACGCTGCTTGGCGGCGACGGCACCGACTGGATCTATGGCGACGGCGATTACGGCCCGGGCGGCGACGACTCGATCGAGGGCGGCGCGGGCGACGACTACCTCTCCGGGCAAGGCGGCAACGACACCGTCCACGGCGGCGACGGCGACGACACCATTTTCGGCGGCGAGGGCGACGACTACCTGACCGGCGGTGCCGGCGACGACTGGATCACCGGCAACGCCGGCAACGACACGCTGGTCGCCGGTCGCGGCACCGACGATCTGGACGGCGGCGACGGCGACGACCTGCTGATCGGCTCGGCGCATCCCGATGCGGCCTGGCTGCACGGCGGTGCCGGCAACGACACGCTGATGCCGGGCGCCGGCGATTTCGCCGAGGGCGGCGAGGGCGAGGATCTGTTCGTTCTGGGCGCCCCCGATCCGGCGCTGGAGGATCCGGGCGAACATGTGCCGGTGATCGGCGACTTCAACCTGATCGAGGACCGGCTGGAGCTGCGCTACGAGGATCCGGGCGATGGCACCGTTCCCGAGGTGACGCTGGACCTGCATGCCGACGGCTCGACCCTGATCCGCATGGACGGGCTGGCGGTCGGGCGGTTGCTGGGCGTGCAGGGCCTGCGGGTGGGCGACATCGCGCTGACAGCGATGCAGCCGCGCGCCTGATCCGGCGACGGCAAGAAAAACCTTTTCTTTCCGGCGGATTCCGCCTATACGCCCGCATCCGCCGGATCGAATCCGGCGGTTCTCTCCACGGGCCTGCGCTGGACGACATCCCGGCCGGAGCCATAACCCTTTGACATTGAAGGAGACCCCGATGTCGATCACCGTCGAAGAAAAGAACCGCGTGATGGCTGAATTCGCGACCAAGAAAGGCGACACCGGTTCGCCCGAGGTCCAGGTCGCGATCCTGTCCTCGCGCATTGCCACTCTGACCGAGCACTTCAAGACCCACAAGAAGGACAACCATTCGCGTCGGGGTCTGCTGAAGCTGGTCGCGCAGCGCCGCAAGCTGCTGGACTATCTGAAGCGCAAGGAAGAAGCCCGCTACACCGACCTGATCGGCAAGCTGGGTCTGCGCCGCTGAGGCGCCAGCCTTCTTGCAGCGAACGGACGCCCGGGCCATCGGCCGCGGGCGTTTTTCGTTGCGCAGGGCGTGGCACGGAGTCGCTAAAATACCCGGTAGAGTCTTAATGAACCCTTGATGCAGCTCATTTATTCTGGGGAGGTCCAGGAAAAAGGAGACGCAAAAATGCTACTAGGTTCCATTCTGAACGCGACCGGCTCGCTGTTGGGGGTGGGTGGTTCCGGCGCGGTGACCAAGCCCGCCGCGGCACAATCCACGCAGCCGACGCCGCCCCCCGCAACCCCGCCTGCCGAAAGCGGCGGCGTGACCTTCGACTTCTCCAAGGCCGTGCTTGACGACCTTGCCCCGGCAGCCGATGCCGGGACCGAGGCGGCGCCAGCCGCCGCCTCATCGACCAACACGCCTGAGACGGCCGCCCCGCCGGTCGAGACCCCCGCAGATGGCGCAGCGGCCGCCGCCGGCGCCAGCGTGGCCGCCCCCGTCGTCCAAGGCAGCGCGACCGGACGCGGCGCCGCTGCCGCCCCTGCGACGGAAGCCGCAAGCGACACCTCTCTGCGCCGCACGGCATCCGTCGGAAACGCTTCCGATGAAGAGCGCATCCGGGCTTGGGCCATCGGCATGTTGGCGCGCGAGCGGTTGGGCAGTCTGCCGCTGACTCCGGCCAAGGCTTCGACCACGACCGCGGCGCTGCAGGCCCAACCGGCCAAGTCCCTGGCCGGCGAAAGCGCCAACCTGAACGCCGCGCCGTCGCCCCGGACGCTTGCCCGGACGTGAGGCGGGCGCGAAACGGGTCCCGGCGACCGGCCGGCCTCTGGTGCCGACCACGGAAGCCCGCCGTCCAGCGGGCTTTCACCCTTTTTCAAACACCGTTCCGGCGCTGTTTCCGGGTCCCGACCGCAGGCTTTGTGCGCGGCTCGGGCGAAGACTCCGCTTTGCAAGCGCCTTGTTTTGCGGTATGCGCCGGCCATCTGTGACGTGCCGCCCCCAGCCCTGGGGCACATGCAAAGGATAGGGGCGGCGGCAATGGGGCCGCCATATGACACGGGGCGCGACCGGAAGGGCCGGCGCGTCGCCAGAGGAAATCAGATGCATTTTGACGAAGTCAAGAAATCCATCCAGTGGGGCCAGGAAACGCTCACGCTGGAAACGGGCAAGGTTGCCCGTCAGGCCGACGGCTCGGTCATCGCCACTCTGGGCGAGACCAGCGTCATGGCCAACGTGACCTTCGCGAAGGAACCGAAACCCGGGCAGGATTTCTTCCCGCTGACGGTGCACTACCAGGAAAAATACTACGCCGCCGGCAAAATCCCGGGCGGCTTTTTCAAGCGCGAGGCGCGCCCGAGCGAGAAAGAGACGCTGACCGCGCGTCTGATCGACCGCCCCTGCCGCCCGCTGTTCGCCCCCGGCTTCAAGAACGAAGTGCTGGTGATGTGCACCGTGCTGTCGCATGACCTGGTCAACGACCCGGACATCGTGGCCATGATCGCTGCCTCGGCCGCGCTGACCATCTCGGGCGTGCCGTTCATGGGCCCGATCGGCGCCGCGCGCGTCGGCTTCTCGAACGGCGAATATGTGCTGAACCCCGAGGTTCAGGACATGGACCACCTGCGCTCGAACCCCGAGCAGCGCCTGGACCTGGTCGTCGCCGGCACCAAAGACGCCGTGATGATGGTCGAATCCGAAGCCTATGAGCTTACCGAAGAAGAGATGCTGGGCGCCGTGAAATTCGGCCATGAGCAGATGCAGCCGGTCATCGACCTGATCATCTCGCTGGCCGAGGTCGCCGCGAAAGAGCCCTTCGACTTCCAGTCGCCGGATTACAGCGCGCTTTACGCCCGCGTGCAGGCGCTGGGCGAGGCCGGTATGCGCGCCGCCTATGCCCTGCGCGACAAGGGCGAGCGTCACGACGCCATCGAGGCCACCAAGGCCGCGATCAAGGCCGGCCTTTCGGACGAGGAACTGCTGGACCCGAACCTGGGCTCGGCGCTGAAGAAGCTGGAATCGGGCATCCTGCGCGGTGACATCATCAACGGCGGCGCCCGCATCGACGGCCGCGACAACAAGACCGTCCGCGCCATCGACAGCGAAGTCGGCATCCTGCCGCGCACCCATGGCTCGGCGCTGTTCACCCGCGGCGAAACCCAGGCGCTGGTCGTGACGACGCTGGGCACCGGCGACGACGAGCAGATCATCGACGCGCTGCACGGCAATTCGCGCTCGAACTTCCTGCTGCACTACAACTTCCCGCCCTATTCGGTCGGCGAGGTTGGCCGCGTGGGTTCGCCCGGCCGTCGCGAGATCGGCCACGGCAAGCTGGCATGGCGCGCGCTGCAGGCGGTGCTGCCGGCCGCGACCGACTTCCCCTACACCATCCGCGTGGTCAGTGAGATCACCGAGTCGAACGGTTCGTCCTCGATGGCCTCGGTCTGCGGCGGTTCGCTGTCGATGATGGATGCGGGCGTGCCGCTGAAGGCGCCGGTCGCCGGCGTCGCCATGGGCCTGATCCTGGAAGGCGACAAATGGGCGGTCCTGACCGACATCCTGGGTGACGAGGATCACCTGGGCGACATGGACTTCAAGGTTGCAGGCACTGAAAACGGCATCACTTCGCTGCAGATGGACATCAAGGTCGCGGGCATCACCCCGGCGATCATGGAGCAGGCCCTGGCGCAAGCCAAGGACGGCCGGATGCACATCCTGGGCGAGATGTCCCACGCCCTGACCGAAGGCCGGCGCGAGTTCAGCGCCCATGCCCCGCGCATCGAGACCATGACCATCCCGACCGACAAGATCCGCGAAGTGATCGGCTCGGGCGGCAAAGTCATCCGCGAGATCGTCGAGGTTTCCGGCGCCAAGGTCGACATCAACGACGACGGCGTGATCAAAATCGCCTCGGCCAACGCCGATTCGATCAAGAAGGCCTATGACATGATCTATTCGATCGTGGCCGAGCCGGAAGAGGGCAAGATCTACACCGGCAAGGTTGTCAAGCTGGTCGATTTCGGCGCCTTCGTGAACTTCTTCGGCAAGCGCGACGGTCTGGTCCACGTGTCCCAGATCGCCTCGAAGCGCTTGAACCATCCGAACGAGATCCTGAAGGAAGGCCAAGAGGTCAAGGTCAAGCTTCTGGGCTTTGACGACCGCGGCAAGGTCCGCCTGGGCATGAAGATGGTCGATCAGGAGACCGGCGAGGAAATCGCCCCCGAGAAGAAAGAGGACGCGCAGGCCGAGTGATCCTGGCTTGACTTCAAACTACAATGGGCGCCACTGGCGCCCATTTTAATTCGGTGAGTCTGATATGCGTGACGCTGCCTTCTTTCTGATTGTGGACGACCATTATCTGGGGTTGGGCCGAGCGGTAGCACGGCGGCTGGTGCGTCTGTGGCAGATCGACTGCCATGTCTTCCTGGAAAACGGCGGGCCGCGACAACAGGATGATCTAGGCGAGGACGGGGTCTTTCTGCAACGAAACCTTTTGAAAGGGTTGCGGCCGGAAGGGCTGCCGTCGACCCGTAACTGGCCACCCATCGTCTACGACCGAATTTTCGCACCGGCATTTCTGACCGGCTATCGGCGACTGATCTATCTGGATGCGGATATTTATCCCTGCTTTGCCATGCCCGAATTGTTGAAGATCCCTCTGCCTGGGGGAATCGGCGCCGTCCAGGATACGGCCGCCATCACCGCTCCGCCGCATCTGGCTCGCATGGACGCAGAGACATGGCGGCGTTCCATTGGCCTTGAATCAGGGCGATATTTCAATTCGGGAATGCTGTTGATTGACCCGGAAATCTGGCAACGCACGGACTATGCCGCTGAATTGCGCAGCTATATGGCCATATACGGGGCGGGTGTAAGGATGCCGGACCAGGACTTCCTAAACGCACATTTCCAGGGGCGCTGGACGGAATTGAGCCCGCGCTGCAACTTCCAGAAAGCCCTGTTCAACTATGGCTACGAAAAGGTTTTTCCGCCAGTCTTCCTGCACTTTTCGAGCTTTCAGAAACCGTGGCTTAAACCTGACCACATCGACAGCCCGCATGGGCAGTTTTTTTCCGTCTATCAGGAAATGTTCGCCCAAGCGGGTGTCGATCACTGCTTGTATTTACAGAAGAACCCTGAAAGCGCCCTGCGGAAATGGCGCACCAGCACACGCCACACCTTGTCGCGATGGGGTGTCGTCACCGGAAAGGAGAAGCGCCAGCGTCGAGAATGGGACGAGAAAGCGGCCCTCATGTTCCAAAGCTTCGCCGAGGACGGTGTTGCGCACCATTATGCCGACATGGACTTCCAGCTTGTGGAAATGCCCAGGCCCCGGATTTCCTTCGACGGCCGTTACCTGCGCCGCGCGCTTGAGGTCAGCTATGACCGTATCTGACCGGGGCGGGCCATCGCGGTCCACCCCGTTTGCGCAAGCTTACGCCGGATCCTTCGCGAAGCGCAGATAGGGCAGCTTCTTGTTCAGCGCGCCGTATTTCGCCTCGGCCGCCGCGTCGTCCAGCGCCAGCGCCACGATCACGTCCTGGCCGGGCACCCAGTCGGCGGGCGTCGCCAGCGGCACGCCGTCGGTCTTTTGCACCGCGTCCAGCGCCCGCAGGATCTCGGCGAAGTTGCGGCCCACCGACATCGGATAGGTCATCGTCAGCCGCACCTTCTTGTCCGGCCCGATGATGAACACCGTCCGCACCGTGGCCGAATTCGCGGGCGTGCGCCCCTCGGTCGGCAGGTAGTAGTCGGCGGGCAGCATGTCATAGGCCTTCGCCACCGCAAGCCCGGTGTCGTCGATGATGGCGAAATCGGCCGGGCAGCCGGCGACCGTCTCGATGTCGCGCTTCCATTTGCCGTGATCCTCGACCGAATCGACCGAGACGCCCAGGACCTTGGTGCCGCGCTTCTCGAACTCCGGGACCAGCTGCGCCACGGCGCCGAATTCGGTGGTGCAGACCGGCGTGAAGTCGCGCGGATGCGAGAACAGGATGGCGTAGCTGTCGCCGATCCAGTCGTGGAAGCGGATCTGCCCTTCGGTCGATTCGGCGGTGAAATCGGGGGCGATGTCGTTGATGCGCAGGGACATTCCCGGTCCTTTCGATTGCTTTGCGCCCGCAGCATAGAGCCGGGGCCGCCGCTTGGAAAGCCGGGCGGCGCTTGCAGTCGCGACCCTCCGGTGCCACGCTGCGGCCGAAAAACCGAAAGGAGCCGCTCATGGGCGCACTGGCAGACAAGCGGAGTTTCTATATCGACGGCGCCTGGGTCGCCCCGGCCCGGCCGCGCGACCTGGAGGTGATCGACCCCTCGACCGAAGAGCCGGTGGCGGTGATCTCGCTGGGGGATCAGGCCGACACCGATGCGGCGGTCGCGGCCGCCAAGGCGGCTTTCCCGGCCTGGTCCGCCACCCCGCCGGCCGAGCGGCTGGCCCATGTCGAACGCATCCTGGAAATCTACAACCGCCGCGCCCCCGACATGGCCGCCGCCATCACCGCCGAGATGGGTGCGCCGCAGGACATGTCGCTGGGCGATCAGGTCGCGGCCGGCACGTATCACATCGAGAATTTCATCACCGCCTTCCGCGACTTCCAGTTCATCCGCCCGCTGGGCCCGCATGCGCCGGGCAGCATGGTGGCATGGGAGCCGGTGGGCGTGGTCGGTGCGATCACGCCCTGGAACTGGCCGATGAACCAGGTGACGCTGAAGGTGATCCCGGCGATCCTGGCCGGCAATACCGTGGTGCTGAAGCCCAGCGAGATCGCGCCGCTCAGCTCGGTGGTCTGGACCGAGATCATCGACGAGGCCGGCTTGCCCAAGGGCGTCTACAACATGGTGAACGGCGACGGCGTCGGCGTCGGCACCCAGCTGTCGGTGCATCCCGACGTGGACATGATCAGCTTCACCGGCTCGACCCGCGCCGGCATCGCCATCACCAAGGCCGCCGCCGATACGGTCAAGAAGGTGGTGCTGGAGCTGGGCGGCAAGGGCGCGAACCTGGTCTTTGCCGATGCCGACGACAAGGCGGTGGCGCGCGGCGCGCGGCATTGCTTCTACAATTCGGGCCAAAGCTGCAATGCGCCGACGCGGATGCTGGTCGAGCGCAGCTTCTACGACACCGCCGTCGAGCAGGCCCGCAAGGTGGCCGAGGAAACCGCCGTCGCGACCGCGCACCAGCCCGGGCCGCATATCGGCCCGGTGGTCAGCAAGCAGCAATGGGACAAGATCCAGGACCTGATCCAGAAGGGCATCGACGAGGGCGCGCGCCTAGTCGCCGGCGGTCCCGGCCTGCCCGAGGGCGTCAATCGCGGCTATTTCGTGCGCCCGACGGTCTTTGCCGACGTCAACAACGACATGACCATCGCCCGGCAAGAGATCTTTGGCCCGGTGCTGTCGATCATCCCCTTCGACAGCGAAGAGGAAGCTGTCGCCATCGCCAACGACACCATCTACGGCCTGACCGATTACGTGCAAAGCCAGGACGGCGCCCGGCGCAACCGGCTGGCGCGGCAATTGCGCGCCGGCATGGTCGAGATGAACGGCCAGTCGCGCGGCCGCGGCTCGGCCTTCGGCGGGGTCAAGGCCTCGGGGCGCGCGCGCGAGGGCGGCGTCTGGGGGCTTGAGGAGTTCATGGACAGCAAGCAGATCAGCGGCTGGGACCCCGAGGCCTGACCGGGCTTTCCCTTGGCCGGGGCGGGCGCTAGCATCCGCGCCGGAACGGGGGGAACGATGAAGACCATCCTGATCACCGGCGGCGGCAGCGGCATCGGCCGGCTGACCGCGCGGCGTTTTCTCGATGCCGGCTGGCGCGTGGGCCTGGTCGGCCGGCGCGCGGCGGCGCTGGCCGAGACGGCGCAGGGCCATCCGCAGGCGCTGGTGCTGCCCGGCGACGTGACCGACCCGCAGGCGGTCGATGCGGCTTTTGCCCGTGCCGCCGCCGAATGGGGCCGGCTCGACGTGCTGTTCAACAATGCCGGCGCGCTGCTGATCTCGCGTCTGATCGACGAGATTTCCTGGGACGAGTGGCAGGGCGTGGCGCGGGTGAACATCGACGGCATGTTCCTGTGCGCCCGCGCCGCCTTTCGCCAGATGCGGCGGCAGCAGCCCATGGGCGGGCGGATCATCAACAACGGCTCGATCGCCGCCGAGGCGCCGCGTCCCGGCTCGGTGCCCTATACCATGTCCAAGCATGCGGTGACCGGGCTGACGCGGACGCTGGCGCTGGACGGGCGGCCATTCGGCATCGCCTGCGGCCAGATCGACGCCGGCAATGCCGCGACCGAGATGATCTCTGCCGTCGCGACGGTGGGCGCGCCGCAGGCCGATGGCAGCATCCGCCCGGAGCCGTTGATGGATGCCGCCCATGTCGCCCAGGCGGTGCTGCAGATGGCCAGCCTGCCGCCCGAGGCGAACGTGCTGCAGATGACGGTGATGGCGACGAACATGCCGCTGGTCGGGCGCGGCTAGCGGATTTTTCCAGGGAGGAAGGCGATGAAACTGCTGCGCTATGGCCCGCCGGGCCAGGAAAAGCCGGGGCTGCTGGATGCCGAGGGCCGCATCCGCGACCTGTCGGCCCATGTCGGCGACATCGCCGGCGCCGCGCTGGGTCCCGAGGGGCTGGCGGCGATCGCGGCGCTGGACCTGGATGCGCTGCCCATCGTCTCGGGTCAGCCGCGGCTGGGGGCCTGCGTCGGCGACGTGCGCAAGTTCGTCGCCATCGGGCTGAACTATGCCGACCATGCCGCCGAGGCCGGGCTGCCGGTGCCGGCCGAGCCGGTGGTCTTCGGCAAATGGACCAGCTGCATCTGCGGCCCCGAGGACGACCTTCTGCTGCCGCCCGGCGCGCAAAAGACCGATTGGGAGGTCGAGCTGGGCGTGGTGATCGGCTCGGTCGCGAGCCAGGTCCCGGAGGCGGCGGCGCTGGACCATGTCGCCGGCTATTGCGTGGTCAACGACGTCAGCGAGCGGGAATGGCAGGCCGAGCGCGGCGGCACCTGGGACAAGGGCAAGGGTTTCGACACCTTCGGTCCCATCGGTCCCTGGCTGGTGACGCGCGACGAGGTGCCCGATCCGCAGGCGCTGGAACTGTGGCTGGAGGTGGACGGGGTGCGGCGCCAGCAGGGCTCGACCGCGCGGATGATCTTCGGCGTGGCCGAGATCGTCGCCTATTGCTCGCGGCTGATGACGCTGCTGCCGGGGGACGTGATCACCACCGGAACGCCGCCGGGCGTCGGCATGGGCCAGCGGCCGCCGGTGTTCCTGAAGGGCGGCGAGGTGATGCGGCTGGGGATCGCCGGTCTGGGCGAGCAGCGCCAGAGGGTGCGGCGCCGCGACTGATGCCTCTGGCCGGCCGCCTTTCGGGAAGCCGTGCTTTCGGGAAACGGCGAAAGGACGGCGACCGTCGTGCCGATCGCGGCGCCGGCCCGAGGGTCGCGCTGTCAGGTTTCGGCGGCAAGGGCCTCGGCGAGCGAATCCATCCG
The DNA here is from genome assembly GCF_900005615.1 of Paracoccus aminovorans. Classification (NCBI taxonomy): domain Bacteria; kingdom Pseudomonadati; phylum Pseudomonadota; class Alphaproteobacteria; order Rhodobacterales; family Paracoccaceae; genus Paracoccus; species Paracoccus aminovorans. The sequence continues at coordinate 3,040,899 of NZ_LN832559.1, read as the reverse complement.
GGTGAAATAATCGGGCGAAAGTTGCAGCGCCTGGGGCAGGTCGTGCAGCACCCGGCGCAGGTGCAGGCGGATCGCCGCCTCGGCCCGGTCGGGGTCGCGGTCGGCCACCGCCTGGGCCACGGCGCGATGCTGGTCGATGATCGTGTCGCGCGGGGTGATCGCGGTCAGCAGGTGGCGGGCACGGTCGAGATGCATCTTCATCTGCTGCAGATGCGCCCAGACCATGGTCTTGCCGGCGGTCCCGGCCAGGGTGGCGTGGAATTCCTCGTCCAGCCGGGCAAGACCCGGCACGTCCGGGGCGGCCTCCTGCAGGGCGATCTGGGTGAAGAGCGTCTCGATTTCCGCCGGCGTGGCGCGTTCGGCGGCCAGCCGGGTGATGTCGGCCTCGACCGATTCGCGGATGAAGCGGGTGCAGAGCACCCATTCCAGGTCGATGCAGGTGACGAAGGTGCCGCGTTGCGGGCGGACCTCGATCAGCCCCTCGCCGGCCAAGCGGATGAAGGCCTCGCGCACCGGCTGGCGCGACAGGTGATACTGGTCGGCGACCTCCTGTTCCGACAGCCGGGTGCCGGGGGACAGCTCGCAGCTGACGATGCGTTGCCGAAGCCGGGTTTGCAGCTGGGCGGCGAAAGGCGCCGACGGCGGCGTCGGCGTTGTCGATGCAGGGTCCATGAGTCCTCCCTGCCTCGCAATAATTGGTTAATTTGCTATGCGTCAACCTTCGCCGGGTGCTGAAACCGCAGGAGCGTCACCTGTCGGTAGATCTGTCCTTGTAAGATTCGCGCAGAGGGATAGTCAGGCCGGTTCGGCGCGTCGGGCCAGAGCTGCGATTCCAGCGCGACGCCGGTATGGCGGCCATAGGGCCGGCCGGCAAGGCCCGGCGCGCCGGGGGAAAAGTGGTTGGCCGGATAGATCTGCAGCCCCGGCTCGGTCGAGTGCAGCTGCATCCGCACCGCGCCGGCTTGCAGCACCGCGGCCCTGCGCGGCAGACGGCGGCGTTCGGGCGCGAGGCAGAGGTTGTGGTCGATCGGCGGCCCTTCCAGCCGGTCGCCCAGCCGCACCGGGCGGCGGAAGTCGAGCGGCGTGCCGCCCACCGGGGCCGGGGGTCCAAGCGGGATCAGGTCGGCATCGACGGGCAGGTAGCTTGTTGCGGGAACGGTCAGGCGATGGTCCGCCACCGTGTCGCTGCCGTCGAGGTTGAAATAGCTGTGCTGGGCGAAATTGCACAAGCTCGTCCGGTCCGTGGTGGCGGTGATCGTCAGCTGCAGCGTCGGTCCGGGCAGGATCTGGTAGATCGCGCGCACCGGCATGGCGCCGGGAAAGCCCATATGGCCGTCCGGCAGCAGGTCGGCGAGCGCGACCGATGCCTCGGTCTGCTCGGCCAGGACCCAGTTGCGGGTGCCGCTGCCGTCGCTGCCGCCGTGCAGCATGTTGCGGCCGTCCTGGTTGCGGTCGAGGTCTAGCGCTTGCCCGTCCAGGACGGCGCGGCCATGGGCGATGCGGTTGGCATAGCGCCCGACCACGGCCCCGCAATAGCGGCCTTCGCCCAGATAGGGTCGCAGTTCGGGAAAGCCCAGCACCAGCGGATGCGCGACGCCGTCGAGCCGCAGATCCTGCAGCGAGGCGCCCAGCGTGATGACCGAGGCGGTCAGCCCATGGCCCGAGATCGTCGCCCGCGTCACCGCCCGGCCATCGGGCAGCGTGCCGAAGGGCCGCCGGATCATGCCCGCACCCGGGGTTCGGGGCGGCCGCGGGCCTGGGGGTCCAGCAGCCAGGTGCGGCCGTCCTGCGGGCCGTGGCGGCCCTCGGCGGCGCTGGTGACCAGCAGCTGCGACAGGTTGGGTCCGGCGAAGCAGGGGCAGCTGGGCTGGCTGGCGGGCAGGGCCAGGCGCTTGAGCAGCCGGCCGTCCGGGGCATGGCAGGCGACCGAGCCGCTGCCCCAGCGCGCGTTCCAGAACCGGCCCTGGTCGTCGGTGACCGCGCCGTCGGGAAACTGGTCGGTGCCGGAGAGGTCGAGGAAGAGCCGCGCCTGACCCTTGGGCCAGCCCTGTTCGTCCAGCGCCTGTGCCCAGACCCTCTGCGCCGCGGTGTCGGCGAAATAGGCCAGCCGGCCGTCGGGGGAAAAGCAGATGGCATTGGGAATCGACAGGCCCGCGCGCAACTGGCGCAGCTCGCCGTCGAGGTAGCGATAGAGCGCGCCCTGGCCGGTTTCGGCGCTGCGCGACATCGTGCCGATCCAGAAGCCGCCCTGCGGGTCGGCGCGGCCGTCGTTCGAGCGGTTGCCGGCGCGGTCGGGTTCCAGCGCCACCAGCTTCTGGTGGGCGCCGGTGCGCAGGTCGAAGCGCAAGAGCGCGGTCTCGCTGGCGATCAGCAGATGATCGCGGTCGATCCAGCCGCAGGCCGAGACCATCTCGTCGAACTGCCACTCCAACGGGTTGCCGTCGCGCTGCGACATCAGGCGGCGGCCGAGGATGTCGAACCAGAAGGGCTGCGCGCGCTCGGGGTGCCAGAAGGCGCCTTCGCCCAGCTCGCAGATACGCGGGTCGAAGACCGCGGCGTTCATCCCAGGGCCTGCATGGCGGCGATGATCTCGCGGGCGCGGGTGGCGACGGTTTCGGGGGCATCGCCGGGCTTGTAGAGCGCGGTGCCGATGCCGAAGCCCTGCGCCCCGGCAGCGTGCCATTCGGCGAAATTCTGCGGCCCGGCGCCGCCGACGGCATAGACCGGGATTTCGCGCGGCAGGACGGCGCGCAGCGCCCTCAGCGCCGCAGGGCCGGCCTGGTCGGCGGGGAACAGCTTCAGCCCGGTGGCGCCGGCGGCGATGGCGGCGAAACATTCCGTGGCGGTGAACACGCCCGGCCAGCTTTCCAGGCCGCGCGCCCGGGTCTCGCGGATCACCGCCGGGTCGGCATTGGGCGAGACGATCATGCGGCCGCCGGCATCGGCGACGCGGCCGACCTGTTCCGGCGTCAGCACGGTGCCGGCGCCCAGCGTGGCCTGGCCGCCGAAGGCCGCCGCCATCAGCCGGATGCTTTCCAGCGGGTCGGGCGAGTTCAGCGGCACCTCGATGCGAGTGATGCCGGATTCGATCAGGGCGCGGGCGACGGGCAGGGCCTCGGGCGGGGTCAGGCCGCGCAGGATGGCGATGATGGGCTGGGTCATGGGTCCTCGTGCAGAAGCCGGTGGGCGGCGGTCAGCCCGGCCAGGACCAGCGCAGCGCCGTCCTGTCGCCGGACCCGGACGCCCTGCGCCAGCAAGAGCGTTTCGTAATGCGTCGTCAAGTCGGGGGCGCCGATCAGAACGACCTCGGCCCCGGTCCAGAACGGGCGGGCGGCGGCCAGTTCGGCGCCGATCAGCAGGCCGGAAAGCCGCCCGGCCGCCTGTTCCGGCGCCAGCCCGCGCAGCAGCGCCCCGGCGCGCAGGGCGAAAAGCCCGGCCGGGACAGAGGCAGGGTCGGCCAGCGCCTGCGCTCCGGCCTGGGTCAGGGCCTGGGCGTCTGGCGTGGCTTCGGCCAAGGTCAGGCGCAGCACGGATTGCCGGGCGAGCAGGGCGAAAAGCTCTCCGGTCATGAAGGTGGCGAAGCGGGCGACGGCGCCATCCGCGATCCGGGCCCATTTGCTATGCGTGCCCGGCAGGCAGAGCACGCCGCGAAAGCCCGGGTTCCCGGCCAGGAAGCCGGCGATCTGGGTTTCCTCGCCGCGCATCACGTCGGGCGGGTCGGCCTGCGACAGGCCGGGCAGGATGCGCAGGTCCAGGCGCGGGTCCGTGACCGGGGGGCGGATCGCCTGCCGCGGGTCCAGCGGGGGGCAGGGGACAGAGCGATAAGCGGCCTCGACCCAGCCGCCGCGGGCGCCGACCATGCCGCAAGCCAGGACCGGGATGGTGCCCGACGCCGGCAGCCAGTCGGCGATCAGCGCCAGCAGCGCCGGCTCGAATCCCTCGGGCGCAAGCCGGCCCATGCCCTGGTCCGAGGCGCGCGCCTGAAGCATCTGCGCGCCCTGCATGGCCCAGGCGCGCAGTCGGGTCGTGCCCCAGTCGACGGCGATCCAGTTCGGCGTCACGATTTCGACTTGTTCGAGACGTCGAAGATCACCGCGGCCATCAGCACCAGCCCCTTGATGACCTGCTGATAGTCGATGCCGATGCCCAGGATGGACATGCCGTTGTTCATCACCCCCATGATGAAGGCACCGACCACGGCGCCGATCACCGTGCCGACGCCGCCCGCCATCGAGGCACCGCCGATGAAGACTGCCGCGATCACGTCCAGCTCGAAGCCGACGCCGGCCTTGGGCGTGGCCGAGTTCAGCCGGGCCGAGACCACCAGCCCCGCCAGCGCCGCCAGCATGCCCATGTTCATGAAGGTCAGGAACACCACCCGTTCCGAGTTGATGCCCGACAGTTTCGCCGCCTTGGCATTGCCGCCGATGGCGAAGATGCGCCGGCCGATGGTCGTGCGTTCCGACAGGAAGGCGTAAAGCGCGACCAGCACCGCCATGACGATGAAGACATTGGGCAGGCCGCGGAAATTCGCCAGCGCCCAGGTCATCCAGACCATCGCCAGGAAGATCAGCGCGTTCTTGGCGGCGAAAAAGGCGAAGGGCTCGTCGGCGATGCCCACCGCCTCTTCGCGCTTGCGGCCGCGGATCTGCAGCCACAGGATCACGACCGCCGCACCCCAGCCCAGGATCAGGGACAGGGTGTTGGGCTTGTCCGGGCCGAACAGGTCGGGGATGAAGCCCGAGGCGATCATCTGGAAGCCGCGCGGGAAGGGACCGATGTTCTGGCCCTGCAGGATCCACATGGTCAACCCGCGGAACACCAGCATCCCGGCCAGGGTGACGATGAAGCTGGGGATCTTCCAATAGGCGATCCAATAGCCCTGGATGCCGCCGATCACCGCGCCGGCGACCAGCGCCAGCACCACGACCAGCGGGATCGGCAGGCCCATGCGCACGATCATCAGCGCCGCCAGCGCGCCGACGAAGGCCGCGACCGAGCCGACCGACAGGTCGATGTGGCCGGCCACGATCACCAGCAGCATGCCCACCGCCATGATGACGATATGGCTGTTCTGCAGGAACAGGTTGGTCAGGTTCACCGGCCGGAACAGGATGCCGCCGGTCACCACCTGGAAGAAGGCCATGATGATGATCAGCGCGAACAGGATGCCGTATTCGCGGATGTTGCGGCGGATGAAGCCGAAGGTGTCGCCTTGGCGGGTCTCGGTGGTGTCAGACATGGGCGGCCTCTGCCTCGATTTGCTCGGGCGTGACCGCCTCGTCGGTCAGGTCGTGGCCCGAGCGGATGATGATGGACATGATCTTTTCCTGCGTCGCCTCGGCGGTGCGCAGTTCGCCGACCAGCCGGCCCTCGTTCATCACTAGGATGCGGTCGGTGATGCCCAGAAGCTCGGGCATCTCGGAGGAGATCACGATGATGGATTTCCCCGAGGCCGCCAGATCGCGGATGATGGTATAGATCTCGTATTTGGCGCCGACGTCGATGCCGCGCGTGGGCTCGTCCAGGATCAGGATCTCGGGTTCCGAGAACAGCCATTTCGCCAGCACGACCTTTTGCTGGTTGCCGCCTGACAGGTTCACCGTCTTCTGCTCGACCGAGGGCGAGCGGATGTTGATGCGTTTGCGATAGTCGCGGGCGACGGCGCCCTCGCGCTGCCGGTCCACCACGCCGCGCGTGGAAATCCCGGCCAGGTTCGCCAGCGGGATGTTGCGGCGGATCGTGTCCTCCAGCACCAGGCCCAGCGACTTGCGGTCCTCGGTCACATAGGCGAGGCCGGCGGCGATGGCCCTGGGCACCGTGGTCAGCTCGACCTCGCGGCCGTGGATGCGGACGCTGCCCGATTTCCAGTCGCCCATTGAGCGGCCGAAGATGCTCATGGCAAGCTCGGTGCGGCCGGCGCCCATCAGCCCGGCGATGCCCAGAACCTCGCCCTGACGCAGTTCGAAACTGGCCTTCTTGACCAGCAGCCGGCCCTCGCGCAGCGGGTCGGCGACGGACCAGTCGCGGACCTGCATCACCACCTCGCCGATCTTTGGCTCGCGCGACGGATAGCGGTCGTCCATGGCGCGGCCGACCATGTCGCGGACGATCTGCGATTCCGCGACCATGCCGTCGTGATGGGCCACGGTCGAGCCGTCGCGCAGTACGGTGATGCTGTCGCAGACCTGGCTGATCTCGTTGAGCTTGTGCGAGATCAGGATCGCCGTCATGCCCTGGTCGCGGAACCCCGCCAGCAGGCGCAGCAGCGCGTCGCTGTCATGCTCGTTCAGCGAACTGGTCGGTTCGTCCAGGATCAGCAGGTCGACCTTTTTCGACAGCGCCTTGGCGATCTCGATCAGCTGCTGCTTGCCCATGCCCAGGGATCCGACCTTGGTCTCGGGGCTTTCGCGCAGGCCCACCTTGGCCAGCAGTTCGGCGGTGCGGCGATTGGTTTCCTGGCGGTCGATGATGCCGCGCGTGGCAATCTCATTCCCCAGGAAGATGTTCTCGGCGATGGACATCTGCGGCACCAGCGCCAGTTCCTGGTGGATGATGACGATGCCCTTTTCCTCGCTGTCCTTGATGGAGCGATTGGCCATGGGCTGGCCGTTGTAAAGGATTTCGCCCTGGTAGCTGCCATGCGGATAGACGCCCGAAAGCACCTTCATCAGCGTGGACTTGCCGGCGCCGTTTTCGCCGACCAGGGCGCGGATCTCGCCCCGGCGCACGGTCATGTTGACGTTGTCGAGCGCCTTGACCCCGGGGAATTCCTTGGTGATTCCCCGCATTTCCAGAATGGCGTCCATCATTCCCCCCGGTATGACAGGCGCGCCGCCGCAGGCGTCAGGCCCGCGGCGGCGGCGTGGTTCAGGTCACTTCAGCTGGTCTTCGGTATAATAGCCCGAGCCGACCAGGACCTCCTGAAGGTTCTTTTCCGTCACCGCGACCGGCTCCAGCAGGTAGGAAGGCACCACCTTGACGCCGTTGTCATAGGTCTTGGTGTCGTTCACCTGCGGCTCTTCGCCCTTCAGCATGGCGTTGACCATGCCGACGGTGACTTTCGCCAGCTCGCGGGTGTCCTTGAAGATGGTCGAATACTGCTCGCCCGCCTGGATCGACTTGACCGATTGCAGCTCGGCGTCCTGGCCGGTGACGATGGGCATCTTCATGTCGCCCGAGCCGTAGCCGACGCCCTTCAGCGAGGACAGGATGCCGATCGACAGCCCGTCATAGGGCGACAGCACCGCATTCACATGCTTGTCGGTGTAGTTGGCCGACAGGATGTTGTCCATGCGGGCCTGGGCGGTGGCCGGATCCCAGCGCAGCGTGCCGACCTTATCCATGCCCATCTGCCCCGAGGGGATCACCACCGAACCATCGTCGATCAGCGGCTGAAGCACCGACATGGCGCCGTCGTAGAAGAAATAGGCGTTGTTGTCGTCCGGGCTGCCGCCGAACAGTTCGACGTTCCAGGGCTTCACGTCCGGGAAACGCTCTTTCAGGCCGTCGACCAGCGTGGTCGCCTGCTCGACGCCCACCTTGAAGTTGTCGAAGGTGGCGTAATAGTCGATGTCGGGCGTGTCGCGGATCAGCCGGTCATAGGCGATGACCTTGATGTCGGCGGCTTTCGCATTGGCCAGCGCGTTCGACAGCGTGGTGCCGTCGATGGCGGCGATCACCAGCACGTTCACGCCCTTGGTGATCATGTTCTCGATCTGCGACAGCTGGTTCGGGATGTCGTCGTCGGCATATTGCAGGTCGGTCTTGTAGCCCGCCTCCTGGAACTGCTTGACCATGTTGTCGCCATCCGCGATCCAGCGCGCCGAGGTCTTGGTCGGCATCGAGATCCCGACCATGCCTTCCGCCGCGGCCAGCCCCGGCAGCGACAGCACCGCCACCGAGGCCAGGACCCCGGCGAGTTTCCTGAAGTTCAGCATGACTCCTCCCTATCGATTCCCTGTCGATTTGCCCGCCTTGCGGGTGGCCGCCTCCACGGTCCTGGCCCAGCCGGCGTTCCTGTCGTTTTTCGGCGCGGGACGCCCGCATGGCGGGGCAAACCCCGGCATCAGGCGCCGCAACGGTCCATGGACCGCCGGCCTGAAAACGAGGCTAGCCTTGGCCGATATGTCCGTCAAATATTCTGAAAGTGTATTTGCATATCGAAAATGACATGCCGGTTGGCGCTAACAGCCGCGCCGGGACATCCTGCTCAACCGGCTTGCAGATCCGCCCATTCCGGGTGACGCTCGAACTGGGCGCGGACATAGCTGCAGGCGGGGACGATCATCACGCCGCGCGCCCGCGCGTCGGCGACCAGCCGGCGGACCATGGCCGCGGCGACCCCGGTGCCGCGCATCGAGTCCGGCGCATAGGTATGATCGGCGACGATGATGCCCGGTCCGCCGTTGCGCCAGGTCAGCTCGGCCTCGCCCGGGACGCCAGCCAGGGTGACGACATAGCGGCCGGAACTGCCGTAATCCTCATGCGCGACATGGATGCTGGGTTGGGTCATGCCACTCTCCGTGCTTTCCGGCGCGATAACGCATGAATCGCCGCCCGGGTCCGTGACGTTGCGTCACGAAACCGGGACGGCGCCACCGCGTCAGGCGCGCTCGGAATATTCGAACAGTTCGGTATTGACGACGATGGCCTCGTCCACGCCGACGAAGGGCGGGATCATCACCCGCACGCCATTGTCCAGGATCGCCGGCTTGAAGCTTTTCGCGGCGGTCTGGCCGTTCAGCACCGGCTCGGTCTCGGCGACCCGGCAGATCACTTTCTGGGGAATGCGCACCGACAGCGCCTCGTCGCCGTAATATTCCACGGCGGCCATCATGCCGTCCTGCAGGAACGGGCGGCGGTCGCCCAGCAGGTCGGCGTCCAGCTCGGTCTGCTCGAAGGTCTCGCTGTCCATGAACACCAGCTTGCCGTCGGTTTCATACAGGAATTGCTGGTCCTTGAACTCCAGTTGCACCTGCTCGACCTTGTCCTCCGAGCGGAAACGCTCGTTCAGCTTGCGGCCGTCGCGCAGGTTCTTCAGCTCGACCTGGGCAAAGGCGCCGCCCTTGCCGGGCTTGACATGGCTGACCTTGACCGCGGCCCAAAGCCCGCCGTCATGTTCCAGCACCACGCCGGGCTTGATTTCGTTGCCATTGATCTTGGCCATTCGGATAACCTTGAAAATATTGGGAATTCATTGGCGGGTCGCGGGGTTGAACCGCCCTTGCGCGCACCTATATCCATTGCCGCGGACCGTGGCAACCAAAACGCTTTTCCGGCGTTGTCAAGGGCGGTCGGGGGCCTGTGGATGTCGCAATTTCGTTGCTTTTGACGGTTATTGAGGCTATCCGCTGGGGCTTGCGCCTGACGCATGGCGGTCATGCGGCGGCAGGCATACCGAATCAGGGCGCGGATCGGGTACATCGGCCCGTGCCGCCTAAAGAGGCAGAAATGCAGCGAGTTTGGCAATAACTGCCGAGCGCGGGGCAATACAAGAACAACAGGATACTGGTAATGCGCGATTTCGTGGATGGCTCGGCTTTCAATTTTGAACAAGGTCAACGTGCCCGCAAGCTGTTTGCCGCCGTTGTGCTTGCTGCGCTGGACGATGCGATTGCCGACGACAAGAAATACGGCAACGGTCCCGATCAGATCGCCCGCTGGGCGCGGTCGCGCGACGGCCGCGAGGTGCTGTCCTGCGCCGGCATCGACCCGAACGAGCGGGTGGTGAAGGGGCTGATGGAGTTCGTGTCCAAGGGCGTGCGCACCTCGGTCGCCCTGTCGCGCGAGGAAAGCGAACGCCGCCACGCCGCGGAAGAGGCCGACGCCGCATAAGGGCGCGTCCCTGCCGGCATGCGATGGGCCGTCCCGTGGGGCGGCCTTTTTCGTTGGGGCGGGAGGAATGCCTGAATTGGGGAGGTGCCGTTGAAAACCCATGCTGGTGCCGATGACGCCAAGCGTCGCCTGAAACGGCAATGACAGAAGTGCATCGCGCCTGCTGCGCCGATAAGGACAACGACCTCTTCAACAGGATGCGGCACGAAGTGGACGTAGGCGCTTTCCAGTGGGCCAAAGCCTTATATATGGTCAAAATGAGTTGTTGGGGGGCATCGAGTGGAAACGGCAAGTCGGATCTTTCAGACCCTAGACACCCTCAAAAGCGCAAGCCCAAGTGTGTTTCACTCAGGCAAGGGTCGTGTGGATGATCCTGACCCGACTTACTCAGCATGGCACTTGCGGGGCGCTCTCCCGATCAGCAGTAAGACATACCCGCAGATAAAGCGTTTGTTCCTGCAAGATTGCAAACAACTACGTTCATTCACATGGGCGAAGCGCTTTCCGAATCTCGAAAAACTGTGGGTTTACGGGTCGGACCGGCTCTGTTGCACAAATCCTGTCATGGATTCATCTGATGAAACCCGTACGGTAGCTGGTCTGCATGAGCCGACCCGCATCCCCGACATACAGAACCCGGAACTGGCCAGCCTACAATGAAGCGCTCAAGCGCCGGGGTTCGCTGACGATCTGGTTCGACCCCGAGATGAGCTGGGATGCCGCGCCGACAGGCAGGCGTGGCCGCCAGCAGACCTACAGCGATGCCGCCATTCAGACGTGTCTTTCGATGAAGGTGCTCTTCGGCATGGCGCTCAGGCAGACGACTGGTTTCGTCGAGAGCCTGCTGCAGTTGGTTGGTCTCGACTGGACGGTGCCTGACTTCAGCACCCTGTCCCGTCGCCAGAAGACCCTGGCTGTGAACATACCGTATCGCGGGTCCAAGGGGCCGCTGCACCTGCTGATCGACAGCACTGGCATCAAGGTCGAGGGCGAAGGCGAGTGGCACGCCCGCAAGCATGGCGGCCCGAAACGGCGCGTCTGGCGCAAGATCCATCTGGGGATTGATGAGGAAACGCTGGAGGTTCGGGCGGTGGAGATCACAGGGAGCCACATCGGCGATGCGCCGGTGTTACCCGACCTGCTCAAACAGATCCCGGCGCACGAGCAGATCGGCCGCGTCACAGCAGACGGCGCCTACGACACCCGCAAATGCCACGATGCCATCGCTGACCGCGGCGCCGACGCTGTCATTCCGCCCCGCAAGAACGCCAAACCCTGGAAGACAGTCGCCGCCGGCGCGGGCGCACGAAACGAGGCTCTGCGGGCATCGAAATACCTCGGTCGTGCCCTCTGGCGACGATGGAGTGGATACCACCCCCGAAGCCGCGTCGAGACGAAGATGCACTGTGTGAAACTGCTGGGTCAGCGCCTCATGGCACGGGACTTTGACCGACAGGTCGCCGAGCTTCAGGTCCGTATCGCTATTCTGAACCGTTACACCGCGCTTGGCACCCCCGTCACAGAGGCCGTGGGATAGATCTGTCCGGGGAAAGGGGAAATCCGGCCATCAACTCTTTGGTGCAACAGAGTCGGTCGGACAAGATTGCTGATCTTGAAGGAATTCAAGCTGCCAGGTGTCTCAAGTCTTTGACAATATGGCCTTCGTTCTCCGCTACGATCACTTTGAGCAGTCTTTCCCCGGTAAGCTCTCTCGAAAAACTGGAGGAGTTGATCTACGCGGGAGGGACCCGCGATGGTTCGTTGGAGGCGCTGAACGTCCTCCACAACCTAAAGACGGTGTTCTTCTCAAACTCCTACTCTTGGCAAGAGATTGCCCGATTTGAGGCTCACCATCCTCAGGTCGACTTTCCTTGGAAAGGTGGCATTATTACGGTCGCAAATCCGAGTCTTCTAAAGTGCAAAAATTGTGGGGCGCCACAATCTATGCTGACAGGCAAAGGCCTTCGACTAGCATGCCCAACGTGTGACTCCGCCTATATCGAGAAACATCTCAAGCGTTACACCCAACAACTGTCCACCTAGGGCTCAAATGCCCTTTTCACTGGAACAGATGCAGCACCAGCGGCGCGATGATCGCGGTCAGCACCGCGTTCAGCCCCATACCGATGCCGGCAAAGGCGCCCGCGGTCTCGTTGACCTGAAACGCCCGCGCCGTGCCGATGCCATGCGCCGCTACGCCCAGCGAAAAGCCGCGCGCCCGCCAGTCGCGGATCCCCAGCGCGTTCAAGAGCGGCGTGGCGATGATCGCGCCAAAGATGCCGGTCAGCAGCACCAGCACGGCGGTGATGGTCGGCTCGCCGCCCAGCCCCTCGGAGATGCCGATGGCGACCGGGGCGGTGGTGGATTTTGGCGCCAGGCTGGCCAGCATGACCGGGCCCAGCCCGAAGGCCTTGCCGATCGCCAGCACCGAGATCACCGCCGTCAGTGAGCCCGCCAGTAGCCCCGCCACCAGCGGCAGCGCCGCCTTCCTGACCCGGTGCAGGTTGTCGTAAAGCGGCATCCCCAGCGCCACCGTGGCCGGGCCCAGCATGAAATGCACGAATTGCGCGCCCTCGAAATAGGTCTGGTAGCTGGTGCCGGTGGCCCAGAGCACCACCCCCAGCAGGATCACCGCGGTCAGCACCGGATTGGCCCAGCTCTGCCGGTTCATGCGGCGGAAGAAGCGGTCGCCCAGCACATAGGCGACCAGCGTCGCGGTCAGCCACAGCAGCGGCTCTTGCGACAGATAGCTCCAGATCAGCGCCGCGTCGGTCATTCCTCGTCCCCGCCCATCCAGCGCACCACGGCGGTAAAGACCAACGCCCCGGCCGCGATCGCCAGCGCGGTCGAGACGGTCAGCGCCAGCGCGATGGCCAGCCCGTCGTGGCGGAACTGGCCCAGATGCGCGATCACGCCCACGCCGGCCGGGACGAAGAACAGCGACAGGTTGCCCAGGATGCCGGTCACCACCGGGCGCAGCATCTCGGCCAGGGCCGGGCGCAGCGCGCAGCTGCCGAGCAGCAGCAAAAGCCCGACCACCGGGCCGGGCAGGGGCAGGCCCAGCCCGCGCGAGGCGATCTCGCCCACGAGTTGAAGGAACAGCAGGATGGCAAGCGCGGGAATCATTCCGGCACGTTAGCACTGTCCAAGTCTTGTGTTGACCCCTTAAATCTTGTGGATAACCAGTCATACTTGGCCATATCTGGGCGATTTGGTTGACTTGGCGGGGCGGATGGCCAAAACTCGGCCGATGCTGACCCAGCCGGATTGGTCCCTTTGCGCTTCGACCGCCTTCGCCTGAACGGATTCAAAAGCTTCGTGGACCCGACCGACCTGGTCATCCGCGAGGGCCTGACCGGCGTGGTCGGCCCGAACGGTTGCGGCAAGTCGAACCTGCTGGAAGCGCTGCGCTGGGTCATGGGCGAGAACCGTCCCACCGCCATGCGCGGCGAGGGGATGGAGGACGTGATCTTCGCCGGCACCGCGCGGCGGTCCGCCCGCGCCCATGCCGAGGTCACGCTGACCATCGACAACAAGGACCGCCTGGCCCCCGCCGGCATGAACGACGCCGACTCGCTGGACATCACCCGCCGCATCACCCGCGACGCCGGCTCCGCCTATCGCATCAACGGCAAGGACGTGCGGGCGCGGGACGTGCAGATGCTGTTCGCGGATGCCTCGACCGGGGCGCATTCGCCGGCGCTGGTGCGGCAGGGACAGATTTCGGAACTCATCAACGCCAAGCCCAAGGCCCGCCGCCGCATCCTGGAAGAGGCGGCGGGGATCAGCGGCCTCTACCAGCGCCGGCACGAGGCCGAACTGAAGCTGAACGGGGCCGAGGCGAACTTGACCCGCGTGGACGATACGCTGGACCAGCTCTCGACGCAGGCCGCCAGCCTGGCCCGGCAGGCCCGCGCCGCCGCCCGCTATCGCGAGATCGGCGCCGCGCTGCGCCGGGCCGAGGGCGTGCTGCTGTATCGCCGCTGGGCCGAGGCCGACCAGGCCAAGGCGGCAACCGCCGAGGCGCTGCGCGCGGCGATCCGCGCCGCCGCCGAGGCCGAGGCCCAGGCCCGCCGCGCCATCGCCGCCCGCGAAGGGGCCGAGGCGACGCTGCCGCCGCTGCGCGAAGAAGAGCAGGTGGCCGCCGCCATCCTGTCGCGCGCCACCGTCGAGCGCGAGGCGCTGGACGAGGCCGAGGCCCGCGCCGCGCAGACGATCCAGACCCTGCTGGCGCGCATCGCCCAGCTGGACCGCGACATCGAGCGGGAATCGGCGCTGAACCGCGACGCGGGCGAGGTGATCGCGCGGCTGGACTGGGAAAGGCGCGAACTCGACAAGGCCGGGCAGGGGCATGAGGACCGGCTGGCCCTGGCTTCCGAAACCGCCGACGAGGCGGCCGAGGCGTTGCGCGAGGTCGAAGCCAAGCTGGCCGAACTGACCGACGAATCCGCCCGGCTTGCCGCCCGCCACCACTCGGCCGAGCGGCTGGCCCAGGACCTGCGCCAGATGCTGGACCGCGCCGGCCGCGCGGCGCAGGAGGCCGAAGCCGCTGCCGCCCGCGCGGCCGATGCCGGCACCCAGGCCGACGCCGCCCGAGAGGCTGCCGAAGAGGCGCAGGAGGCCGCCCGCGACCGTGTCGAACAGGCCGAGGATACGCTGGCGGCTGCCGAAGAGAGCCGCGCCGCGCTGGAGGCCGAGGAATCCGCTGCCCGCTCGGCCCGGGCCGAGGCCGAGGGCGAGGTGTCGGCGCTGAATGCCGAGATGGCGGCGCTGAAACGGCTGGTCGAACGCGGCCAGGGCGGCGGCGCGATCCTGGAGCTGGTGCGGGTCGCGCGCGGCCATGAAGCCGCCTTCGGCGCGGCGCTGGGCGACGATCTGGGCGTCGGGCTGGCCGGCGACGGCTCGGGCTGGCACCTGCTGCCGGGCTATGACGCGCCGCAGCCGCTGCCCGCCGGCGCCGAGCCGCTGGCACCGCATGTCGAGGGACCCGAGGCGCTGGGGCGGCGGCTGTCGCAGGTCGGGCTGGTCGCGGATGCGGCCACCGGCGCGGCGATGCAGGCGCAGCTTGCCCCCGGCCAGCGGCTGGTCACCCGCGACGGCGACCTGTTCCGCTGGGACGGCATGCGGGTGATGGCGGGCGAGGCGTCCTCGGCCGCCGCGCTGCATCTGCAGAAGGTCAACCAGCTGGCCGAACTGACCGGGCAGGCCGCGGCGGCGCAGGCCCGGGCCGCCGCGGCGCAGGCCGCGCATCAGGCGCTGCGCGACCGCCATCTGGCCGCGGCCGAGGCCGAGAAGCGCGCCCGCGACGCAAGGCGCGATGCCGAGCGCGGGCTTTCCGAGGCCGTGCGCGCGGTCACCCGCGCCGAATCGGACCTGTCCATGGCGCAGAGTCGCGCCGAATCGGCCCGCGCCGAACTGGCCCGCCACCGCGACGATGCCGCCGACGCGCGCAAGCGTCTGGCCGAGGCAGAGCGGGCGCTGGCCGACCTGCCCGACCGCGGCGCGGCGGCGGCGGCGGTGGAACATGCCCGCACCGGGGCCGAGGCTGCGCGCATCGCCACCCTGACCCGGCGCGGCGCGCTGGATGAGTTGCGGCGCGAGGCGAATGCCCGCACCAAGCGCCTGCAAGAGATCGCCAAGGAGGAATCCGGCTGGCGGCTGCGCCTGGACCAGGCCGGCACCCGCGCCGCCGAACTGGCCGCACGCCGCGACGAAGCCGCCGCCGATCTGGAAGAGGCCGAGGCCCAGCCCGAGATCCTGGCGGAACGCCGCGCGGTGCTGACCGAATCCGAAGCCCAGGCCGCCGCCCGCCTGGCCCGCGCCCGCGCGGCCCTGTCCGCCGCCGACCAGGCGCTGCGCATCGCCGCCGAGGCCGAGCGCGAGGCCGAGCGTGCGGCATCCGACGCGCGCGAGACCCGCGCCGCCCGCGAGGCCCGCGCCGAGGCCGCGACCGAGGCCGAAGCCGCCGCCCGGCTGCGCATCCACGAAGAGCTGGAAGCGACGCCCGAGGCGCTGCTCGACAGCCTGGGTGAGGTCGAGGAGATCGCTCCCGACGCGCTGGAGGACCGGATCGCCCGGCTGCGCCAGCAACGCGATGCGCTGGGCGCGGTCAACCTCCGCGCCGACGAGGACAAGCGCGAGCTGGAAGCCGAGCGCGACCGGCTGGGCGCCGAGAAGGCGGACCTGACCGAGGCGATCCGCAAGCTGCGCCAGGGCATCGGCAGCCTGAACCGCGAGGGGCGCGAGCGGCTGCTGGCCGCCTTCGACACGGTCAACGCCAATTTCACCACGCTGTTCACGCATCTGTTCGGCGGTGGCGAGGCGCGGCTGGTGCTGGTCGAATCCGACGACCCGCTGGAGGCGGGGCTGGAGATCATGTGCCAGCCTCCGGGAAAAAAACTCAGCACGCTCAGCCTGTTGTCGGGGGGCGAACAGACGCTGACCGCGCTGGCGCTGATCTTTGCGGTCTTCCTGGCCAACCCCGCCCCGATCTGCGTGCTGGACGAGGTGGACGCGCCGCTGGACGACGCCAACGTCACCCGTTTCTGCGACCTGATGGACGAAATGACGCGCCGCACCGACACCCGCTTCCTTGTGATCACGCACCACGCCGTCACCATGGCGCGGATGGACCGGCTGTTCGGCGTCACCATGGTCGAGCAGGGCGTCAGCCAGTTGGTTTCCGTGGACCTGAAACGCGCCGAGGCTCTGGTCGCCTGACACGCGATGCGCTATCAGCGCGCAGCTTCCCCGGAGTCCGCCATGCGTGCCCTGTTTCCCCTCGCCGTCCTGGCGTTTCTTCCGGCGTTGCCGGCGATGGCCGAACTTTCCTCTCCGGTGCTGGGCGACCCGAAGCAGATCGGCGAGCTGATGGCGCAAAGCGGGCTGCCGATCAGCCGCGGCGCGGACATCGAGGGCATGCCGGTGCTGGAAAGCCGGATCGACGACATTCGCTTCAACGTCTATTTCTACGGCTGCCGGCCGCTGTGCGAGCGGATGCAATTCGTGTCGGGCTTCACCCTGCCGGCGCCGATGACGCCGCAGCTGGCCAATCAATGGAACCTCTCGAACCCGTTTGCGACAGTTGTGGTGTCGGATAGCGGCGATGCCTTCCTGGAAATGGACATCGGCCTTGCGGGCGACGGCATCGGGCGCAAGAATTTCGACGAGGCGCTGGCCAGCTGGCGCGTCGCCATGAACGAATTCCGCGATTACATCGACTGGTAGGAGAAGAACGCGATGACCATCGAGACGAAACTGGCAGAGCTTGGGATCACGCTGCCCGACGCCCCGGCGCCGGCGGCGAACTATGTCCCTTACGTCATCTCGGGCAATTTGCTGTTCGTGTCGGGGCAGATCTCGGCGCTGAAGGGCCGGGTCGGCGACCAGGTCGGCACCGCCGAGGCGGCCGAGGCCGCGCGCGGCTGCGGGCTGTCGCTTCTGGCGCAGGCCAAGGCGGCGCTGGGCACGCTGGATCGGGTCGAGCGCGTGGTCAAGCTGGGCGGTTTCGTGAACTCGACCGCCGATTTCACCGACCAGCCCGAGGTCATCAACGGTTGCTCGGACCTGATGGTCGAGGTGTTCGGCGACAAGGGCCGCCACGCCCGGGCCGCGGTCTCGGCCCCGGCGCTGCCGCGCGGGGTGGCGGTCGAGATCGAAGCGGTCTTCGAGATCGAATGATCCCGCTGCATCCCGATTTCCTGCGCCTGCCCCTTGCCCATCGCGGGCTGCACGGGCCGGGCGTGCCGGAAAACAGCATGGCGGCGTTCCGCGCCGCCATCGCCCGGGGCTATGGCATCGAATGCGACATCCAGCGCGCGCTGGACGATACGCCGATGGTGTTCCACGACTACGACCTGGCGCGGCTGACCGGCGAGGCCCGGGGCACCGTCGCCGCCAGCACCCCCGCGCAGCTGGCGCGGCTGCGGCTGATGGGCAGCGGCGAGGGCATCCCGACCCTGGCCGACATGCTGGCCGAGGTCGCCGGCCGTGTGCCGCTGCTGATCGAGATCAAGGACCCGACCGCCGATTCGGGACCCGATGTGGGCGCCCTGCCGGGCCGGGTGGCCGCGGCGCTGGCCGGCTACGGCGGGCCGGTGGCGGTGATGTCCTTCAACCCGCATGTGGTCGCGGCCTTCCACGCGGCCGCGCCCGGCGTGGCCGTCGGCCTGACCACCTGCGGCTATGACGCCGAGGAATGGCCGGCGCTCGATGCGCCTGCCCGCGCCCATCTGGCCGCCATCGCCGATTTCGACGCGGTGGGGGCGGGCTTCGTCTCGCACGACCGGGCCGATCTGGCCAATCCGGCGGTCGCGGCGCTGAAGGCACGGGGCGTGCCGGTGCTGTGCTGGACCGTCGGCAGCCCGGAACAAGAGATCCAGGCCCGCCGCGTCGCCGACAACATCACCTTCGAGCATTACCTGCCCGCGAGACCCTGATCTGGCTGCTGCCCGCTGACAAAGCCGGGCGGCATGCCTATGTTTCGCCGCATGAGCGAAATGACCGTCTCCGTCCTGCCCGCCATCTCCGCGATCCCGGCCGCCGATTGGGACGGCTGCGGCGCGGGCGGCAACCCCTTCACCAGCCACCGCTTCCTGGCGGCGCTGGAACAGTCCGGCTCGGTCGGCGAGGGCACGGGCTGGCATCCTTCGCATCTGGTGGCGCGGGTCGGGGGCCGGGTCGCGGGCGTCGCGCCCTGCTATCTCAAGACCCACAGCCAGGGCGAATACATCTTCGACCACGCCTGGGCGCAGGCCTATGAGCGCGCCGGCGGGCGCTATTATCCCAAGCTGCAATGCGCGGTGCCCTTTACCCCGGTCACCGGCCCGCGGCTGATCGCGCCGGACCGTCCGGTGCAGGCGGCGCTGTTGCAGGCGATGGCGCAGCTGGCACGGCAATCGGGCCTTTCGGGCGCGCATGTCACCTTCTGCACCCAGGCCGAGGCGGAACTGGGCGAAGCCGCGGGCTTCCTGCCCCGCGCCAGCGAGCAGTTCCACTGGCTGAACCAGGGCTACGGCACATTCGACGACTTCCTGGCGCAGCTGTCCTCGCGCAAGCGCAAGGCGATCCGCAAGGAGCGCGAGCGCGCCCAGGCCTTCGGCGGCACCATCCGCAGCCTGACCGGGGAGGAGATCCGGCCCGCGCATTGGGACGCCTTCTGGACCTTCTACCAGGACACCGGCGGCCGCAAATGGGGCCGGCCCTACCTGACGCGCGCCTTCTTCGAGCGGCTGCACGAGACCATGCGCGACGATTGCCTGCTGGTCCTGGCCGAGCGCGACGGCCGTCCCGTCGCCGGGGCGCTGAACCTGATCGGGCCGGACGCGCTGTACGGCCGCTATTGGGGCTGCACCGAGGACCATCCGTTCCTGCATTTCGAGCTGTGCTACCACCGCGCCATCGACTGGGCCATCGCGAACGGCCTAGCCCGGGTCGAGGCCGGCGCCCAGGGCGAGCACAAGCTGGCGCGCGGCTATCTTCCCACCCAGACCCATTCGCTGCATTGGGTCCGGGACGAGGGCTTCCACCGGGCGATCAGCGATTACCTGGACCGCGAACGGCAGGCGGTGGGGCAGGAGATGGCGCTGCTGGCCGAACTGGGGCCGTTCCGGCGCGGCGAGATCTCGGGCTAGGTTGCGCGGCCTATCGGGATCCCTCTTCCTGATCTGACGTGCATCCCTGTTTGCGTTGCCGCAGGATGGCGATGGAACTTTGGACCGGCTTTTGGCGCATGTCATGGGGAACGGGCGGACGCGGGGCGGCATCCGGCGTGACAATCGGACGGTTGCCGAGGCGGTGCTGCGGATCGTGCGGACAGGCTGGCCGTGGCGAAAGCTACCGCGCGGTCGCCACCATCGCCGCTGTCGTCCCGCGAAATTCGGCGTGCCGCTGACGGTCTGCGTGGTGAACATCGCCCATGGCGGTGCCCGCGGCCCGGCCGGGAATCGGACAAGCGTCCACTGAACCTAGGTCCGCTTGACCAGCCGGAAGGCGGCCGAGGCGCCCCAGCCGGCGGCGACCGCGATGGCCAGCGACATGATGCCGTAGATCAGCGGCCGGTCCAGCGCCAGCCGATACAGCCAGCGCTCCAGCCCGACCTTGCGCACCTCGATGGGCGCGCGGAAGCTGTCGATCACCGCCCCGTCCCGCAGCAGGAAGATGCGGGTGCTGTAGAAGCCCTCGATCAGGTTGGCGGGCAGGCGGACATCGGCGCGGAACAGCGTCTGCTCGGCCAACAGCACGGCGCCGTCGTCCTGGCGGTACATGTCCGCATTCTCGCGCAGGCGGACGAAAGCCTCGGTATAGGGCACCACGTCGGGCACGTCGGCATTCCCGGCGAAGGCCCGCATCGCCAGCGGGATCGAGATGCGGAATCGCTGGTCCTGTTCCGGCTTCAGGATGCGCTGCAAGGGCCGGGTGGTGGCGACGACATAGAAGCTGGGCGCCGAGCCGATGCCGACGCGGCCGGTGTTGACCCAGACCCCCAGCCGCCGCTCCTTGTGGCGGACGGTGACGGCGCGGGCCGGTCCCTCGACCGTGACGATCACGTCCAGCGGGTTGTCGCGCGGGATCGGCCGCTCGCGCTTGATGGCGCCATAGATGATGATCTCGGACCCGTCGAAATTGGTGGTGATGTCCACGTCCTCGCGCGACAGGCCGGCGACGATCTGCTCGGGCGGGGGCGGCGTCGGGGTGCGCGGCGGCATCAGCCGCTGCTGGGCCGTCGCCGGCAGTGCCAGCGCCAGCAGCAGCAAGGCGGCGCGCAGGATCATTTCAGGATCCCCGGCGTGATCGAATATAGGTCGTCCGGGCGCAGGAACAGGTCCAGCGCCAGCTTGCCGCAGACCGCCAGCACCAGCAGCGCCAGCAGGATGCGCAGCTGCTCGGCGCGCAGACGGGCGCCCAAATGCGTGCCGATTTGCGCCCCGGTGACGCCGCCGACGATCAGCAGCACCGCCAGCATCACGTCCACCGTGTTCGACGACACCGCATGCATCAGCGTGGTATAGGCCGACAGGAAGGTGATCTGGAACAGCGAGGTGCCGATGACCACCTTGGTCGGCATGCCCAGCAGATAGATCATCGCCGGCACCATGATGAAGCCGCCGCCGACGCCCATGATCGCGCCCAGCACGCCCACCGCGCCGCCGACCAGCAGCACCGGGATGGCGCTGATGTAAAGGCCCGAGGCGCGGAACTTCATCTTCAGCGGCCATTTGTGCACCCAGCCGTGCTGATGGCGGCGCATCGGCTTGATCGGCCCGCTGACCCGCATCCGGCGCAGCGCCCGCAGGCTTTCCTGCAGCATCATCCCGCCGATCAGGCCCAGGAAGACGACGTAGCAAAGCTGCACCACCAGATCCACCTGGCCCAGCCGCGACAGCATGTTGAAGAGCAGCACCCCGACCGACGAGCCGACCAGGCCCCCCGCCAGCAAGACCCAGCCCATGCGGAAATCGACGGTCTTGCGCTTTACATGCGCCAGCACCCCCGACACCGACGAGGCCACGACCTGATTCGCCCCGGTGGCGACGGCGATGGCCGGCGGGATGCCGATGAAGAACAGCAGCGGCGTGATCAGGAAGCCGCCGCCGACGCCGAAAAGTCCCGACATCAGGCCGACGATGCCGCCCAATCCGACCAGCGTGAAACCGTTGACCACCACCTCGGCGATGGGAAGATAGATCTGCATATCCTGCCCGACCCGTTTCTTGATCCGATCCTGCCCCGCCCGGATGCGCGCGTCAAACGCTGTGCGCCTGTCGCCTGCGGGTTGTCGCAGGGCTGTGGCAGGGATAAGCATTGTGTCACGGGCAGATAACCGGCGATGATGCGGGCGGCATGGGGGCTGCCGGCGCCCCGCCGAACAGGGACGACATGCGCATTCTGATCACAAACGACGACGGCATCAACGCTCCGGGACTCGAGACGCTGGAGGCCATCGCGGCCGAGGTCGCCGGTCCGGGGGGCGAGGTCTGGACCGTCGCCCCCGCCTTCGAGCAATCGGGCGTGGCCCATTGCATCAGCTATGTCCATCCGACGCTGATCGCCGAACTGGGACCGCGCCGCTTCGCCGCCGAGGGGACTCCGGCCGATTGCGTGCTGGCCGCCATCGCCGACGTGATGAAGGACGATCCGCCCGATCTGGTGCTGTCCGGCGTGAACCGGGGCAACAACTCGGGCGAGAACGTGATGTATTCCGGCACCGTGGGCGGGGCCATGGAGGCGGCGCTTCAGGGCCTGCCCGCCATCGCGCTGTCGCAATACATGGGCAGCCGCACCGCGGCGCTGGCCGACCCGTTCGAGGCGGCCCGCGTGCACGGCCCCCGGCTGGTGCGCAAGCTGCTGGATTACGGCGACTGGACCTCGGACCAGGATTTCCGGCTGTTCTACAACATCAATTTCCCGCCCTGCGACGCGGCCTCGGTGCTGGGGCTGCGGGTCGCGCCCCAGGGTCGCCGCCAGGGCGTCGGCTTCGAGGTCGAGCCCTATCACGCGCCGAACGGCCGGCGGTTCCTGTGGGTGCTGGGCGGTTCGCAGACCGTGCCCGCCACGCCCGAGAGTGACGTGGACGCGAATATGCGCGACTATATCTCATTGACGCCGATGCGGCCGGACCTGACCTGCCATAAGACCCTGGCCGAATTGCGCGGCGTGCTGGACGAGGGCTGAACCTGGGCATGAGCGACGATCCCGAGACTGCCGAACGCAAGATGCGCTTCCTGTTCGCGCTGCGGCAGCGCGGGGTCACCGATCCGCGGGTGCTCGAGGCGATGGAGCGCATCGATCGCGGCGTTTTCGTGCGCGGGCATTTCGAGGATCGCGCCTATGACGACACGCCGCTGCCGATTCCCTGCGGCCAGACCATCAGCCAGCCCTCGGTCGTCGGACTGATGACCCAGGCGCTGCAGGTGGGGCCGCGCGACAAGGTGCTGGAAGTCGGCACCGGCTCGGGCTACCAGGCCGCCATCCTGTCGCTGCTGTGCCGGCGGGTCTATACCATCGACCGCCACCGCCGGTTGGTGTCGGAGGCCGAGACGCTGTTCCGGGACCTGGGCCTGACCAATATCACCGCCATCGCCGCGGACGGCTCTCGCGGGCTGCCCGAGCAGGCGCCCTTCGACCGCATCATGGTCACGGCGGCGGCCGAGGATCCGCCGGGCCCGCTCTTGGCGCAGTTGAAGTTAGGCGGTATCATGGTGGTGCCGGTGGGGCAGTCGGATGCGGTGCAGACCCTGATCCGGGTGCGGCACGGCGAAAACGGCTATGAATACGACGAATTGCGACAGGTGCGCTTCGTGCCGCTGGTCGAGGGGTTGGGACAGACATGACCCCCGGCCGTCCAGAGTGAGGAACGGGCAGATGGTGATGATCAGGCGATGGGCGCTGGTTGCGGGCGCCGCGGTGACGCTGGCGTCCTGCGGGCCGCAGGGCGGACTGGATTTCAGCAATTTCGACCCCGATCTGCGGGGTTGGGGTCGCGGCGGACTGGACACCGCCCCTGCCGCCGCGCGCGCCCAGCCGCGACCGGTGCCGGACCAGCGCGGGGTCATCTCTTATCCCGGCTATCAGGTCGCGATCGCCCGCCAGGGCGACACGGTCGCGACCATCGCCGCGCGGCTGGGGCTGAACGCGGCCGAACTGGCCAGCTATAACGCCATCAACGCCAATACCGTGCTGAATCCCGGCGCCGTCGTTGCGCTGCCGCGCCGGGTGGCCGGCGGCGCGCCGGCGGCGGCCTCCTCGACCGGCCAGGTCAGCGATCCCTTCGCCGGCCAGGGCGTCCGCCAGCCGAACGCGGCGGCGACTGCCGGTGGCGCCGCGGCGGTGATCGCCACGACCCTGCCGGCATCGAGCCAGCCACGTCAGCATGTCGTCGCCGCGGGCGAGACCGCCTGGTCCATCGCCCGCAAATACGATGTCTCGGTCAACGACCTGGCGGCGTGGAACGGGCTGTCCGCGGGCATGACCCTGCGCACGGGGCAGCGGTTGCTGATCCCGGTCGCCGGCAAGGCGCCTTCGGCCACCGCTGTGGTGACCGCGCCCGGCAGCGGCAGCCCGACGCCGCGGCCGCCGTCTTCGACCGAGCCGCTGCCGAACGAAAAGACCAAGCCGGCCAGCAGCGCGGTGGACAAACCCACCAGCCCCGACCTCGGCAAGACCCGCACCGCCGCCTCGGGCAACGGGCGGTTCCGCATGCCCGCAAACGGGGCGATCATCCGCACCTATCAGAAGGGCAAGAACGAGGGCATCGATATCTCGGCCCCGGCCGGCAGCACGGTTTCCGCGGCCGGCAGCGGCACGGTGGCCGCCATCACCCGCGACACCGACAATGTGCCGATCATCGTCGTGCGCCACGACGGCAACCTGATGACCGTCTATGCCGGCATCGAGGATGTCGCCGTCAGCAAGGGCCAGTCGGTCGGTGCCGGCACCGCATTGGGCAAGGTGCGCAGCCAGGGTGTGGTGCATTTCGAGGTTCGCAACGGTTTCGACAGCGTCGACCCCGAGAAATACCTGAACTAGCGCGCGCCCTTTGTCCGCGCCAGACGCCGGCGCCAGAGCCGTCGGGGCCGGTCGGATACCGACCCCTCGCCGCCGGCGCCGGCGTCTGGTGCGGTCATTCTTCTTCGCACATCTGGCGCAGGGTCAGTTCGATCTCGTTGCGGATCATCTGCTGCAGGTTGCGGCTGAGGCGGGTGCCGATCTCGCCCTGCAATTCCTGCCGGATCGCCTCGCGGATCATGCCGCGCAGATGAGCGCCCTTCTGCGTGTCCTTGCCCTGCGGCGCGAACAGATGCGCCTCGTTCTCGCGGTTGAGGGCCTCGGCAGCGGCGTGAGCCTCGGCCAGGGGGTTGATCGGGGTCACGGAAGCATTCACATGCAGCATGGTTTCCTCCATTTGCACGGTTGTGGTGGGGGAGTCTTCAAGGAAAGGGCCGAAAGGCTGGATCGGGACCGGCTCGAAGCCGGTATCCGGCGCGGGCTCCGCCGCTTCTGCCGCGGCGGTCTCTTGCGCTTCGCCCTCCGGCCCCGCAGGGACGGGGTCCGGCTCGGCGGGGGCGGTCAGCGGCATCTTCAGCCAGTCGCTGAAGAAGCGGGCCTCGGCTTCTGCCGTGGTCGCCGAGGTCGGGTCGGCGGTCCCGGCTTCGGGCGCCTCTTCCGATTCGGCCATCGCCGGCGTGGCCACGAGGTCGTTGCTGTCCAGCACCAAAGGCGTCACCGTCGCCGCGGTCCCCGGCACGGCCGACAGCATCGGCTCGGCCAGGATGCGGGGGGCGATGTCCTGCCCGGGCAGCGCGTTCAGCGCCTGGTTCGGAAGGCGACAGCCCACTTCATCCTGCGCGATGAGCCGGCGGATCGAGGCCAGCACGTCGCCGACATTGTCGGCCCCCGGGGGCGGGACCGGATGGCGCATCATCTCATGCTGCATGATGCGCCCCCGGATCGAGGGCGGGCTCAGTCCTTGCCGATCGCGCGCAATACGCGGTCGAGGCTTTCGCCCTGCCTGCTGGTAAAGGGTGCGTTCTGCACCGCGTTGTAATAGGCCGATGGGTCATAGGTCGGTATCCCCAGTTTCAGGTTTTCCACCGTCAACAAACCCATAGCCGACAAAAGTTGATAATGTGCTAATTGCAGATTGGCTTCCGCAGTAATCTTGTTCGCGCGCGCCTCCAACAGCGATTGTTCGGCGTCCAGCACGTCCAAAGTCGTGCGCGCGCCCAGCGTCGCCTCTTCGCGAACCCCGTCATAGGCCTGCTGCGCGGCGACGATCTGCTCGTCGATGGCGCGGATCTGCGCCCGGGCCACGTCGATTCCCGCCCAGGCGGTGCCCACGGCCTGGTCGACCTGGCGCGAGACGTTCAGCAGCGCCGCCCGGACCGAATCACGTTGCGCCATCGCCTTGCGATGCGCGGCGGGCAGCCGGCCGCCGGAATAGATCGTCTGCGACAGGCTCAACGAGACCGAGGCGCTGTCGCGGGTCGTGGACGACGCCCCACCGAAAAGGTTCTGCGACTTGCTGTGCTGCTTCGTCAGCGCGGCGGTGCCGGTCAGCTCGGGGTTGCGCTCGGCCGCGGCGGCGGCAACGCCCAGTTCGGCGGCGGCGGCCTCGCGCTGGGCCTGGCGGATCAGCGGATGCGTGCGGCGGCCGATGTCGCGGGCGGTTTCCAGCGTCGCCGGCAGTTTGGGCGAAGGCGGGGGCGCCGCCAGCTTGCCCGGCATCTTGCCGGTGGCGGCACGATAGTTTTCCCGCGCGATCTGCAGATCGCCCTGGGCCGAGGCCAGGCTGGCACGCGCGGCGGCCAGCGCGGCATCCGCCTGCGAGACGTCGGTCTGGGTGATCTCGCCGACCTCGAAACGGTCGGTCGCGGCCTGCTGTTCCTGCCCGATCACCCGAACGGAATTGGATTGCAATTCAACCTGTTCCGTCGCGCTGCGCACGTTCAGATAGGCCTGGACAGCGCCCAGAAGCACATCCTGTTCCACGCCGACCAGCGCGGCGCGGGTGCCCAGAACGCTTTCCTTGGCGATGTCGATGGCGATGGCATTGCGGCCCCAGTCGTAAAGCGTCATCGAGGCCTGCAGCCCGATGCCGGCGCTGTTGCCGTCGAAACCCTCGATGTTCTGGTAGCTGTATTCGGCGACCCATTGCAACACCGGGCGCAGCGCGGCCAGCGCGGCCGCTGCGTCCTCGTCGGCGGCGCGCAGCACGGCGCGGTTCTGGTCCAGCAGGGCCGAATGCCGATAGGCATCGACCATGGCATCGGCCAGCGTCTCGGCTCCGGCAGGAAGCGCCGTCGCACCTGCCAGCAGCGCCGCCAGCAGCGGCCGCCGCAGTCTTTTCAGCGTATCGCGAAACATGCCATGGCCTTTCCTGTCGGCAGTCACAAGACGAAGCCCCGCCGCCGCGCGAAGCCCGGCAGGACCGGGGCGTCGGCATTGAACGAGAAGCGCCAGTTGATCCGTCCGTCCAGCTTGCGGCCCAGGCGCACGACGCCCAGGTTGCCTTCGCGGAACAAGGCGACGACGCGGCCGCCCTCGCGCAGCTGCTGCGCCAGGACATCCGGGAATTCCTCGATGGCGCCTTCGACCAGAATGGCGTCATAGGGGGCCTGTCCGGGGCAACCCTCGGCGAGCGGGCCCTTGACCACGGCGACGTTGAAGACATCCTGCGCCGCCAGCCGGGCCTCGGCCTCGGCGGCCATGTCCGCGTCCTCTTCGACGGCGACGACGGCCTCGGCGATGCAGGCGATGACGGCGGCGGAATAGCCGTAGCCGCAGCCTAGGTCCAGCACCAGGTCGCCGGCCTGCAGGTCCAGCACATCCATCATCTTGCCGAGCGTGCGCGGCTCCAGCAGCACGCGGTCGGCCGCGCCGAGCGCGATGTTCTGCCCGGCATAGGCCACGTCGCGGCGCGCCTCGGGGACGAACTGTTCGCGCGGGACGGTCAGCATCGCCTCGATCACGGGATAGCTGGTCACATCGTTCGGACGGACCTGAGTATCGACCATCATGGTGCGTCGCTGCGCGAAATCGATCATTCTGCGAACTCTGCTCTCGGTTGGCTCCGCAAACCTCTTGCCACGAAAATACGGGCTCGGCAACGGCGCCCGGCGCCATTGCCGCAAGGATGTGACCGTGGCAAGACTTGTCGGATGAGCGCCTATCTGTTTCCCCCGCCCGCCGTTGCCGCGCTGCCCGTCACCGGGCAGCAGGCCCGCTTTCCGATCAACCGCATCTTCTGCGTTGGCCGCAACTATGCCGCCCATGCCGCCGAGATGGGGGCGGATGTGGACCGCGAGGCGCCGTTCTATTTCACCAAATCCGCCGCCGCCGTGATGGAAAGCGGCGGCGTGCTGGCTTATCCGCCCGGCACCCGCGACCTGCATCACGAGATCGAGCTGGTCGTCGCCATCGGCGCCCCCGCCTTCCGCCTGTCCAAGGCGCGGGCGATGGAGGTGGTCTGGGGCTATGGCTCCGGGCTGGACATGACGCGGCGGGACCTGCAGGCGCGGGCCAAGGCGGCGCAGCGGCCCTGGGACCTCGGCAAGGATTTCGAGGGCTCGGCGGTGCTGTCGGCCCTGACCCCGGCGGCCACGTTCACGCCGCGGGCGCAACGCATCCGGCTGCAGGTGAACGGCGCCGCGCGCCAGGACGCCCGCATCGACGAGATGGTCTGGTCGGTGCCGGAGCTGGTCGCCGACCTGTCGCACTACTATCACCTTGTGCCGGGCGACCTGATCATGACCGGCACGCCGGCCGGGGTGGGCGCGGTGAACCCGGGCGACCGTCTGACCGGCAGCGTCGAGGGGCTGGCCCCGGTCGAGGTGACGCTTGGCCCGGCGGACTAGGCGGGATCCTTCCACTCCAGCACCAGCTGGGTCTGGATCACCACCGCGGCCAGCTTGCCGTCGCCGCGACGGACGTCGGTTTGCCAGATCATCGTGGTGCGGCCCAGGTGCAAGGGCTTCGGCCGCGCCTCGGCCACATCGCCCAGCCGTAGCGGGCGCAGGAAATTGGTCTTGCTTTCCAGCGTCGTGGTGGCGGTGCCCGCGGGCAGGCGCAGATAGGTCGCGGTGCCGGCGGCGTGATCCGCCAGGCTCATGATCGCGCCGCCATGCAGCACGCCGTTGCGGTTGGTCAGCGCATGGGTGACGGGCATGCGTATTACGACCTCCTCCAGCGTGGCCGAGACGATCTGCATGCCCAGCGATTCGGAATAGGGCGAATGGGCTTGGTCAAAGGCAGGCAGGCTGTCGGTCATTGCGGTCCCCCGGTTTTTGCAGCGGCATTTTCGGCACCGCGGCGGACGAGGTCAATGCGATCGCGGAACAGGGTTCAGCACGCTGGCGCGGGATCGGGCCGCCCTTTTAGATCCAGCCCACGTGCGGTCGGTGCGTGCCAGCTTTTGGTGGCATGGCTCGCGCCCGAGGGGTTGGTTCCGATCTGCGAGCCGCCGGTGCCACCGGTCCAGCCGGTCGAGCCGGAATTCTCCGGCGCCGTCCCGTCGGACGAGGCCCCTTCCGGCGTCGCCGGCTCGGCCTTTGCGGCGGTGGGCGGGCATTCGCCCTGGCTCGACGCCGCCGGCTGCGCGGGGCTGGGCTGCGATGGGGGCGACACGCCGTTTTCCGGCGCGGTCTGGGCCTGGGTTTGCGGTGCGGGCTCCGTGGTCTGGGCCGCCAGCGGCGCGGCAAGGACCAGCATCAGGCCAAGCAAGGCGGCGGGCATCGCGATCTGGGTCGTGATCCGGGACATGGGACGATCCTCCTGCCGCCCCAACGCTGGCCGGCGGCAGCGGTTCCTGCCCCCCGCCGGGCTTCTTCGTTCCTCAAATACTCAAAAAGCGTCAGTCGACCGAGATCCCGGCCTCGCCCGCCGCGCAATGTCCGACCACGGCGGCCAGCGGATGACCGGCGGCACGAATCTGCGCCAGCACCGCATCCGCCGCCTCGGGCGCCACGGCGACCAGAAGCCCGCCCGAGGTCTGCGGGTCGGTCAGCAGATGCCGGCGCCAATCGGCCAGCCCCTCGGGCAGCGCCACCTCGGCGCCATAGGCGGCCCAGTTCCGCACCGAGGCGCCGGTGACGAACCCGGCCTCGGCCAGCTCCGCCGCGCGGCTCAGCAAGGGCAGCGCCGCCTGGTCCAGATGCAGCTGCAGCCCGGCGCCGCGGGCGATCTCCAGCCCGTGGCCCAGGATGCCGAAGCCGGTCACGTCGGTCAGGGCATGGACGTCGGCCCGCTTGGCCAGCTCGGTGCCGACCTTGTTCAGCGTGGTGGTCGAGGCGACCATCTCGTCGATGCCGGCCTGGTCCAGCGCGCCCTTCTTGATCGCGGCGGAATAGATGCCGACACCCAGCCCCTTGGTCAGGATCAGCGCGTCGCCCGGCCGCGCATCGGCATTGCGGCGCAGCTCGGACGGGTGGCAGAGGCCGATCACGGCCAGGCCATAGATCGGCTCGGGGGCGTCGATGGAATGGCCGCCCGCGACCGGGATGCTGGCCTGATGGCAGATGTCGCGCCCGCCCTCGAGGATTTCGCGGATCTGCTCGGGCGCCAGCTTGTCGATGGGCATGCCCAGGATCGCCAGCGCCATGATCGGCCGTCCGCCCATGGCATAGACGTCGGAAATCGCATTGGTCGCGGCGATGCGGCCGAAGGCGCGCGGGTCGTCCACCATCGGCATGAAGAAATCGGTGGTGGCGATGACGCAGGTGTTCTCGTCCACCTGATACACCGCCGCGTCGTCCGAGGTCTCGGTCCCGACCAGCAGCTGCGGAAAGGCCTGGGCCACAGGCTGTCCCGCCAGCAATTCCCGCAGCACCGAGGGCGCCAGCTTGCAGCCGCAGCCGCCGCCATGCGCCAGCGAGGTCAGTCTGGGGTGGTCGTTCATCGCGAGGCCCTCCTATCGGTCAGTCGGCGCACCGTAACGTAGAAGGCCGGAACCATGAAGATGCCAAGGAAGGTCGCGGCGATCATCCCGCCCATCACCCCGATGCCGATGGAATTCTGCGCCCCCGCCCCGGCGCCCCGCGCCACCGCCAGGGGCAGCACGCCCAGGATGAAGGCCAGCGATGTCATCAGGATCGGCCGCAGCCGCTGGCGCGCGGCCAGCGCCGCCGCCTCGACGGCCGAGCGGCCCGACTGCTGCAGGTCGCGGGCGAATTCGACGATCAGGATGGCGTTCTTGGCCGCAAGGCCGATGGTGGTCAGGATGCCGACCTTGAAATAGACGTCGTTCGACTGGTCGAAGGCCAGGGCCGCCACCACCGCGCCCAGCACCCCCACCGGCACCGCCAGCATGACCGAGAACGGGATCGACCAGCTTTCGTAAAGCGCCGCCAGCGACAGGAACACCACCAGCGCCGACAGGGCAAAAAGCCAGGGCGCCTGGTTGCCGGCCTGGCGCTCCTGATAGGACAGCTCGGTCCAGGCCATGCCATAGTTGCCGGGCAGGGCGGCGACCAACTCCTCCATCGCGTCCATGGCGCTGCCGGAACTGTAGCCGGGGCCGGGCTCGCCCTCGATCTCGATGGCGTCGATGCCGTCGATGCGCGCCAGCCGCGGCTCGACCGGCTCCCAGCGGGTGGCCATGAAGGCGTTGAAGGGCACCATCTCGCCCTGCCCATTGCGGGCATACCAGCTGTCGATGTCCTCGGGCTGCATGCGGTTCGCCGCCGCCGCCTGCACGATCACCGGACGCAGCTGTGCGCCCAGGGCGAAGTCGTTCACCTCGGTGCCGGCAAAGATCGTCGACAGCATCGAATTCACCGCCGGAACCGAGATGCCGAGGCTTTCCGCCTTCTGCTGGTCGATGTCGATCCTCAGCGCCGCATCGTCCTCGGAGTTCTGCGCCTCGGGGTTCTGCACCCGCGGATCCTGGCCGGCCTGTTCCTCCAGCCGCTCCGCCACCTCGGTCAGCGCCTCGATGCCGGCGCCGGACTGGTCCATGACATACATGGTGAAGCCCGAGGTGTCGCCCAGCCGCGGGATCGCCGGCGGCTGCATGAAGAAGATCCGCCCGGCCCGATGGCCCGAGAAGTGCTGGTTTGCCCGCTGCGCCAAGGCCTTGGCCGATTGCGACGGGTCGCTGCGCTGGTCGAAGGGGTGCAGCCGGACAAAGATCGTCGCCCGGTTCTGCGCCGTGCCCGAGGGGCCGAAGCCCATCGCCACGAAGACCGAGCTGACCGCGTGTTTTTCCTCGGTCAGCATGTAGTCCTCGATCTCGCGCACCACGGCGGCGGTCTGCTGCGCGGTCGAGCCCTCGGTCAGGGTGATGCGCGATTGCAACACGCCCTGGTCCTCGGAGGGGATGAAGGTGGTGGTCAGCCGCCCGAACAGGTCGAAGGCGCCGTAGCTGATCGCCGCCAGCACCAGCATGACCAGCATCGGCCGGCGCAGGCTGCGCCGCACGGTGGCGGAATAGCCCGCCGTCAGCCGCTCGAACCCGGCGTTGAACCAGCGCGCCGGGGCAAAGCGCGGCGCGCCGTGGCCGCGGCGCAGCAGCGTGGCGCACATGGCGGGGGTCAGGATCAGCGCCACGGCAAGCGACAGCACCATGGCGGTGATGATGGTTACCGAGAACTGCCTATAGATCACCCCGGTCGAGCCGGGCATGAAGCCCATTGGCAGGAACACCGCCGACAAGACCAGGGCGATGCCGATCAGCGCGCCGCTGATCTGGCCCATGCTCTTTTCGGTGGCGGCGACCGGGTCCAGCCCCTCTTCGGCCATGACGCGCTCGACGTTCTCGACCACGACGATGGCGTCGTCGACCAGCAACCCGATGGCCAGCACCATGGCGAACATCGTCAGCGTGTTGATGGAATACCCAAGCGCCGCCAGCATGGCGAAGGTGCCCAGCAGCACGACTGGGATGGCGATGATCGGGATCAGCGTCGCCCGCCAGTTCTGCAGGAAGATCAGGATGACCAGAAAGACCAGCACGATGGCTTCCAGCAGCGTGTGCCAGACCTTCTCGATCGACAGCTCGACGAAAGGGGCGGTGTCATAGGCGACGCGCAGCTCGACCCCCTCGGGCAGGGCCGAGGCCAGCCCGTCCAGCGTGGCGCGCACCGCGCGCGAGGTCTCGACCGCATTCGCCCCCGAGGCGAGGTTCACCGCGAAGCCCGAGGCGTTCATGCCGTTGAAGCGCGAATCGCGGCCATAGCTGACCTGGCCGATCGCGACTTCGGCCACGTCGCCCAAGCGCACGGCGGCGCCGTCCTCGCCGGTCTTCAGCAGGATGTTGCGGAAATCCTCGACCGAGGTCAGCTGGCTCTGCGCGGTGACCGTGGCGGTGAACTGCTGGCCCGCGACCACCGGCTGGCTGCCGAGCGCGCCGACCGAGACGGTGCTGTTCTGCTGCGCCACGGCGGTGGTGATGTCGGTCGGCGTCAGCTGGAACTGCGCCAGCCGCAGCGGATCCATCCAGATCCGCATCGCATAGCCCGAGCCGAAGACATTGACCCCGCCGACGCCCTCGGTGCGCTTGACCGGCCCCTCGACCACCTGCTCCAAGAGGTTGCCCAGCTCAATGGTGGACTGCTTGCCGCTGGTCGAGACCAGCGCGCCCACCATCAGCGTCGAGGTCGAGGTCCGGCTGATGCTGACCCCGTCGTTCTGCACCGGCCCGGGCAGCCGGCCCTCGACCGAGCGCACCTTGGCCTGCACCTCGTTCAAGGCATCGGTGGGCGTCACGCTGTCGTCGAAGGTCAGGACGATGGCCGAGCGCCCGGTGGACGAGATCGAGGTGGTGTAGAGCAGCCCGTCGAGCCCGGTCAGCACGTCCTCGATGGGTGTGGTGACGGAATTCTGCACCGCCCGCGCCGTGGCGCCGGAATAATTGGCGGTGATCCGCACCGTGGTCGGCGCGATGTCCGGATATTGCGAGATGGGCAGGCCCAGAACCGCCCAGGCCCCGGCCAGCATGGTGACGATGGCCAGCACCCAGGCAAAGACCGGGCGGTGGATGAAGAACTTCGCCATCAGCCTTCCACCGCCTCGCGCACCACGCCCTCGGCGTCGATGGTGACGGGGACGGTCTTGACCTCGGTGCCGGGGCGCAGGTCCTGCAACCCGTCCAGGATCAGCTGCTCGCCGGGGCTGACGCCCTGGCTGACGATCCAGCTGTTGTTCCAGCTGCCCTGCTCGCTCAGCGTGACCTGCTGGGCCTTGCCCTCGCGCACGACGAAGGCGGTCAGGGTGCCGTCCGTGGCGCGGCGGGTGGCGCGCTGCGGCACCAGCACGGCGCGGGTGCTGCCCTGGGTCAGCCGGACGCGCAGGAACTGGCCGGGCAGGATCAGCGCCTGCGGATTGTCGAAGCGCAGCCGGATCGGCACGGTGCCGGTGGTGGTGGACACCAGGATGCCGGGGCTGACGATGCGGCCGCTGCCAGGGTAGGTCTCGCCGGTCTCCAGGATCAGCTCGGCCGGCGTCTTGCCATTGGTGGTCAGCTGCCCGGCGTCGATCCGTGCCCGGTTGCGCAAGAGCCGGGCCGAGCTTTCGGAGACGTCGACATAGATCGGGTCCAGCTGCGTGATCGTGGTCAGCGCCTCGGACTGGCTCGCCGTGACCAGGTCGCCGACCGAGACCTGCGGCACGTCCGGAACCCCGGCGATGGGGCTGCGGATCTCGGTCCGGTCCAGCGACAGGCGGGCGGCATCGCGGGCGGCCTCGGCGGATTTCAGCCCGGCCTCGGCCTGTTTCAGCGCCACCTCGGCATTGGCGCGCTCCACGGCCGACACGCCCGAACCCTCCAGCCGGCGATAGCGGGTGACGGTGTTCTGCGCCTGGGTCAGGCTGGCCTCGGCCCCGGCCACGGCGGCCTCGGCGGCGGCTAGCGCGGCGGCCAGCGTCTCGGGGTCCAGCCGGAACAGCACGTCGCCGGCCTTGACCGGCTTGCCGGGATCATAGGCGATCTCCAGCACCTCGCCGCCGACCTGCGGCCGGATGCCGGTCTGCTGAAAGGCGATGGCGCGGCCGGGCAGGGTCACGGTATAGGGCACGTCCTGTTCGGCCGCGACCATGACGCCGACCTGGCGCGGCCCCTGCGGCTCGCGCTCGCCCTGCTGGGCCAAGGCCTGCCCGGCCAGCAGCAAGGCCAGCGCCGCCTGTCTCAAGATCGCTTGCCCGAAGGCCATCTGCCGTCCCTTGCGGTTTGGTGGTTTTCGGCATTGTTTAGCGGCCAAATCCCAATGGCAAGTAAACGACCGCCGCGCAGCGGATCACGGATTCGCCAGCGGCTGGGTTCTTTCCGTTTTCCAAATACCCACGCCGACCGTGCGGCCGGGCGAAAGCGGCTCAGAAATCGACGCAGAGGCCCTTTTTCTCGTAATCGCCATAGCGCACCGGCTCCGGCCCGTCGCGGCCGCCCAGCTCGACCGGCAGGTCCAGCGGCGCGGCGGCCTTGCGGCGTTCCTCGGCCTCGGCCAGCGCGCGTTGCGCGGCGGGCGGCAGATCCTTGCGGTCGGTCATGGCGATTTCCCCTGCTTCACGCTAGACCCTGCCAATCTAGGCAAGGGGTCGGGTTTGGACAAGTCACAGGACAGGTCGGGCAGGGACGGCGCCCGTTCGGGCGCGCTGCGCCTGCTCGCCGCGGTGGAAGAGGGCGCCACGCTGGACGAGGCCGCGGCGCTGATCGAGGGCGCCGCCCCGCCCGACCGCGCCCGCGCCCGCCGCCTCGCGCGCGAGGTGCTGCGCCGCCAGGCCCGCGCCGATGCGTTGCTCGCCCCCTTCCTCGCCCGCCGCCCGCGCCCCGAGATCCAGCGCATCCTGCGCCTCGCCACCGTCGAGATGCTGGCCTTGGGCGAGGCGCCGCATGGCGCGGTCAATGCCGCCGTGGCGCTGGCCCGCGCCTCGGGACCCAAGGGCCAGGCGGCCTCGGGCATGGTGAACGCGGTGCTGCGCAAGGTGTCGGCTTCGGCCGAGACCTGGGTCGGGCTGCCGCCGCAGCACATGCCCGGCTGGCTGCGCAAGCCCATCGTCGCCGCCTGGGGCAAACCCGCCGCCCGCGCCATCGAGGCCGCGCATGAGGCCGGCGCGCCCTTGGACCTGACCCCCAAGGCCGCGGATTGCCCGGGCGATGCGCTGCCCACCGGCTCGCACCGGCTGCCGGCCGGCACCCAGGTCTCGGCCCTGCCGGGCTATGATGCCGGCGACTGGTGGGTGCAGGACGCCGCCGCCGCCATGGCGGTGCGCGTGCTGGACCCGCAGCCGGGCGAGACCGTGGCCGATCTCTGCGCCGCGCCGGGCGGCAAGACGCTGCAACTGGCGACCGCCGGGTCACGGGTCACGGCGCTGGACATCTCGGAATCGCGGCTGGCCCGCGTGGCCGAAAATCTTGCCCGCTGCGGCCTTGCCGCCGAAATCGTCGCGGGAGACGCGCTGACCTGGCGGCCCGAGGAGCCGCTCGACGCGGTGCTGCTGGATGCACCCTGCTCGGCCACCGGCACCATCCGCCGCCACCCCGAACTGCCGCTGATCCGCGACGGCGCCGGCCTGCGCGACCTGACCGCGCTGCAAGCCCGGCTGATCGACCACGCCCTGACCCTGCTCAGGCCCGGCGGCCGGCTGGTCTATGCCACCTGCTCGCTCTTGCCGGCCGAGGGCGAGGAGCAACTGGCCGCCGCCCTCTCGCGCCATCCCGGCCTGACCGTCGAGCCGCCGCAGGCGCCGGGGATCCAGCCCGGCTGGATCACCGAACAGGGCGGCTTGCGGCTGCGGCCCGACCTGTGGCCGGAACGCGGCGGTATGGACGGCTTCTTCATCGCGCGCTTGCGGAAATCCGCTTAGCCGCCCTAAGGTTGCATCGTCCTAGTCAATGCGTTGCCCATGACCGAAATCGCTGCCGCGCCACGGGGCTTTTTGCGCCGCCCCGAACCCAAGGCCATAGGACATCCCGGCCGGGGCGAGCATATCGTCGCCGGCGAGATGCACCTGGGCGGCATCGCCGTCAGCGGCGATTTCTTCGCCGCCGATCTGCCCCCCAGCATCGCGGCCGAGCTGAACGGCTTCGGCTGGCTCGACGACCTGGCCGCGGTCGGCACGCCCAAGGCCCGCGCGGTGGCGCAGGATCACGTGCTGCGCTGGATCCGCCGCCACCCCGAGGCCCGGCCCGACGCGCCGGAATGGGCTCCCGAGATCGCCGGCCGCCGCGTGCTGCGCTGGATCTTCCATGCCGGCATGATCCTGCCCGGCCTCGACCGCGACGGCGCCGGGCCCTATTTCCGCGCCCTCGACCAGCACCTGAACCACCTGCGCGACAGCTGGTATGACAGCGAGGACGGGCTCTGCCGGCTCGAGGCGCTGGCCGGGCTCGCCATCGGCGCCATGTATCTGCGCGACCGCCAGGCGCTGGCGCTGCCGGCGCTGATCGCGCTGGCCGAAGAGGCCGACGCCATGGGCCTGGACACCCTGACCGAGGCGCGGGCACCCGAATCGCTGCTGGATGCCATGGCGCTGCTGGTCTGGGCGCAGGAGGTCGCGGACGAGGCCGGGCTGGATGCGCCGGCCGAGCTGCGCGGCATCATCGGCCAGATCGCGCCGGTCCTGCGGGCGCTGCGCCATGCCGACGGCGCGCTGCCCTGTTTCCACGGCGGCGGGCGCGGCGCGGCGGGGCGGCTGGACCGCTGTTTGCGCGCGGCCGAGGGCGCGGCACTGCCCGCGCACGGGCTCGCCATGGGGTTTGCCCGCATGGCGCGGGCGCGCACGACGCTGATCCTGGACGCGGCGCCGCCGCCCGGCGGTCCGGCGGCGGTGCGGGCGCATGCCTCGACGCTGGCCTTCGAACTGACCGTGGCCCGCCAGCCGCTGATCGTGAACTGTGGTCCCGGCGACGGCTTCGGCCCGCTCTGGGCCAAGGCGAGCCGCGCCACGCCCTGCCATTCGGCCGTGTGCCTCGCCGGCCTGTCCTCCTCGCGGCTGAACCCGAACCGGCAGGAGGGCGAGCCCGACATCCTGACCGAGCGCCCGGACCTGGTCTGGGCCGGCGATTGCGACGCGCTGGGCAATCTGACCGCGCCCGATTTCGGCCCCGCCCACGCGCCCGAGCCCGCGCATCTGCTGGCCGGCCACGACGGCTGGCTGGCGAGCCACGGGCTGACCCATCTGCGCGAGCTTTGGCTTGACCCCGACGGGCTGGGCCTCAAGGGCGAGGATTCGCTGGCGGCGCTGGATGCCAGCGCGCAGGCGCGGCTGGACCGGGTCCGCCCCGAGGAAGGGCTGGGTTTCGACATCCGCTTCCACCTGCACCCCGAGGTGCAGGCCCGCATCGAGGGCGCCGAGGTGCATCTGACCCTGCCCACCGGCGACGCATGGGTCTTTTCCCATGACGGCGTCGGGCAGGCGCGACTCGAGGCCTCTTGCCTGCTGGACCGGGCGCTGGCCGAGCCGCGCCCGTCGCGCCAGATCGTGATTTCCGCCAGCTTGCAGGGCCGCGCCATCCAGATCGGCTGGACCTTGGCCCGTTCCGGCGCTAGGTGACGGGCCAAATCCGCCATTCCATCACGGGGCCCGAGACCGATGACCGACCGCATTCCGCTGAAGCGCGCGCTGATTTCCGTTTCCGACAAGACCGGCCTTCTGGACTTCGCGCGGGCGCTTTCGGCGCGGGGCGTCGAGCTGCTCTCGACCGGCGGCACCGCCAAGGCGCTGCGCGAGTCCGGGTTGACGGTCAAGGACGTGGCCGAGGTCACCGGCTTCCCGGAAATGATGGACGGCCGCGTCAAGACGCTGCATCCGGTCGTGCATGGCGGGTTGCTGGCGCTGCGCGACAACGAAGAGCACATGGCGGCGGCGCGCAGCCACGGCATCGAGATGATCGACCTCTTGGTGGTGAACCTTTATCCGTTCGAGGCCACCGTGGCCAAGGGCGCCGATTACGACGACTGCATCGAGAACATCGACATCGGCGGCCCGGCGATGATCCGTGCGGCGTCGAAAAACCACGCCTTCGTCACCGTGGTCGTGGATGTGCAGGACTACGCCGCCGTGCTGGCGGAACTGGACGCGAACGACGACATGACCAGCTACGGCTTCCGCCAGCGGCAGGCGCAGATCGCCTATGCGCGGACGGCGGCCTATGACGCGGCGGTCTCGACCTGGATGGCGGCGCAGATCGGCGAGGCGGCGCCGCGCCGCCGCGCCTTTGCCGGCGAGCTGGCCCAGACCCTGCGCTATGGCGAGAACCCGCATCAGCAGGCGGCCTTCTATCGCGACGGTTCGGACCGTCCGGGGGTCGCCACCGCCCGGCAATGGCAGGGCAAGGAACTGTCCTACAACAACATCAACGACACCGACGCCGCCTTTGAGCTGGTGGTCGAGTTCGACCCCGCGCAAGGCCCGGCGGTGGCGATCATCAAGCACGCCAACCCCTGCGGCGTGGCCCGCGGCGACAGCGCCGTCGATGCCTATCGGCGCGCCTTCGACTGCGACCGCACCTCGGCCTTCGGCGGCATCATCGCGCTGAACACCCGGCTCGACGGCGAGACGGCGAAAGCCATCACCGAGATCTTCACCGAGGTCGTGATCGCCCCCGACGCCACCGACAAGGCGAAGGAGATCTTCGCGGCCAAGAAGAACCTGCGGCTGCTGACCACCGGCGGGCTGCCCGATGCCAAGGCGCCGGGCCTGAGCTTCCGCCAAGTCACTGGCGGCTTCCTGGTGCAGGGCCGCGACAATGGCGTGATCCTGCCCTCGGACCTGAAGGTGGTGACGCAGCGCCAACCCAGCCAGGCCGAGCTGCAGGACCTGCTCTTTGCCTGGACCGTGGCCAAGCATGTGAAATCGAACGCCATCGTCTATGCCAGGGACCTGGCGACGGTCGGCATCGGCGCCGGCCAGATGAGCCGGGTCGATTCGACCCGCATCGGCAAGCGCAAGTCCGAGGACATGGCCGAGGTACTGGGCCTGGCCCAGGCGCTGACCATCGGCTCGGCCGTGGCCTCGGACGCCTTCTTCCCCTTCGCCGATGGCATCGAGGCGCTGGCCGAGGCCGGCGCCAAGGCGGTGATCCAGCCCGGCGGCTCGATGCGCGACGACGAGGTGATCGCGACCGCCGACCGGCTGGGCCTGGCGATGGTCTTTACCGGCCAGCGGCACTTCCGGCACTGATGGCGACGACGACGACCCCCAAGGCCCGGAAAAGCCCGGTGGCCCCGAAGCGGCGCGGCAGGAAGGTGCCGCCGCCGCGCGTCTGGCGGCCGGTCCTGCTGACGGCGGGGCTGGTCTTCCTGCTGGACCAGGCGCTGAAATACCTGGTCGTGCATGTGATGCGGCTTGATCGGGTGCGCGAGATCGACCTCGTGGATCCCTGGCTGAACCTGCGCATGGCATGGAACCAGGGCATGAACTTCGGCCTGTTCGCCAGCGACGTGGACGTTATGCGCTGGGTGCTGATCGCCATCGCGCTGGCGGTCTGCCTGTGGGTGGCGGTCTGGATCGGGCGGGCCAAGCCTTCGCGCTTTGCCCAGGTCTCGGCCGGGTTCCTGATCGGCGGAGCGCTGGGCAATGTCGTCGACCGGCTGATCTATGGTGCGGTGGCGGATTTCCTGAACATGTCGCTGCCGGGCTGGCAGAACCCCTACAGCTTCAACGTCGCCGACATCGCGATCTTTGCCGGGGCGCTGGGACTGGTGCTGCTGCCGCCGAAAGCCAAGTCGCAGCCGAAGAAACGCCGCGCGCCCAGCAAGCCGCGCGCCCCGAAACCCCAGGCCGCGGCCGAGCCTGCGCCTTTGCCGGGCGACGAGACCCAGCCGGAACTGGCCCTGGACGACAAGACCCGTGACGGGGCCGGCAATTCACGCTAGAACGGCGCCAGAAGAACGTGAGGGACGGAAGATGCGGGCGATCGCGCTGATGATGACCATGCTGGGCCTGGCGGCCTGCAGCACCGATCCGCATCTGATGAACATTTCCTCGGGGCGTTCCAGCCCCGACGAATTCGCCATCCTGCCGACCAAGCCCTTGCAGATGCCCACGGACCTGGCCGCCTTGCCCGCGCCGACGCCGGGCGGCAGCAATGTCACCGATCCGACGCCGCAGGCCGATGCGGTGGCGGCGCTGGGCGGCAATCCCGGGCAACTGTCGGCGCAGGGCGTCGGCGTGGCCGATGGCGCGCTGATCTCTTACGCCTCGCGGCTGGGTCGCGATGCGGCGATCCGCCAGACGACGGCGCAAGAGGACGTGGAATGGCGCAGCCGCCACTCGCGCCGCCTGCTGGAGGTGTTGGCGCGCACCAATGTCTATTACCGCGCCTATGAGCCGATGACGCTGGACAGCTGGGCCGAGGCGGAACGCTGGCGCCCGACCGGCGTGCTGCTGCCCTCGGCGCCGCCGCCGGGTGGCCGGGATGCGGCCACGGGGGCGCC
Source organism: Paracoccus aminovorans (assembly GCF_900005615.1). Lineage (NCBI taxonomy): Bacteria > Pseudomonadati > Pseudomonadota > Alphaproteobacteria > Rhodobacterales > Paracoccaceae > Paracoccus > Paracoccus aminovorans. The sequence continues at coordinate 3,000,196 of NZ_LN832559.1, read as the reverse complement.
GCTTCCGGCCCGGAAATACCAGGAAGACCGCCTGGCGGACTGACTCCGCCCCGCCCGGCGATCACGGTTAGATGACGGGGGGCGGGCTTGCGCCGCGATGCCCGCCGGGGCAGGGTCTGTGCGCGACCCCGACCCGGAGCCTGCCCATGAAGATTTCCCTTCGCCTTGCGCCGCTTGCGCTGATATTGGCCGTCTCGCCCGCCCTGGCCGCGCCGCCCGAAGGCATCAGCCATTTCACCCTGCCGAACGGCCTTGAGGCCGTGGTGATCGAGGATCACCGCGCCCCGGTGGTGGTGCAGATGGTCTGGTACAAGATCGGCTCGGCCGACGAACAGCCGGGCAAGTCGGGCATCGCGCATTACCTGGAACACCTGATGTTCAAGGGCACCGACAAGCTGGGGCCGGGCGAGCTGTCCAAGACCGTGACCGCCAATGGCGGCATGGACAACGCCTTTACCAGCTACGACTACACCACCTATTTCCAGCGTATCGCCGCCGACCGCCTGCCGCTGGTGATGGAGATGGAATCCGACCGCATGGCGAACCTTAAGATCGGCGAGGACGACTGGCAGGCCGAGCGCCAGGTGGTGCTGGAAGAACGCTCGCAGCGCACCGACAGCGACCCCGGCGCGGAATTCTCCGAGGAACGCAGCGCGGTGCAGTTCTACAACCACCCCTATGGCCGGCCGGTGATCGGCTGGCGGCAAGAGATGGAGGGGCTGACCCGCGACGACGCCATCGCCTGGTATGACGCGCATTATGCCCCGAACGACGCGGTGCTGGTCATTGCCGGCGACGTGACGGCCGAGAAGGCCCGAGAACTGGCCGAACAATATTACGGCCCCATCGCCACCAAGCCCGATTCGACCAGGCTGCCGCGGCCGCAAGAGCCGGTGCAACGCTCGCCCCGCCGAATGGAGCGGGTCGACGCCCGCGTCGCCCAGCCGGTGATGCTGCGCACGGTGATCGCGCCGCAGCGCCGGCACGAGGATCAGAAGACCGCCGCCGCGCTGACCGTGCTGGCCGAGCTGCTGGCCGGGTCCAGCCAGACCTCGGTGCTGGCGCGCGAGCTGGTGCTGACCGGCAAGGCGCTTTACGTCGATGCCTCCTATGACGGGTTCTCGGTCGATCCGACCACCTTCGGGCTGTCGCTGGTGCCGGCGTCGGGGGTCGAGAATGCCGATGCCGAGGCGGCGCTGGATGCGGCGCTGAAGACATTCCTGCAGGACGGCCCGGATGCGGCGCAGCTGGAACGGGTCAAGACCCGGATCCGCGCTGCCCGGGTCTATGCGCAGGATTCGGCGCATGGCCGCGCCTATGACTATGGCCAGGGGCTGGCGACCGGGTTGACGGTCGAGGACGTGAACGACTGGCCCGACGTGCTGGCCGCCGTCACGCCCGAGGACATCACCGCCGCCGCGAAACTGGTGCTGGAAAACCCCGCGACCGTGACCGGCTGGCTGCTGCCGCAGCCCGGCGCCGATGCCTCGGACGCGCCCCAGCCCCTGCCCGCCGCCCAGACCGGAGATGTCGAATGATCCGCGCGCTTGTCACCTTCGTCTTCGTCGCGCTGGCCAGCCTGCCCGCCAGCGCCATCGAGATCCAGCAGATCACCTCGCCCGGCGGCATCAAGGCCTGGCTGGTCGAGGATCACTCGATCCCCTTCACCGCGCTGTCGCTGATGTTCAAGGGCGGCGCCAGCCTCGACGCGCCGGGCAAGCGCGGCGAGATGAGCCTGATGACCGCGCTGCTGGAAGATGGTTCGGGCGCAATGGATTCGGTCGCCTATGCCGAGGCGGTCGAGGGGCTGGGCGCGCAGAACCGCTTCGACGTCGGCGACGACGCGCTGACCGTCAATGCCCGGATGCTGACCGAGAACCGCGACCAGGCCGTCGATCTGCTGCGCCAGGCGCTGGTCGAGCCGCGTTTCGACGCCGATGCGGTCGAGCGGGTGCGGGCGCAGCTGCAGGCGGTGATCCGGTCCGAGGCGACCGATCCGCAAAGCATCGCCACCAAGGAGCTGGCCCGGCTGGCCTGGGGCGAGCACCCCTATGCGACCTCGATCAACGGCACCGCCGAATCGGTGGCGGCGCTGACCCGCGACGATCTGGTCGCCGCCAAGGACCGGGTGCTGGCCCGCGACCGCGTGGTCGTGGCCGCCGCCGGCGACATATCGGCCGAGGACCTGGGCAAGCTGATCGACACGCTGCTGAGCGGGCTGCCGGAAAAGGGCTCGGCGCCCTTGCCGCAGCCGGCCACGCTGGCGCTGAAGGGTGGCGTGACGGTGATCGACTGGGACAGCCCGCAGACCGTGGTGAGTTTCGCCCAGCCTGGCCTGCCGATGTCCGATCCGGATTACTTCGCCGCCTATGTCGCCGACCATATCCTGGGCGGTGGCGGGTTTTCCTCGCGTCTGATGGACCAGATCCGCGAGAAGCGCGGGCTGACCTATGGCGTCGGCACCGGCCTTGCCAACGGGCTTTACGGCGAGACCTGGCAGGGCGGCATGGCCAGCGCCAATGACAAGGTGGCCGAGGCGGTGGGCCTGATCCGCAGCGAATGGGACCGTTTCGCCGAGGGCGGCGTCACCGAGAAGGAACTGAACGACGCCAAGACCTATCTGACCGGCGAATACCCGCTGCGCTTCGACGGTAACGGCAAGATCGCCGGCATCCTGGCCGGGATGCAGTTGATCGGCCTGCCCGCCGATTACGTCAACACCCGCAATGCCAAGGTCGAGGCGGTGACAGCGGCGGACGTGCAGCGCGTGGCGAAGCGGCTGCTGCATTCCGACCAGATCCGCTTCGTGCTGGTCGGGCGGCCCGAGGGCGTGACCGCTACCGATTGACGGCGCGGCGGCTGGGGTATTTGGAAAACGGAAAGACGGGGCGTGTCGCGCGGGCGGCTAGCGAATCTGTGGCCGAGATGCTAGATCTGGGGGCATGAACAGTCACGCAAACAAGATGCGCCCTGTGATCCGGCAGTTGGACGAGTCCGCCGCCAACCGCATCGCGGCGGGCGAGGTGGTCGAGCGTCCGGCCTCGGCGGTCAAGGAACTGGTCGAGAATGCGCTGGATGCCGGCGCGACCCGCATCGACGTGGCCATCGCCAAGGGCGGCAAGGCGCTGATCCGGGTTTTGGACGACGGTTGCGGCATGACGGGCGACGACCTGCCGCTGGCGCTGGCCCGCCACGCCACCAGCAAGATCGACGGCAGCGACCTTCTGGACATTCGCAGCTTCGGCTTTCGCGGCGAGGCGCTGCCCAGCCTGGGCGCGGTCGGCCGGCTTGCGATCACAAGCCGCGCGCAGGGGTTCGAGGCGGCGCAGATCGCAGTCTCGGGCGGGCGCATCGGGCCGGTCAAGCCCGCCGCCGGCAATCGCGGCACCGTGGTCGAGCTGCGCGACCTGTTCTTCGCCACCCCCGCCCGGCTGAAATTCCTGCGCAGCGAGCGGGCCGAGACCCAGGCCGTGGCCGAGGTGATCCGCCGCCTGGCCATGGCCGAGCCCTTTGTCGGTTTCACCCTGACCGACGAGGACGAGGGCAAGCTGCTGTTCCGCACCGATGCCGAACAGGGCGAGTTGTTCGACGCCTTGCAGACCCGGCTATCGCGGGTGATGGGGCGCGAGTTCATCGACAATGCCCTGCCTATCGGCGCCGAGCGGGACGGCATCAGCCTGACCGGCTTCGCCGCGCTGCCGACCTATTCGCGCGGCGCGGCGGTGGCGCAGCATCTGTTCGTGAACGGTCGGCCGGTGCGCGACAAGCTGCTGACCGGGGCGTTGCGGGCGGGCTATATGGACGTGCTGCCTTCGGGCCGGCATCCGGCGGCGGTGCTGTTCGTGGCCTGCGAGCCGCATGCGGTCGATGTGAACGTGCATCCCGCCAAGGCCGAGGTGCGGTTCCGCGAGCCCGACATTGCCCGCGGGCTGGTGGTGAGCGCCCTGCGCCACGCGCTGGCCGGGGCCGGGCATCGCAGCTCCACCACTGTGGCGGCCGAGGCGCTGGCGGCGGCGCGGCCAGAACCGGCGCCGCGCGCCTATCAGGCGAGCTATGCGCCGGCGCGGCCTTCGGGAGTGGCGATCGCGACGAGCCTGGCCTTCCAGGCCCCGGGCTTTGCCGAAACCCCGACCGCCCGTGTCGAGCCCGAACCCGAGACACCGGCCGAGGATGCGCCGCTGGGCGCCGCCCGGGCGCAGCTGCATGAGAATTGGATCATCGCCCAGACCGCCGGCGGCATCGTCATCGTCGACCAGCATGCCGCGCATGAGCGGCTGGTCTATGAGCGGCTGAAGGCGCAGATCGAGGCGAATGGCATCGCATCCCAGGCGCTGCTGATCCCCGAAATCGTCGAGCTTTCCGATGCCGATGCGCAGCGCATCCTGTCCATTGCCGACGACTTGGCCCAGATGGGGCTGGTGATCGAACCCTTCGGCGGCGGCGCCGTCGCGGTGCGCGAGGTTCCGGCGCTGGTCCGGCGGCTGGATGCCCGGGCGCTGATCCGCGACATCCTGGACGATCTGGCCGACCAGGGTGCCTCGGACCGGCTGCGGGCGCGGGTGGATGCGGTGCTGAGCTCCATGGCCTGCCACGGCTCGGTGCGCTCGGGCCGGCGCATGTCCGGCGACGAGATGAACGCCCTGCTGCGCGAGATGGAGCGCACGCCGAAATCCGGCCAGTGCAACCACGGCCGCCCGACCTGGATCGAGCTGAAACTTTCCGACATAGAGCGGTTGTTCGGGCGCTAGGCGTATCGTCCCGGCAGCACGATGTCCTCCTGCATACTTCCGAAAGCCGGCAGCATTTTTCTGACCTTGGCGCTTGAGGCGCTGGTCTGAAAGGACGATATCATCCTGTCCGACACGCCCAAGGGCCGCAATCGCCGCAGCGGGTCAGGGATGTGCCGACGCGGGGACGGCTGCGGAAACATTCGAGGCCGATATCGAGGGCCTGGTCGATCCGGCGATCTTTGCCGACTATCTGGCGCTGAACCCCTGGGTGCGGGCGGTCCGCTATCGTCGCTGGCTGGCGAGCAAGGCTTCGACTCTCTCTCGATCCGGCTGGCCAAGGCGGCAAAGTTCGGCGATTTCCTGCGCCATCCGTTGAGGCAGCGCCATGCCGGTGCGCCATGACCTGGCCGCGATGCCGTTGTGGTCGCTGGACTCTGACTGCGGCTCGCGCATCTGGACGCCGGCCGCCGCTGGAATTGCATCCAGGTTTCTCCCGCGCCCCTCGCCGCATGAGAATCGCTCGGGCCGCGGCGACTAGACGGCCTATGACCAACTACGACGCAGCTCTGCTGGCGGCCGAGGACATCGCTCGCCCGGCTATCGCTTCGATCCCGATTGACCCCGGCGCGGCATGGGGCGACAGTCGGGAAAGAGAGGTGCCGCCATGCTGGAAATCAGTCCCGAGAAACTTGCCCATGTCATCATCCGCGCCCGCGAATACGACAGCGGGGTGAATGCCTGGGCGCATAGCGGCCAGCGCACCGGGCGGGGCACCCAGGCCGAGCTTGCGGAATTCATCGCCAGCCTGAACGAGGACGAACAGGCCAGCCTGGTCGCGGTGATGTGGATCGGCCGCGACACCTTCGGTCCCGAGGACCTGGCGGAGGCGATCGAGACCGCCAAGACCGAACGCCGCAGCCCGACCGAGGATTACCTGATGGGCGAGCCGCAGCTGGCCGACTATCTGGAGGCGGGCATGGAGGCGCTGGGTATTTCCCCCGAAGAGGCCGAGGACGACCTGCAGCGCCCGGTCTGACCGGTGACGCGGGGCGCTAGCGCCCGCGCCGCGTCAGCCGCAGCAAACTGCCGGATTCGCCGTCGATCAGCACCAGCAGCGCGCCGTCTGGCGCCACCTCGATGTCGCGGACGCGGCCGATGCCCTCGGCGAGGCGCTGTTCGCCGGTAACGCGGTCGCCCTCGATCTTCAGCCGCACCAGCGATTCGGCGCGCAAGCCTCCGATCAGCGCGTCGCCCTGCCATTCCGGGAACATCTCGCCCTGATAGAAGATCATGCCGCTGGGGGCGATCACCGGGTCCCAGTAATAGACCGGCTGCTCCATCCCCTCTTGCGCGGTCAGCCCGGCGCCGATGGGATTGCCGTCGTAGTTCTGCCCATAGGTGATGACCGGCCAGCCGTAGTTGCGCCCCGCCTGCGGCAGGTTCAGCTCGTCCCCGCCGTTCGGACCGTGTTCGATCGTCCACAGCCGGCCCTGCGGGTCCAGCGCCGCGGCTTGCAGGTTGCGGTGGCCATAGGACCAGATCTCCGGCAGGCCTTGGCCGCCGGTGAACGGATTGCCGGCCGAGGCTTTCCCTGTCGCCGGGTCCAGCCGCAGCACCTTGCCCGGGTGGGTGTTGAGGTCCTGAGAGATCGGCTGCTCGGGCGGCAGACCGCGGTCGCCGGTGGTCACGAACAGTTGGCCGTCGCGATCGAAGACCAGGCGCGAACCGAAATGATGGAGTGCCTCCATGCCGGGTTCGGCGGTGAAGATCACCCGCATCTCTTCAAGCGCGGTGCCGTCCTGCGACAGCCGGCCGGTGCCGACGGCGGTGCTGCTGTCGCGCCCGCCGCGGGGCTGGGTAAAGCTGAACCAGACCTGGCGAGTGCTGGCGAAGTTCGGCGCCACCGCCACGTCCAGAAGCCCGCCCTGGCCCTCGTCGTCCACCTCGGGCAGGCCTTTCAGCGGCGGGGACAGCTTGCCGTCGCGGTAAAGCCGCATGGCGCCGATCTTTTCGGTGATCAGCAGGCTGCCGTCGGGCAAAAGCGCCATGCCCCAGGGATTGCGCAGCCCCTCGACCAGCGGCGTTTGCGCAAGCCGCAGGGCTTGCGGGATCACCGGCGCCCGGGTCTGGCCCTGGAAGGCGGGGGTCTGGCCCTTGGCGTTGGGGGGCGCATCGTTGAAATCGGCCAGCGCGGCCGAGCCGGTCAGCAGACCGGCCAGCAGCGCAAGGATGGCGGCAGGGGCGCGAAAAGGCGTCATGTCGTCTTCCGTCATTGGGGGCGCCGGCATGGTGGCGCCGAGAGGGTCCGGCCCAATCCGCAGCATCGCGGGTAGGCCGGCAAAGGGTGCAATCAGGCCGGTGCGGCCAACTGCGCGGCGAAGATCTTGCGGGCACGACGCCGGCCGCTGCCGGGTCCTGCAGAGCAGGCACTTTCCGGGCGTGGTCCGGTGCGCCGTCCTGCGGCGGCAGCGCGCCGATCGCCGTCGCCTCTGGCGGCGTTCCGCGTCGCCGATCGCGACCGCTCGGTAGATTGTTCAGAAGCCCGGAGCGGGTTGAAAGGGCTGCCGGCGTCGCTCATCGCCCGCGGCAGCCGGCCAGGACCTGCCGCCTTTGGGATCGCTCGGCTGGCAGGCTGCCCTTTGACCGTTGCGTCGAGGAAAGGCGCAGGGGTTTCAGAAAAGGATCCGCTACCGGCTTTCTGCGCCAGTTTCCGGCGCGTCGCCGGCATCCCGGTCGGCGTCATCGATCCGCAGTCGCCGGAGCCGATCTGTCCCAAGGCGTCAGTGACGACGATGCCGGGCCGCGCCGCGCCGAGGGGCCCAAGCGCGTCCCGCACGTTTATCAGAAGCGCCTTTCCGACGCGTGCGCCGACCGGGCCGCATATGTCGTCGCGCCTTTGCGGGGCCCAGAACGCGCCGGCCGCATCGATGAAGCCGGAGCGGGGACGGGTGGCCGCAGAGCGGCGTCCATGCGCGTCGATTTGGTAGTCCGGCTCTGGCGGTGGTGCGCTGTCACGACAGCTGCGCAACTGTTGCCTCGCGGGCTGGCCCTTGAAGATACGGCCGAACAGAATGCGTTGTCGTAACCGTGGGTTGACCTCTGCCGGCAGGGGTTCGACGCCACGGGCAATGGTTTCGGCCAGGGCCGGTCCGTTGTCGTCGGGCGCGATCTCTGCCCCGACGACGGTGCGACCGGCAGGCAGGAGGCGGCGCGGACTTTCTTCGGTCGCGAGGAATCCGCGCATGACCGGCCCGCGCCTTTCCGTAAAGGCCAAACCGGCGCACCGCGTGTTGGCGCGCAATTCGCTGTGAAACCGGGGATGGACCATGACCGCCTTTCCTTTCCGCGAGGCTAGGGGAACTGTCCCGTGGCGGCAAGCGGGGGGCGGCGTGCGCCTCGGAACGGTCCCTGGCCGGCGGCGTCGATGCGGGCGATGGCTTGCTGGATCGGTTCCAGGATGACGGCCATGGCAAAGGCGGTGGCGTGGATCATGTTCTGACCGTCCAGCGCAAGCGCGACATGGCCGGGCCAGAACAGCAGGTCGTTGCGCCGGATCCCGTCCGCGGCCGGCGGGAAGGCGGCCTCCTGCAGGTCGCTGTCGCCGGGGCAGGGCTGGGCGCAGGCCGAAAGCGCCGCCTGCGCCAGGCCCGAGCAATCGATCCCCCAGCGGCTGTTTCCGCCCCAGAGATAGGGTGTGCCCAGCAGCGTCTGCGCCACCGCGCCGGGGTCGGACGCCGGCTGGTCCGAGATATGCTGGACCGGCACCCAGCCGCCCTGCGCCAGCCGCGCAAAGCCGGCTTGCAGCGCAGTCACCGACAGCCGGGCACCCAGGGACAGCGACATCAACTCGCGCGCCTTCAGGTCGGGCTGGGCATAGACATGGGTCGCGGGGGCTCTGACGCGATGGGTGATCGCGGGCAGATCCTGGCCCAGGTCCTCGGCGCGCAGCCAGCCGCAATAACCGTCGGCCGCCGCCTGGACGAAGGCCCAATCCTGCTGCTGGTCCAGCAGCGTAAGGTCGGCGCCGAAATTCACCTGGCGGTCGCGCGGACCCTGCGGCGCGCGGCAGAGATCGGCCAGGGGCACCGCCAGCCGAACCGGCCGGCCGGGGGTATAGGCCGGGCGCAGCACCACGCCGCGCAGTGATTCCAGGGCGATACGTTCGGTCGCGGGGGTCAGGCGGCGGTCCATCGCGGTGCTCATGCCAGGATCCCGGGCAGAGCGTGCAGCAAGGCGCGCATGCCCTGTCCGGCGCCCCCCTTGGGACGGCCCGGCGCGCTGCTGGGTTGCCAGCCGTAGATGTCGAAATGCACATATCGGCGGGCGCCCGCGGCGAAGCGGCGCAGGAACAGCGCCGCGGTGATCGCCCCGGCAAACCCGCCCGAAGGCGCGTTGTCGAGATCGGCAATGCCGGGCTCGATCATCGACTCATAGGGCTCCCAGAAGGGAAGGCGCCAGATCGGGTCGGCATGGGCGTGCCCGGCGGCCTGCAAGGTCGCGGCGACGGCATCGTCGTCGCAGAAGAACGGCGGCAGCTCCGGCCCCAGCGCCACCCGCGCCGCGCCGGTCAGGGTCGCCATCGACACCAGCAGGTCCGGCGCCGCCTCGCAGGCATAGGCCAGCGCATCGGCTAGGACCAGCCGGCCCTCGGCATCGGTGTTGTTGACCTCGACCGTCGGGCCCTTGCGGCTGGCCAGGATGTCGCCCGGGCGGAAGGAACTGGCAGAAATGGCGTTTTCCACGGCGGGGATCAGCACCCGCAGCGCCATTCCCCGGGTCAGGCCCAGTCGCGCCAGCGTCTCGGCCAGGCCCAGGACATTCGCGGCGCCGCCCATGTCCTTCTTCATCAGCGCCATGGATGAGGACGGCTTGATGTCCAGACCGCCGGTGTCGAAACAGACGCCCTTGCCGACCAGCGTGACTTGAGGGCCGCTGCCTGGGAAACGCATGTCGATCAGCCGGGGCGCCTGGGCTCCGGCACGCCCGACGGCGTGGATCATCGGAAAATTGCGCGCCAGCAGGTCCTCGCCGCGAATGGTTTCGATTTCGGCGCCATGCCGGGCAGCCACGTCGCGGGCCGCCTGCTCCAGCTCGGCCGGACTCATGTCCGAGGCGGGGGTGTTGATCAGGTCCCGCGCCAGGTATTCGCCCGCCGCCATGGCAATCAGGCGCGGTCCGTCCACGCCCTCTGGACAAAGCAGCCGAGCACGGGGCGGCTCGGCCTTCTTGTAGCGGTCGAAGCGGTATTCCGCGAAAAGCCAGCCCAGGGCGATCAGGGCCGGGTCGATTCCCTGGGGCAGGTTCGCCAGGCGCCAGTTGCCGGCAGGCAGGCTTTCGGCCGCCCGTGCCAGCGGAAAACGCTCGCGGGGCGGGCGGTCGCCCCGATCGGGGCCGACGCCGAACAGCGCACCGGCAAGCGCTCCTTCGGCCGAGGGGATCAGGCAAAGCTGACCGGGCTTCCCCGAAAAGCCCTGCGCCTTGGCCCAGCGTCCGGCGAGGTTGCCGATGTCCGCTGGAAGTTCGGGTCCGTCCTCGCCGCTTCGCACCAGCCACAGCGGCAGCGAAGGCGCATGGGGGTCGGCGAATTGGGGAATCATCGGCATGCTCGCGAAGGGTTTCATGGGCCGCAGCCTAGCGACGCGCGCCTGCTCCGCAAGATGCGGGCGACACGGTGCTGCCTTCTAACAGGCTGCTGCAATAGTCAGCGCTCGACCAGCCACGCTGAACATGATCACCCTTCGGAGGTTTTTGGCGGAGGCGGTGACGCGCAGGACAGAGGCGAGCGGGTCGCTGTTGAGCGATGTGGATCTTGAGGCGCGCATTCCGGGGCGCCACCCGCTGCGGACGATCCGGCAGGTGGTGAACGAGGCGCTGGCCAGCCTGGATGCCGCATTCGATGCTCTCCGCCGACTTTGGTCGCCCCTCGATCCCACCGGAGCGGCTGATCCCGGCGAGCCTGCTGCAGGTCCTCTATTCGGTCCGATCCGAGCGCCAGCTGATGAAGCGGATGCAGTATGACCTGCTGTTTCGCTGGCTTGTCGGTCTCGGCATTGATGATCCCGCGTGGGTGCCGACCGTTTTCACCAAAAACCGCGACCGGCTGCTGACGACCTAGATGTCACGCAAGATCATGGCTGCGATCCTGGCACACCGCCAGGCAGCGCCGCTACTGTCTGACGACCACTGCTCGGTCGACGGCACGCTGGTCAAAGCCTGGGCCTCGATGAAGAGCGTCCAGCCGCGGACGGACGAGGCCCCGCCCGATGACGACCCCGGCGATCCTCCCGACCCCCGGGCCGCGCCAACCGATCCATTCGCTTCGACCGCAGCAGCCAAAACCGATCCGATGCCCCGCAACCGACGCCACAGCCGCAATGCCGAGATCGACTTTCGAGGTCAAAGGCGGACGAATGCGCCCATGGCTCGGTCACCGACCCTGATGCGCGGCTCTACGGGAAGTCGCCCGGAACCGGCGCGATACTGTGCTTCATTGGCCATGCGTTGATGGAGAACCGGTCAGGCCTTATCGTGCAGAGCGATCTCCACGGGCCGATGGCCGAGCCGAACGGCGCTCGACATGATCCACCGCCATTCTCCGGGATCGACCCGGAGGCTGACGCCGGGTGCCGACCGGGCTTTGATGCTGCGGGCTTTGTTGCCGACCTGCGCGAGGCCTGCGTCACTCCTCATGTCGCGCAGAAATCGCGACATTCGGCGATAGACGGGCGAACCACGCCGACACAACGGCTACGCCAAATCTCAGCGTCATCACAAACGCATGGAAGAGGCTTTCGGCTGGGCCAAGACTGTCGGCGGTATGGTCCAGACAGTCCATCGCGGCCTCGAAAAGGTGCGCTCCAGCTTCGTTCTGACCATGGCCGCAAAAAATTCTGCCCGCCTCCCGAGGCTGCTTGCCGCCTGAGCATGGCGACCGGAAGGATACAGCGCGCGCGCTGAAGCAGCGGCAAGGCGCCAAGCTCCGGAAGGCCGGAAGAAGAAAACACCCCGGCAGCGAGACTATTTCAGCGCCATATTAAGGGTCGGTAGCGGGATCCCAGAGCCTGGTCAGCGACAGGTTTCCGATTCGTTCTAGACGGGCCGCCGTCGAGGCCAGTGCGATGCGGTCGCGGCTTTCGGCGCAGGCGCCGACGTCGACCGCGACTCCGGCCAAGGTGACAAGCCCGACCTGCCACGCCAAACGGGACAGCTGGTCGGCCGAACTGACCACCACGCCCAGGTCGTCCTGTTGCGCGGCCGTGGTGGTGCGGCGCAGAGTCCGGGCAAGCTCTTCCAGAGCCGCGCCGATCACCTGTGCTGCGCAATCCTCGCCCAATTCGCGGACGATCTGCTCCAGCCGCTGGACGTCGATACGGATGGCGTCGTTCACGGAGAGGAGGGCGATCTTGGACATCGGATCTTTCCAGCTGGGCCTTCGGGCTGTCCTGCGCAACCTTGCAGCAATCCCTCAAGAAAAGGTTATGGGCGGGGCGCTAAAACTCTCGAACTTTATCGGTTCAGCGGTTATCAAGCGGCGCGAACGTTAGGTGAGGAAAGCCATGAACGAAGCGGGTCCGCTGCCGCAATATCTGGTGCAGCGCTATCACGGATGGCGGGCGACCGCCTTTCTCGAGAATCGGGTCTGGTATCGCCGGCTGGCCGAGGATGGACAGCATCCGCGGGCGATGGTCATTGCCTGTTGCGATTCGCGCGTCCATGTCACCTCGATCTTCGGTGCCGATACCGGCGAGTTCTTCATTCACCGCAATATCGCCAATCTGGTGCCGCCCTACGCCCCGGACGGACAGCAGCATGGCACCTCCGCCGCGGTGGAATACGCCGTCAACACGCTGAAGGTCGCGCATCTAGTCGTGCTGGGCCACACCAATTGCGGCGGCGTCCAGGGATGCCATGCGATGTGTTCGGGCCATGCGCCCGCCTTGGAGGAAAAGACGAGCTTTGTCGGCCGTTGGATGGACATTCTGCGGCCTGGGTATGAGCGGGTTGCCGGCTTGCCGCCGGAACGGCAGATCCGTGCGTTGGAGCACCAGGCGGTGCTGGTGTCGCTGGAAAATCTGCTGACCTTCCCGTTCGTGAAAAATGCCGTCGCCTCGGGTGATCTGTCGTTGCATGGGGTGCTGCATGACATCGCCGAGGGAACGCTCCAGCAATATGACAATCAAGTCGACGGCTTCGTGCCGGTCGTCTGATGCTTCTTGTCGGTGCAGGCGCTGGCTGCGGTGTGTGCCGATGAGCGGCGGCGTACCCGACTTTTCGTGAGCGTTCATCCTGTTGGGCACAGGGCTGGCGCGTTTTCATCCGGGCGCGGTTCTCGTACTGGGGCTGCGGCGCTGCCCGGACTGTTGGTGATGGCATTTGCCCTTTCGCTCCGTCCGGGCGTCGGAGTTCGACCGACATGAGCAGAGGCCGGCCAAAGGTTCAGTTCACGATGAATTCGGCATGCAGGGCGCCGGCGGCGTGCACGGCCTTCAGAATGTCGATCATGTCACGCGGCCGGATGCCCAGGGCATTGAGGCCGGACACGACCTCGGACAATGATGATTCACCTGAAATCTCGGCGAAGCCGATGCCGGGTTCCTGGGTGATTTCGGCCTGGGTCCGCGGCACGACTACGGTTTCGCCCGGAGCGAAAGGATTGGGCTGCGACACCATGGGCGCCTCGCGGACCCGAAGCGTCAGATTTCCCTGTGAGACCGCGACACGCGAGATGCGCACGTCCTCACCCATGACTATTGTTCCCGACTTGTGATCGATGACCACACGCGCGGCGGCTTCGGGTTCGACGGTTATATTCTCGATCTGTCCCATCAGCCGTGCCGGATTGACCTTGCCCAGCACTGTCGAATCGATGGCGATGGTTCCCGAATCGACAAGCTCAGCCAATCCACGGCCAAGCTTTCGGTTGATCGCGGCCTCGACCCGGGCGGCGGTAGTGAAATCGGGATTGCGCAATGCCAGGCGAAGGTTGGTCATTTGCGAGAAGTCGAAGGCCACTTCGCGTTCGACTCGGGCGCCCGAGGGAATCGTGCCCGTCGTCGGCACCCCTTGGACGACAGAGGCGGCCGCGCCCGAAGCTTCGGCCCCGGCGGCCAGGACGGCCCCTTGGGCGACGGCGTAGATTTCGCCGTCGGCGGCGTTCAGCGGTGTCATCACCAAGGTCCCGCCTAGGAGGCTTTTCGCATCCCCGATCGCCGCGACACTGACGTCGATCTGTGAACCTGCACGCGCAAAGGCAGGCAATGTCGCCGTAACGATCACCGCCGCGACGTTTTTGGGACGGAATGCCTCATCGGTGACGTTCACGCCCAATCGTTCCAACAGACCCGCCATGATCTCTTCGGTGAAGGGCGAGTTGCGTAAGCTGTCGCCCGAACCGCTCAACCCGACCACAAGACCATAGCCGACCAAGTCGTTGCCGCGGACCCCATCGATATTCGCCAGATCCTTGATGCGAACCGGCGCCGCCCAGCCCATCTGGGCAAAGCTTAGCAAGGCCAGCAGGAAGCAGAGTATCCTCATTACAGATAATCCGTCAGGTTGAGGCGCGACAGGCGCGAGGTCAACGCATAGAGGCTTTTGATATTCGCTTCGGTCTCTTCCAGAGCGGTGACGGTTTCATAGGAATCGGCGTTGATCAAATTCGAGCGCGCGACGGAAAGCGCGGTCACTTCGGCAGCATTCCGGGACTGGGCCTGGGCGACGACGGCTTGCCGTTGCCCGAGATCGGTTTGCGCGCGGATCAAGCCGGTGCTCCCCTTGATCAGCCGCGCCCCGGCTTCGGTGAAAAGGTTCCGCAGAGTCGTTCCATCCAGGCCCGTGCCGGCATCGGCAGCATATGCCATGATCGCCATGCCCTTCAGCGTGTCCCGCATTGCGGGCGAGTTTGCTGTCAGGCTTAGGCTGACCTGTCGGTCCGGGGCGACCGACAACTGCGTGCTGCCTGTGTCGTCACCCTGGAAAGTGGTGTCGGCAAAGCCGCCGCTGCCCGCCGGCGCGTCGAACCAAGCATCGATTCGGGCCGCAATATCCGTTGCCGTACCGGCGCCGGCCACGGCTACGCCAAGCGCTGTCACCATGTCGTCGAAACTGCCCAAGGGCGCGGTATCGCTGCGGCTGCCCGCGAACACATACCGGCCGGCGACACCAGAATTTAAAGTATCGAACATGGACCGGAAGCTCTGCGAGATGCCGTCCAGCTGTGCCCTCAGGCCATCTTCGCCGGCGCTTCCGGCCTGGGTCAGCAGGCTTGGTCCCAGATCGTCCACTGTTTTGCGCATGCTGTCCAGCGCCGTCTGCATGCCCTGGAACTGGGCCTGCGCTTCCGAGATGTTCAGTTGAAAGGTGCTGAGCATCGTCAAGCGCGCCTCGATATGCGAGATCTTCGTCAGGTCACCGCCAAGCGCCTTCGGAACGTCGGACTTCACCCCCGTCATCATTTCCTGGGTTAGTCGGTCCAGCTTGCTTTTCAGCGAGCTTTGGCCAAGCCGCAGTTGGAAAGAGCGGGAAAGGTCGCCGATGGAGTTGAAGGATGTCATGTCAGCCTCAGGATTGCGTCGAGCATGTCGTTGGCGGTCTGGAAAACCTTGGCATTCGCCGAATATGCACGCTCCAGAGCGAGCAGGCTTTCCATCTCTTTGTCGGTATCCACCCCGTCCGCCAGAAGGGCACTTTGAAGGCTGGTTTGGTGCGTGCTGTCCTGCAAGGCTCCGGCCTCGGATTGGACCCGCTTCGACGCCGCCAAGGAAGCAAGATCGGAGGCCAGCAGTTGCAAACTTCTGGGTACCTGCGACACATTGCCAGATGCGGGAAGCCGTGAATCCGACAGTGCGCCCGCCAGGCGGCCAAGCAGCCCGCTGTCGCCCGAATTGCCGGAGCCGGTCGCGTTGATGCCGGCACGGATGCGCCACAGGTCCCCACCGGCAACAGGATCGACAAGGGCGGTGACCGCAATGCGGCCCGCGAAGCCGGTTTCATCACTGGGGTCAAGTGCGGCCTGGGCGTCGCTGAACAGACCGGGCCCGCCAGAATTCAGTGATGGGTCTACGGCGGGATCGGACAGCCGGTCGTAGAGGTCTCGCGCGAAGGCGTCGATCTGCTTCTGGTAGTCCGGGGCAATCTGATCGCGAATGGCAAAGTTTGCGCTGATCGTGCCGCCGTCGAACATGTCCATCTGCCCGTCTGTCAGC
Organism: Paracoccus aminovorans; assembly: GCF_900005615.1. Classification (NCBI taxonomy): domain Bacteria; kingdom Pseudomonadati; phylum Pseudomonadota; class Alphaproteobacteria; order Rhodobacterales; family Paracoccaceae; genus Paracoccus; species Paracoccus aminovorans. The sequence goes on along the minus strand of NZ_LN832559.1, from coordinate 2,984,262 downwards.
AACTTGCCGTTCATGGTCAGCCGCGCCAAAGATCCGTCCAAGACGGACATTCCAGGCGTGATTCCCGTCGCGCTTTCGAAGGCGATAATGGACGGCTCGGTGCCGTCGAGAAGCACCGCGCCGCCGGTGGTAAACAGGGCCACGCGGCCGTTTTCTCGCGGAACTTCCTTGATCGGGACGATGTCGGTAATGCCGTCGATTACGGTCTGGCGCGCATCGGCAAGCGACGCGGTGTCCTTGCCTTGTGCGGAAAGGCTGACGATCTGCTTGTTCAAAGCTGCGACCTGTTCCAGCGCGGCATTCAGGCGCGAGACATCCTTGGCGATTGACTTGTCGGCCGCGGCGCGCTCGGCCTGGATCGTGTCCGAGACAGCATTCAGCTTTTCGGCCAGGTCCGTGGCCGCGGTCAGGACATTCCCCAACCGCGTTTCGCTGTCCGGGCGCGCCGCCGCGCTGGTCAGGGCGGATTCAAAGGCCGTGAGGGTCTGGCCAAGCGACGAGGCCTCCTGCCCCGTGCCCAAGAGCTTTTCCATGGCGGCATGGAAGGCCGAAGTGGTACCCGATGCGCCGACGCTGGCCTGCGCAAGCCGGTTGTCGGCCAAAAGCCCCGAATTGACCATCCGGTTGACGCCGTTGACGCTGACCCCGCCGCCGCGTTCGACGATGCGCGAGGACAAGTCCAACTCGCGCCGGGCATAGCCCGGTGTCAGCGCGTTCGCGATATTGGACGAGACAAGCTCGGTGCCGCGGGAGGCTGCGGTCAGGCCCGAAATGGCGTTGGAGATTGCGGATGAAATGCTCATGGGACGGCTCCGGTTGGCGGCACCCAGGGCGCGGAATCGCCCCGGTCAATGTCAGCGTTTCAGGTTGGTGGTTTCCTGAAGCATCTCGTCGACCGTCTGGATGACCTTGGCGTTCGAGGTATAGGCGCGCTGGGTCTGGATCAGGTCGGTCAGTTCGGCCGCGACATCGGTGGTCGAGGCTTCGCGCGCATAGCCCGCGATCGCTCCGGTGGGGCCGTCGCCCGAGTCCCAGAGATAGAAGGCCCCGGAATTGGGCGATATCTTGTAGGTCTGGTTGTCCATCGCGATCAGGCCGTTGGGGTTCGGCACATCCACCACCGGCACCTGGTAGAGGGTTCGTGTGAAGCCGGTGTCATAGGTAGCCCGCAGATAGCCGTTCTCGTCGATAGCGAGTGCGGTCAGGCTGCCGACGGGGGAGCCGTTCTTGGTCACGTTGGCAGGCGAGAACGCGCTGCTGAGCTGGGTGATGCCCTGGCTCGCGCCGTAGCGGCCGAGGTCGATGGACATGGGGCCGTTGGCGCCGGTGACGGTCAACATGCCCGTCGCCGCATCATAAGCCCCGCCAGAGATCGTGGTCACGTTGGCCAGCCGCCCGCCGGTGGGCTGGCTGTCGTCGAATTCGAGCGTATAGGTGCCGATCAGCGATTCATCCGCCGCAGTGGCGGGATCGTCGATGATGGCGGAATCGCGGACCTCCATCGTCCAGCTGTTCGACCGGGCGCCGGCGGCCCCGGATACATCCGGAGTGAAGCTGAAGGTCATCTTTTCGGAATTGCCGAGATTGCCGAAATACTCGACCTCCATTTCGCGGACGTCGCCAGTCGCGCCGCCGATTGCGTCGTTGGCGGGCAGGTTGACCCCCAGCGTGATGCGGGTGGTCGGATCGGCCGCGGTCTGGCTGCCGTCGATACGGATCGGCCGCAGGCCGGTGGCGGAATCGCGCGGCTGCGCCGGGATGGTGCCGTCGGCATTGGCCGGCCAGCCCATCAGAACCAGGCCCGAGGTCGTGCGCAGGTAGCCTTCGTCATCGGTGCGGAACGATCCGGTCGTGGTCATCGTCAGATCGCGCGGCGTGCTGTAGCCCGACTGCACCGCCGCCGCACTGACCACCGGCAGCATGCCGCGCCCGGTGATGGCGATGTCGAGCGGATGCGAGGTCGTGACCAGGTTGCCGCGCTGGTCCACGTCACGAAACGTGCTGGCCCTTACGCCGCCGGCGGTATAGAGGCCGCCGCCGCGGCCCTGGTTGATCACCATGCTTTCAAAGCTGGTATCCACGCGCTTGTAGCCATAGGTGCTGGAGTTGGCGATATTGTCCGAGATATTGGCCAGCCGCGTCGAATTGGCGGAGAGGCCGGATACCCCGGCGCTGAGGGCGGAAGAGATCGACATGCTGTAGTCACCCTGTGTGAGTCGTTCCTGTGGAATTCTGCCGGACGGGGATTAACGGCCCCCTAACATCCTCCGGCCGGGGCCTTGTCATCTGAGTAAAATCACTTCGATCCGGTTGTTGTTCGGATCCATGGGATTGACCGACCGGTTGCGCCGGTCGGCATAGGCGGTCACGCGCTGGATGCGCGTGCCGTCGAAGCCCGATCCGTCAAGCAGGTTGCGCAAGGCATGCGCGCGGGCGTCGGAAAGCGCCCAGACCGGGGACTGGATCAGCATTTCCGGATAGGCGCGGACGTGGCCCGCCAGCGCGATCTCGTTCTTGACGCGGCCGAGCACGCCCGAAAGCACCTCGGCCAATTCCTTCATCGCCGGAGTAGGCTGGGCGCTGTCACCCACGAAGAGCGGTTCGTCCATCAGATCGGTCAGCTCGATCACCAGCCCCTCGTCGGTCATCCGGGTGACGACATGGCGCAGCAGATTGACCTTTTGCATGGATTCGGCGCCGCTGCCGGTCAGCTGGTTCTGGACGCTGCGGGCCATTTCTTCGAACCCGGACTGCTGGCCTTCGCGGGCCTGAGCCATCAGCGTGTCGCGGGAAGCGCCTGCCCCTTGGCCGGTATTGGTGTCGGAATCCTGCACCTCGCCCCCGAAGGGGCCGTCGCTGCCGCTGGCGGGGGATTGCACGATGGTCGGGTTGAAATAATCCGCCAGGCCTTGGCGCTGCTTTTCCGTGGTCGCGTTCAGCAGCCACATGAGCAGGAAAAAGGCCATCATCGCGGTCACGAAATCCGCGTAGGCCACCTTCCAGGCGCCGCCGTGGTGGCCGGCTTCGCCGCCGCCTTGGACCCGCTTGATGATGATCGGGGCGCCGCCCCCATGCCCGGCCATCTGCCGTTCCTTTCCGTTGCCTGCCGGAAAGGTCTATGCGCGCCGCGCTAATATCCAGTTAACGGCTCAAATGCGCGCTATTTCCCGGGCCCGAGAACCACCCCTGTGCAAGGTAATTCTTTGTAATGTCGTGATTGACCTGCGATTACCTCGCGGCGCCCGTCCCGGTGGCGGCCCGCACTATCGGTCCTGTCACCGAAAAAGCCCGGTCGCGAATCATCCGCGCGGCCCGGACGCGACATCTTGCGCCGGCCCCGGCCGCCGATATTCTGGCGCGATGTTGACCGAGGGCGCATATGATCTGGCCAGCGGCGCGGGGCTGATCGCCTGTCCGCGCTGCGACGCGCTGCATGTCGAACGCGAACTCGAACCGGGCGAGACCGCGCGCTGCGTGCGCTGCAACACCGTGCTGGCCAGTCCCCGCGCCGGCGCCTTCACCCGGATCATCGCGCTGTCCTTCGCCTCGCTGGTGCTGATGGTAGGAGCGGTGTTCTTTCCCTTCCTGGAAATCTCGCGCATGGGGTTCGGCAACCAGACCTCGCTCTTCGGGGTGGCGATGGCCTTTTCGCACGGGGCGCTGATGCCGCTGACCGTGGCGCTGCTGGGCAGCATCGTCGGATTGCCGGTGCTGCGGGCGCTGCTGCTGGTCTATACGCTGCTGCCGCTCAGCCGGAACCGCCGGCCCTTCGCCCATGCCGTCCCCGCCTTTCGCCTGTCCGAGGCGCTGCGGCCCTGGTCGATGGCCGAGATCTTCGTCATCGGCACCGCCGTCGCGCTGGTCAAGGTCGGCGGGCTGGCGAATATCAGCTTCGGCCCGGCCTTCTGGGCGTTCTGCGGGCTGATCATGGTCAATGCGGCCAGCAACGCCTTCACCAGCGCCGCGACGATCTGGGACGCCATCGAGGATGCCGGCATGGCCACCGACGGCCGCGAGATCGTGCCGGAGCCCCGCGCATGACCGAGGCCCGCAAGCATTCCGACCCGGTGATGACCGCCCATCGCGCCGGGCTGGTCGGCTGCCGCGGCTGCGGCCGGGTCTGGCCGGAATCCGAGACCATCTGCGCCCGCTGCGGCGGCGCGCTGGTGCCGCCCGACCGGCGCTGCCTGAACGCGGTCTGGGCCTGGCTGGCGGCGGGAATCATCTTCTATATCCCCGCCAACCTGTTCCCGATGCTCAAGACCTCGACCTTCGGCGGGCTGCGCGGCAACAGCGAATCCACCATCCTGGGCGGCGTGGTCGAACTGATGCATTACGGCAATTACGGCATCGCGGCGGTGATCTTCGTTGCCTCGGTCATGGTGCCGATGGGCAAGTTCATCGCCATCAGCTGGCTGGCGCTGGTGGCGGGCCGGCCAGCGACGGTCAAGGCGGCGCACAAGCGGCTGGTACTTTACGAGGTGGTCGAATTCATCGGCCGCTGGTCGATGATCGACGTCTTCGTGGTCGCGATCCTGTCGGCGCTGGTGCAACTGGGCTTCGTCGCCTCGATCCACCCGGGGCCGGCGGCGGTGTCCTTTGCGCTGTCGGTTGCCTTCACCATGCTTTCCGCGCAAAGCTTCGATCCAAGACTGATCTGGCGCGGCCTTCCGCTGCGCAGCCGCAAGGACCAGGAATGACGGACACGCCGCCGCCCAAAGACGCCCCCCTGAAACCCGCCGAACCCGCCCGCACCCCCGCGGCCCGCGCCGTGCGCCGGGGCCTGCCGCTGGTCTGGCTGGTGCCGATCCTGGCGCTGGTGGTCACGCTGGGCGTGGGCTGGAACATGATCGCCGGCCGCGGCACGCTGATCTCGGTCGCCTTCAAGGATGCGACCGGCATCACCCCCGGCGAGACGGCGCTGAAATTCCGCGAGATCACCGTCGGCAAGGTCGAATCCGTGCGCTTCACCGAGGATCTGCAACGGGTGCTGGTGAACATGCGCGTGGACAAGGATCTGGCGCCCTATATCGACAAGGACGCGCAGTTCTGGATCGTGCGGCCGCAGGTCTCGGCCCAGGGCATCTCGCGGCTGGATACGGTGCTGACCGGCGCCTTCGTCGAGGGCTATTGGGACGACAAGGTCGACCAGCCGCAGACCGAATTCGCCGGTCTCGACAAGCCGCCGCTGACCAGCTTCGGCGAAAAGGGCACCTGGATCGTGCTGTCCGCCGAGCGCTCGCGCGGAATGACCGAGGGCGCGCCGGTGCTGTTCCGCGGCCTGCCGGTCGGGCAGATGCAGAACCTGCGCCTGGCCGAGAACGAGGAGGGCGTGCTGACCGACGTCTTCATCGCCGCGCCCTATGACAAACTCTTGACCACCCGCACCGTGTTCTGGGACACCTCCGGCTTTTCGGTCTCGCTGGGCGCGCAGGGGCTGTCGCTGAACGTGAATTCGCTGGCCTCGGTGCTGCAGGGCGGGGCGGAATTCGCCACGCTGCACTCGGGCGGGACGCCGGTCGAGGACGGGCATGTCTTCGCGCTGCAGCCCGACCAGACCTCGGCCGAGGCGAACCTCTTCGACGACCAGGGCAATGCGCTGCGCCTGACCATGCTGGTCGATGAATCGGTCAGCGGCCTTGCGACCGGCGCCAATGTCCAGTTCATGGGCCTGACCGTCGGCCGGGTCACCAGCCTGGCGGCGCGCACGGTCAAGGACGATCAGGGCCGGGACCATGTCGAGCAAGAGGTGACGCTGGCGCTGACGCCCGAACGCCTGGGCCTGCCGGCGGGCGCGACGCCCGAACAGGCGCTGGAGTTCGTCGACGGCCAGGTTCGCCAGGGCCTGCGCGCCCGCCTGGCCAGCGCCGGCTTCTTCGGCACCTCGCTGGAGGTCGAGCTGGTCGCGCTGCCAGACGCCGCGCCGGCCGAACTGGACCGCGACGGCAAGCCGAACCCGGTCATCCCCTCGGCGCCGGGCGACATCTCGGATTTCTCGGGGACCGCGCAGGGCTTCCTGGCCCGGGTCGGCAACCTGCCGATCGAGGAGGTGCTGAAATCCGCCAGCGACATGATGAACTCGGTGACCGCCATCGCCAGCAGCGAGGACACCCGCGCCCTCCCCGGCGCGCTGCGCCAGACGCTGGACAACGCCCAGGCCGCGGCGGGAGAGATCCGCTCGGCCACCGCCGAACTGCGCGATTCCGGCGCCCTGACCCAGATCCGCGGCATGGTGGACGAGGCGCAGGCGGCGGCCGAGGCGGTCAAGCTGGCCGCGGCCGACGTGCCGCAGATGGTCGACCAGATCGACGCTGCCGCCGCCAAGATCGAGGCGGTGGACTTCGCCGCCATCGGCACCGAAGCCGAAGGCATCCTGAAGGACGTCCGCGCGCTTCTGGGCACCAAGGACGCCGAGCAGCTGCCGAAAAACCTGTCCGAGACGCTGAAATCCGCCACCGGCCTTCTGAACGACCTGCGCGACGGCAATGCGGCCGGCAGTCTGAACGCGGCGCTCGCCTCGGCCAGCACGGCGGCGCAGGACGTCTCGGCCGCATCCAAGCGGCTGCCGCAGCTCTCGGCCCGGCTCGAGGCGCTGGCGGCGCGGGCCGACGCGGTGCTGGCGGCCTATGGCGACCGCTCCAGCTTCAACACCGAGACCATCAACCTGATGCGCGAGATGCGCCGCGCCGCCAATGCCTTCGGCAGCCTTGCGCGCACCATCGAGCGCAATCCGCAAGCCTTCATCCTGGGACGTTGAGATGCGCCTGACCCTTGCCCTTGCCGCCTGCCTCGCCCTGCTCGGCGCCTGCTCGAACGGTGAAAAGACCGCCCGCTACCTGATCGACCCGCCCTCCGGCGGCCAGCGCGTCGCCGACCGGCTGGGCACTGCCGAACTCAAGGACGTGTCGCTGCCGGAATATGCCTCGGGCGGCGAGGTCAGCTGGCAGACCGCCGACGGCGCCGTGCGCTCGAACACGAAGCAGCTCTGGGCCGACAATCCGCAACGCGCCTTCACGCTGACGCTGGCGCGGACGATCTCGGACATGTCCGGGGCGACGGTGATCGCCGAGCCTTGGCCGCTGTCGGAACCGCCGCGCCGCACGCTGGAGATAAGGGTGGAAAAGGCGCTGGCCCAGGCCGACGGCGTCTATCGGCTCTCGGGCCGGTATTTCGTCGGCGATTCCGCCTCGGGCGGCGCGAACCAGGCGCGCAGCTTCGACATTTCGGTGCCGCTCGGGGGCGAAGGTCCGGCCGCGATCGCCCGGGCGCAATCCCTGGCCATCGCGCAACTGGCGGGCCAGATCGCCACGCTCTCGGGCCCGGGCCGGTCGATCCGCACCAGCGCGACGCCGATGCCCCGCATCGACGACATCTTCTCTCAGCCGCTGCCGGCGCTGGAAGGAAGCTGACCGCGTTTTTTTCCGTTTTCCAAATACCCCAGGGGAACGCTTTTGACACCCCGTCGAGGGGTGGCAAAAGCGTGGGGGCGGAGCCCCCTTTCGCCTCAGCCTTCGGGCTGGAACTGGCCGAAGCGGCCGGCGGCAAAGACCAGCGGATGGTCGCCCGGCCCGGCCACGGTCACCCGCAACACCCGGCCGATCAGCACGGAATGATCGCCCGCCGGATGTGCGGCATGGCCGGCACAGTCGAAACGCGCGGCGGCGCCGGGCATCACCGGCACGCCCTCGGGAGTCGCCACCGGGGTCAGCCCCTCGAACTGCCGCCCGCCCTTGGTGAAGCGCAGGCAGGTTTCCAGCTGTTCCGAGCCCAGCACATGCACCGACCAATGCGCCGCGTTCACGAAGACATCGTGCCGGGTCGAGGCGCGCGCCGGGCACCACATCACCAGCGGCGGCTCCAGCGAGACGCTGGCGAAACTGTTCACGGTCATGCCCACCGGCCCCAGCGACCCCGCGGTGGTAACGACGGTCACGCCGGTGGCGTAGCGGCCCAAGGCCTCGCGCAGCAGCCGGGCCTCGGCATTGGCGGGGTGGAAGGTGATCTCGTCGGCCAGCCGGTCACGGCTTGCGGGGGGAAGGCGGCTCATGCGCGGGGCCTGTCACTTGCGGGGCGTCATCTGCGGGGACGAGGCCGGTCCGGCCCTCGCCCCTTCTTAGCCGCGACGCGGCAGGGCATCAAGTTCAGCCGCCCAAAGGGGTAAAGGGCGTCATCGCGGCCAGCAGTTCCGCGTGCAGCGGCCGGCCGGCGACCACCAGTCCCTCGGTCTGCGCCCGGGGCGTGTTGAACCGCATCGCCGCGCCGGCCAGGTCGCTGACCGCGCAGCCGGCGCGGGCGGCGATCAGGCTGCCGGCCGCCACGTCCCATTCCCAGGCCGGGCGGGTCGACAGCGTGGCGTCAAACTGCCCATCCGCCACCAGGCAGAAGCGCCAGGCCAGCGAGGGGCGAAAGGCCCGCCGCAGCGGCGGCGCCACACCGCGCCAGTGCCGGGGATCCAGGCTGGGCTTGCCGGTCAGCACCTGCGCGTCCCTGAAGCCATGCGTCGCGGCGGCGATGGGCGTGCCGTCGCGCAGCGCCGGTCCCGCCTCGGCCGCGGCATAGGTCACGCCGGTGGCCGGCAAATGCACCACGCCCGCGACCACGCGGCCGGCGCGCGCCACGGCCAGCGAGACGGAAAACCCCTGCTGCCCGTCGATGAAGGCGCGGGTGCCGTCGATCGGGTCGACGATGAAGCAATGCTCGGCGGCAAGCCGCTCGGGCGTGTCGGCGCTTTCCTCGCTCAGCCAGCCGTAATCCGGCCGGGCGCCGCGCAGCAGGCTTTCCAGATGCGCGTTGACAGCCAGGTCGGCCTCGGTCACCGGGCCGGCGCCGCCGGGCTTTTCCCAGACCTGCGGGGCGTTGCGCCAGAAGCGGCGGGCGATCTCGCCGGCCTCGCGCGCGGCCTGCTCCAGAAGCGCAAGGTCACGCGCCGGCAAGGGTCATCCCTTCGACCAGCAGGCTGGGCACCCGCATCCCGCGCCATTCCGGCGCGTCGTTCGCCGCCGTCAGCCGCAAGAGCATGTCGCGCAGGTTGCCGGCGATGGTGCATTCGTTCACCGCATAGGCGATCTCGCCGTTCTCGACCCAGAAGCCGCCGGCGCCGCGCGAATAGTCGCCGGTGGTGGCGTTGACCGAGGCGCCCAGCATCGAGGTCACCAGCAGCCCGCGTCCCATCTCGCGGATCAGTTCGTCGCGTGTCCGGCTGCCGGCGGTCAGTTCCAGGTTGGTGACCCCGGGCGAGGGCGGGCTGCCGGCGCCGCGCATGGCATTGGCGGTCGAACGCATGCCCAGCTTGCGGCCGGTGGCTAGGTCCAGGGTCCAGCCCTGCAGCACGCCGTCGCGGACCAGCAGGCGCGGCGCGGTCGCCAGCCCCTCGGCATCGAAGACGCGCGAGCTGCCGTGACGCGGCAGATGCGGGTTTTCCAGGAGGTCGAACCCCTTGGGCAGCACCTGCTCGCCCAGGGTATCGCGCAGCCAGCTGGCGCCGCGCGCCACGGCGCTGCCGTTCGCGGCACCGACCAGATGGCCGATCAGCCCGCCGGAGACGCGCTCGTCGTAAAGGATCGGGAAGGCGCCGGTCGGCGGCTTGCGGGCCCCGCGGCGGGCGACGGTGCGCTCGCCGGCGAGACGGCCGATCTCTTCCGGCGCGGGCATGTCCGCGGCGTGGACGCGGCTTTCCCCGGCCCAGTCCCGCTCCATCCCCAGCCCCTCGCCGGTGATGACCACGGCCGAAAGCCCGTGGCCGCTGCGGCCGTAGCCGGCCGAGAAACCGTTCGAGCCTGCGATCCACATCCGCCGCCGGGAATGGCTGGCGCCGGCGGATTCGATCTGCGACACGCCTTCGACCGCCAGCGCCGCGGCCTCGGCGCGCAACGCCAGGTCCTGCAATTCTTCGGGGCTTGGCTCGGGGCCGGGGTCGAAGAGTTCCAGCCGGCCGCTGTCGGTGTCGCGGGTCAGCTGACCGGGCTCGGCCAGGCCCAGGTTGTCGTCCACCGGCGCTTCGCGCGCCATGGCGACGGCGCGCGCCGCCATTTCCCCGATGGTCCGGTCCGAGCGGTCCGAGGCCGACACGCAGGCCTGCCGCCCGCCGATCAGCACGCGCAGCCCGATCTCGACCCCCTCGGCGCGTTCGGCGTGCTCCAGCCGGCCGCCGCGCACGTCGACCGAGACCGCCGCCGCCTCCAGCGCCACGGCATCGGCCTGGTCGGCGCCGGCCTTGCGAGCCGCGGTCAGAAGCCGGTCGGTCAGCGCCTGAAGCTCAAGGAATTCGGACATGCGTTCACCCCTGGTCAGCGCAGGGGCCGGGACGAATCGCCCGGCCCCCGCAATGGTTCCGTCGCGGCACGGCGCAGGGCCGCGCCGGCGCCGGGATTACTTGATCTGCTGGCCGTTGGCAAAGATCGAGCCGTCTTCCTTGAATTCAAGCTGGGTGGCCAGCTTGTCCTCGCCCTCGGTCACCGGCTTGGCGAACATGGCCAGCATCATCCGCACGCCCATGATCTGGTCCTGCGGGATCAGCCCCATCGCGCCCAGCTTGTCGACCAGCCCGTTCACGCCCTCGTATTGGGCCTCGATCTGGCCGACCGGCGCGGTCATGTCGCCACCTTCGGGCGCCTTGAGCGCGCCCTGCGCGTTCACCTTGGCCCCCAGCGCGTTCAGGGCGAACTGGTTGATGGTCACGTCCACCGGCTCGAAGGGCTGGGGCTCGGCGGCATCCGCCTCGGCCGCGGCCTCGGCGTCGTCGGCCGGCGCGGCCTCGTCCATGCCCTCGGCCGTGGCGTCGTCGGTGGCATCGGCGGGGGCGGTCGCGTCCTCGGCGGCGCTGGCGGTCTGGTCGAACAGATCCCGCGTCACCTTGGTGGTGCCGGTCAGGTCCAGGTCCAGCGAGGCCGGATCGCGCGGCAGCTGGCCCTGGGCGTCGAACAGGTTCCAGATCGCATCGCCCAAAGTCAGCCCGGTCAGCGAATAGGCCAGCTTGAAAGGCTGCGCCTCGTCCGAACGCATCACCGGCATCTGCATGTCGAAGCTGCCGCTTTCGATGGAATAGTTGACCGGGAAGGGCATGTCGCTGCTGGTCAGCTGAAAGCTGCCCGCGTCCGAGCCGGCCTGATAGGACATCCCGTCCTGCGACACCCCATAGCTCAGGTCGAAGCCCTTGCCGTCATATTTGCCCGAACCGGTTTGCGGCTCGCCTTCGTCCGACTGGCCGGCGAAGTCGAAGCTGGCGACCAGCGCCCCGGCCTTCAGCACGCCGTTCATGGCCAGCCCGGCCTTCAGCGCGGCGTTCATGTCCTCTTCCAGCTTGCTGCCGGCGGGCACGGTCATGTCGCCCGAGATCTCGGTCCCATCCATGCTGCCGTCGAAGCGCAGGCTTTCGCCCTCCTTCTCGGAGACGTCGCCGCTGAAGGTGATCTTGCCCGACTTCATCGCATAGTCGTATTTCGCCGGCGATCCGGCGACGGTGTGGAAGCTGCCGGTGGAATCCGCCACGCCCAGCCTGATCGGCAGCGGCGTCTCGGTGTCGCCCGATTTCATCGTCGTCAGCGCCAGGTCGATGGTCGGATAGTCGAACTCATGCGTCATGTCCCCCGGCGCGCCCGAGGTCACCATGCTGTTGCCGGGCATGGCGACGGTGAAGGGCACCTCGTAGGCCTCGCCCTCGGCATTGCTGCCGGTGGCGGTGCCGGTCATGCTGTCGGCAAAGACGGTGGTGACCTTGCCGCCGTCCTCGGTCAGCGCGACCTGCGGGATCTCGAAGGCGACCTGGCTGTCGGCGCCGCCGCTCTTGATGGCGATGTCGGACAGGGTCAGCGTCTGGCCCGCCTTGTCGCGCTTGCCCTCGGTGACGGTATAGCCCAGCGACTGATAGTAATCGACCCAGGACTGCCAGACCTGTTCCGAGGTCACGTCGGCGAAGGCCGGGGCGGTCATCGCGGCCAGGGCCAGGGCAGAGCTTGTCAGTCGCAGCTTCATGTCATTACCTTTCGGGCGGAAATTGCATCGGAAACGCCTGCCGGCTTTTGCCACAGGCCGCGCGCGGGTCCAAGGAGGGATTGATGATCGCAACGGAATATGCCGGCGGAATCGGCCAGGTGACGATCGCGCGCCCGGCCAAGGCGAATTCGTTGACCGAGGCCATGCTGGCCGAACTGACCGCCGCCTTCGAGGCGCTGGCCGCCGAGCCCGGGCTGCGCGCCGTCATCCTGACCGGCGCGGGCACGGTGTTTTCCGCCGGCGCCGATCTGGAAGCGGCGCGGGCCGGGCTCGCCCTCTCGCCGGAATGGGAGCGGCTGTCGTCCCGAGTCGCCGCCATGCCCTGCCTGACCATCGCCGCGCTGAACGGCACCGTGGCCGGCGGCGCGCTGGGCATGGTGCTGGCCTGCGACCTGCGACTGGCGGTGCCCGAGGCGAAATTCTTCTATCCCGTCATGCGCTTGGGCTTCCTGCCCCAGCTCAGCGACCCGGTGCGGCTGCGCGCGCTGATCGGCCCGTCGCGGGCCCGCATGATCCTGATGGCCGGGCAGAAGATCCCGGCCGAGGAGGCATTGGCCTGGGGCCTGGTCGACCGGCTTGTCCCGCGCGAAGAACTGCTGGACCAGGCCCGCGCCCTGGCCGCCGACGTCCTGGGTGCCGATGCCGCCCAGGTCGCGGCGATCAAGCGGATGCTGGACTGACCCCGGCGCGGTCCCAGCGGCCGGCCGGCGCGCGGCCCGCAGCCGCACCGTCCCGGCCTCGGGACGGGCGGGTCAAAATCCCGTGACCTGCGGCTTTCGGACGCGGCTCCGCGCCTCGGCCGTGCCGGTCAGGCGTAGACGGCCTGCTTCTTGAAATGGGTGCAGAGCAGGTAATAGACCACTGCGCGATACTTGTGGCGGTTCGCGCTGCCGTATTGCGCCACCACGTCCTGGATCGCCGCCATTAACTCGGGCCCGTCGGGCAGGCCCAGTTTCTTGACCAGATAATTGGTCTTGATGCGCTCCAGTTCGGACTTGTCCGAGGCCGCGACGGTCTCGGCATCGGCGTCGTAGATCGAGGGGCCGCAGCCGATGACCACCTTGGTCAGCAGCTCCATGTCGGGCGTGATGCCCAGCTTGTCCTTCAGATCGGCGGCGTATTTGGCGATCAGATCGTCGCGCTTGCTCATGCTCTGTCCCCCAGAGTGGTGTGCCTTCGCGACAAAGCCTAGCGCGGGATAGACAAATATCAACCGAAACCCTGCACCGTCGGCTTGGGGGTCCCTTTTGGGCTCTGACGCAGATTGTGTGATGTCCGTATGCGCCAGTTCTACATTCAGCGTGTTTGCTCCACGATGTGGATATCATGCAGGCACGCTACGATACCAAGCTCTTGCCCGGGGGGGTGCGCGTAACCGGATGCAGGCTCGACGGCGCCGTGATTTCGGTTGATGCGGAGATGATCCGGTCCGAAGCATCTGTCCGGAGTGCGGCTTCCAGTCGGTGCGTCGACATGGGCGCTATGTCCGCAGTCTCGCAGATCTGCCCGCCCACGGCCGAACTGTTCAGCTGCGCCTTTCGGTGCGACGGTTCCGATGTCTGATTGCGCAATGCCCGGTCAAGACGTTTGGCGAAGCAGTCCCGGTCTCTCTCGCGCAGCCGCATGGTCGGCGAACAGGCCGCTTCCAGGATCTTGTTGGTCGGGCCATGGGGGCGGACCTGCCCAGGCCACTTGGGCGTCGCATTCTGCTGCACGTCAGCAAAGACACCTTCCTGCGCGGCGCAGTGCGACCGGCGAATGAGCCGTTTCCGCGACCGCGTGTCGTCGGCATTGACGACTGGGCGTGGCGCAAGGGGCAGCGCTACGGCACCCTGGTCCGTGATCTCGAGCGCGGCGCTGTCATCGACCTTCTGCCGGATCGAGAGCCCGCGACTGTGGCCGCCTGGCTGGGTATGGCCGGGCAATCTCACAAGCTCTTCCGGACGCTATGCAGGTCGCCGACCGCAGGCACTTCCTCCAATTGCAAGCGCTGCGTTCCTGTCTGCAGTCCGCCGCGCGCTGTCGCAAATCCGCAAGGTGGCCTATCCTGCCGAACTCGCCCCTGGCATCCTGACCGCCGCAGAGCGCCCTCAATATCAAGGGCTTCAGAGACGCCAACAGACCAACGCACTGATCCAGTGCATGGGGCGGGAAGGCGTGCACCTCAAGCGGATCGTCCATATCACCGGCCTCAGCCGCGGGCTCGTCCGTCGCGTGCTTCGCGGCGAACGTGAAGACGTTTTCCGCCTTCGGTAGAACAGCCTGACACTCTGGTTCCCGGCTCTGGAAAGGGATTGGCAGGACGGTTGCCGGAATGGCGCGGAACTCTGGTGCAGGCTGTGCGCGGACGGCTTCCAAGGGAGCCTCGGCGTCGTCGGGGAGTGGGCGCCGCGCCAGCGCCGCGCCGAGGCGGCAATCCCGGCCGGATCGGAAAAATGCCCTCCAAGCCGGAAGATCGCACGAATGATGCCAACCGGTCGCCATCATCTTTCCAAGTCGGCTTGTCACCCAAGTTGAGCACGCCCTGCCGGCCCTGCCGGCCCTGGCGGCTTTGTCGCGGGCACGCTGGCTTCTTGATGCTTTCACGACGATGGTCCGCAACGACGCCGCCGCAATGGCAGGCTGGCTGGAAGAAGCCAGCGGATCCGAGATGGCCGCATTCGCGCGGGGTCGCACTGCCGACTTGGATGCGGTGATGGTTGCGCTCCGCGAGCCATGGTCAAACGGTCAGACCGAGGGACAGATCAACAGGCTGAAGATGCTGAAACGGCAAATATATGGGGCCGCAGGCATTGCCGGCGCATGGTTGCTCTGCCGCTGCGGATTAAAGCGAGGTGTAACAGGCATGGAAACTGTCGCCGGACTGGTCGTATCGGAGACCACGGCCCGAACGCATCCGGGCTCAATGGATGGTCTCTCGATGAGATTGCGATAGCGTGTCCGGTGGGAGGCCGGGATGGGCTGGCGCTTCGGAAGAGGCTTGACCGCGGCCATCGCATTCCGTGTGCCGGTGAGTGAGGAAGCTGCTCAAAAAGGGTTCCAAGGTATCGTGGCGAAAATCGTCCTGAAGTCGGCTTGAAAACAGGGTATCCGAAGGCAGAGGATGCCCCGGTTTCCGCCCCAGGCCGTTCTTTCGCAGTGAGCGTTTCAGCAGCACGCCGACAGGCTGCCCAAAAAGACCCTGCGACGTTGGCACAATGGGCAGAAAGTGGGAAAATCGCCTCGACTTGCCCGCAAATGACCTGTTTTTCAGCGACCCAGGTCGAACCGGAACGATTTTCCGTTCCGACGCCCTGGCGGCCTGCTTTTCAGCAGCCTTCTAAAGGCTCGCGGCCAGTTCGGCGGCGATGCGCGCGCCGTCCTCGGGCCGCAATTGCGGGGCGTTGGCGAAGTCCAGCACGCCGTCCTTCAGATAGGCCTGCGACGACAGGTCGTGGAGGTCGTGCATCGGCACCACATGGGCATGGGCATGGGCGACATGGGCGCCGCTATAGAGCAGACCCACCCGCTCGACCGCGTAAAGCGCCTTCATGCGCCGGGCCAGGCGCTGGGCGCAGCCGGTGATGCGGGTGGCCAGCGCCTCGGGCAGGTCCTCGAACCAGGGGTAATGCCGCTTGGGGATGATCAGGCAATGGCCGGGCCGGATCGGATGCAGGTCCAGGAAGGCCAGGATATGCGCGTCCTCATGGACCCGGTGCACGGGCAGTTCGCCCCGCGCGATGCGGCAGAACAGGCAATCCTCGGACATGGCACCCTTCCTCTTGCGGCGCGCGGCCCCGTCCTTCGGGGCCGCGCGGCCGGCGTTCAATAGCGGTAATGTTCGGGCTTGAACGGGCCTTCGCGGGTGACGCCGATGTAATCGGCCTGCTCGGAGGACAGCTCGGTCAGCTTGACGCCGATCTTGGCCAGGTGCAGGCGGGCGACCTTTTCGTCCAGCGCCTTCGGCAGGATATAGACGCCGGGCGCATACTCATCGCCCTTGGTCCACAGCTCGATCTGCGCCAGCACCTGATTGGTGAAGCTGGCGGACATGACGAAGCTGGGATGGCCGGTGGCGTTGCCCAGGTTCAGAAGCCGGCCCTCGGACAGCAGGATGATGCGGTTGCCCGAGGGCATCTCGATCATGTCCACCTGTTCCTTGACGTTGGTCCACTTGTGGTTCTTGAGCGCGGCGACCTGGATCTCGTTGTCGAAATGGCCGATGTTGCCGACGATGGCCATGTCCTTCATCTCGCGCATGTGCTCGATGCGGATCACGTCCTTGTTGCCGGTGGTGGTGACGAAGATGTCGGCGCTGGCGACCACATCCTCCAGCAGCACCACCTCGAACCCGTCCATGGCGGCCTGCAGGGCGCAGATCGGATCGACCTCGGTGACCTTGACCCGGGCGCCGGCGCCGCGCAGGGACGCGGCCGAGCCCTTGCCGACGTCGCCATAGCCGCAGACAACGGCGACCTTGCCGGCCATCATCACGTCGGTGGCGCGGCGGATGCCGTCCACCAGCGATTCCTTGCAGCCGTATTTGTTGTCGAATTTCGACTTGGTGACGCTGTCGTTCACGTTGATCGCCGGGAAGGGCAGCAGCCCCTTCTTGTGCAGGTCGTAGAGGCGGTGCACGCCGGTGGTGGTTTCCTCGGACACGCCCTGGATCGCGTCGCGCTGCGCGGTGAACCAGCCGGGCGAGGCTTCCAGCCGCTTGCGGATCTGGGCGAACAGCGCCTCTTCCTCTTCGCTGGTCGGGACGTCGATCAGCCCGGTCTCGCCGGCCTCGACCCGCGCGCCCAGCAGGACATACATGGTCGCATCGCCGCCGTCGTCCAGGATCATGTTCGCGGTGCCCTCGGCGAACTGGAAGATCCGGTCGGTATAGGACCAGTATTCCGGCAGCGTCTCGCCCTTGATGGCAAAGACCGGGATGCCGGCGGCCGCGATCGCCGCCGCGGCATGGTCCTGGGTCGAGAAGATGTTGCAGGACGCCCAGCGCACCTCGGCGCCCAGCGCCACCAGCGTCTCGATCAGCACGGCGGTCTGCACGGTCATGTGCAGGCTGCCGGCGATGCGGGCGCCCTGCAGCGGCTTCGCCTCGCCATATTCGGCGCGCAGCGCCATCAGGCCCGGCATTTCGGTCTCGGCGATGTCCAGTTCCTTGCGGCCGTAGCCGGCCAGGGAAATGTCGCGGATGATGTGGTCGGTCATGGGGTTCTCGCGCAGATGGGGTCGGCGCGGGCTTACCATTCCCGACCTACCGGCGCAAACCCAAGCTGCCGGGCGCTTCAGCCGTTCAGGCCGGCGCGGGTGAAGAACACCCGCGGATTGGCGCCCTCGCTGAAGCCGATCCCCGAGGCGATGACGCAGCTGGTCGCGTCCGGCCGCTCCAGGACCATGGTCCATGTGCCCATCAGGGCCGAGCCCCACAGCGCGGTGCCCTCTTCGCCGGTCGCGACCTTCTGCTCGTCGAAGTCGTGGCGCAGGGTGGATTCGATCTCGGCCTTGCGGTCGCACCAAGGCTGGTCGCCGCCGGCATTCGCGGAAAGGGGTAGGGTGCGGGCCATCTCGCGCACCTCGCGCGGGTCCATTCCGGCGACGGCGGACCAGCCGCGCGGATTGGCCAGGTTCTCTTCGCGGCTCTGGGTCGCGGCCAGCGCCGGGGCGGCCAGCGCCAGGGCCAGAACGGCGGGAACAAGGCGGGGCAACAGCGTCTTCGTCATCTCGTCAACCTTTCGCTTGGCAGCGGGTTCGCCGGAAAAACGCGCCCGCGGGGCCGGGGTTCCCGAAAGGTTCCGTGCCGGGCGCTGGCCGGGACCCCGGGAATGCCCTAGAACCGCCCGAGGGACGGCTGCGGAGGAGCGACGGAATGGCGATCTTGCTGGCGGATGTGGGCGGCACCAATGCGCGGCTGGCGCTGGCGCGCGAGGGCGCGCTGGACATGGGCTCGATCACCCGTTTCCGCGGCGACGACCATGCCACGTTCGACGCGGTGGTGACCGCCTATCTGGCGCAGCAGGGCAGCCCGCGGATCGAGGCCGTCTGCGTCGATGTCGCCGGCCCGGTCTGGGGCGACGAGGCGCGGCTGACCAACCGCGACTGGGATTTCTCGACCGCCCGGCTGCGCGCGCTGACCGGCGCCCCGCGCGCCCGGCTGATCAACGACCTGACCGCGCTGGGCTACGCCACGCCGGCGCTGAAGGGCGAGGCGGCGGGTTTCCTGCGCGGCCCCTCCGGCGCGGCGCGGCCGAACGGCCAGCGGCTGGTGGTGAATGCCGGGACCGGCTTCAACGTCTGCGCGGTCAAGGTGCTGGAGGGCGGCGGCATCGCCTGCCTGGAGGCCGAGGAAGGCCATACCCGGCTGCCGGTCTCGGTCGCCGCGCCGCTGGCCGAGGCGCTGGGCGACAAGGCCGCGCAGATCGATTCGGTCGAAGAGCTTTTCGCCGGGCGCGGGCTGGCGCGTCTGCACGCGCTGCGCACCGATACGCTGCCGGCCCGGGCCGAGGCGGTGACCGCCGCCGCCGCCCAGGGCGATGCGGCGGCCGAAGAAACGCTGGCGCTTTACGCCCGGCTGTTCGGCCTGCTCTGCCGCGAACTTGCCTTGCGATTCATGCCTATGGACGGAATGTTCCTGTTCGGCAGTGTGGCGCTGACCTGCATCGACCGGTTCGGACTCTTCGAGCAGGCCTTTCTGTCGGACCCGCTGATGGCGCGGATTCCGCAGGCGGTGCCGGTGGGCGTGATCCGCGACGACTTGGCCGCATTGCATGGCTGTCTTGCCGCTATCCGGTGAAATCTGGCTAAAATCGGCCCGCTGCGCTGGATTTTGTTAACCTTCCCTGCGATGCTGCCGCAAAACCGGCAAAAAGCAGGGCAGACAGGCAATGAGAAGCTGGATTACGGCAGGCGTATCCGCCGCAATCGTGCTTGGCACGGGCGCGGGCATGGTGTGGGCGCAGTCCTCGGGGTCGTCCTCATCCTCGTCCTCCTCGCCGTTTTCGGGCCTGTTCGGCGGCAAGAAGGGCAATGATTCCTCGCCCGTGGACCTGGATTTCAACGTCTCGGGCGGCGATGACGACCTGCTGCCGCAGATTCGTTCGACCTCGCTGCTGGTCTCGGCCCAGGACGAGGGGCGGGTGACCGGCCAGGACATCCTGGCCGCCGCGCGCGGCGATTATGCCCGCATCCTGGGGGTGCTCTACGACAACGGCTATTATTCCGGGCTGATCGACATTTCGCTGGACGGGACCGAGGCCGCGGCCATCGCCCCGCTCGACGCGCCCGCCGTGGTGCACAAGGTCGTGGTCCATGTCCAGCCGGGGCCGCGCTTCCGCTACAGCCGGGCCGAGATCGCGCCGGTGGCGCCGGGCACCGTGCTGCCCAAGGACTATCGCACCGGCGCCATCGCCCGCACCGGCGACATGAAATCGGCCGCCACCGCCGCAGTCTCGGGCTGGCGCAACGTGGGCCATGCCAAGGCGGACGTGGCCAAGACCGAGATCGTCGCCGACCACGCCACCAACAAGATCGACAGCCAGATCCTGCTGGCCCCCGGCCCGGAACTGCGCTTCGGCCAGCTGACCATCCGCGGCGAAAAGCGCATGGACCCGCGCCGGCTGCGCAAGATCGCCGGCTTTCCCGAGGGCGAGAAATTCGACCCAGAAAAGCTCGAGGATGTCAGGAAGCGCCTGCGCCGCTCGGGCGTGTTCTCGGCCATCACCCTGACCGAGGCCGATTATATCGGCCCCGGCAATACGCTGGACGTGGACCTGCTGGTGGTGGAGCAGAAGCTGCGCCGCCTGGGCGCCGGCTTTGAATATTCCAACACTGACGGGCTGGCGCTGACCGCCTATTGGATCAACCGCAACCTGTTCCGCGGCGGCGAGCGGCTGCGCGTCGATGCCGGCGTTTCCGACATCGGCGGCGACACCGGCCGCGACTATAACCTGGGCGTCCGCATCGACCGGCCGGCGACGATCACCGCCGACACCACCGGCTATGTGCTGGCCCAGGTCGTCAGCCAGCAGGAAGAGGATTACGACCTCAAGTCCGGCACCTTCGGCCTGGGCTTCACCTGGCTGCCCAGCGACCAGCTGACCGCCGACGTGGCGCTGCAATATCGCGCGCTGCGGGTGGACGACGATTCGGGCCAGACCGACTTCCGGCTGTTCGCGCTGCCGGCCTCGGTCACCTGGGACAAGCGCGACGACAAGAACGATGCCAAGCACGGCTATTGGCTGTCGGGCGGGGTGATCCCCTTCGTCGGACTGCAGGACGAGACCGGCTCGGGCGCGCAGATCACCGCCGAGGGCCGGGCCTATTACAGCTTCGGCAAGGACGACAAGTTCACGCTGGCCGGCCGGGCGCGGCTGGGCACCGTCGCCGGCCCAGACATTCAGGAAACCCCGCGCGACTATCTGTTCTGGTCGGGCGGCGGCGGCACCGTGCGCGGCCATTCCTATGAATCGCTGGGCGTCGAGGTGATCCAGGGCCCCGAGGGCCCGGTCAAGACCGGCGGCATGTCCATCGTCACCCTGACCGCCGAAACCCGCATCCAGGTCCGCGAAAAGATCGGCCTCGCCATCTTTGCCGACGCCGGCCGGGTGTGGGAGGACAGCGCTTGGTCCGGTGCCAGCGGCTGGCAGGCCGGCGCCGGTGCCGGCATCCGCTACAAGACCCCGATCGGCCCGCTGCGCTTCGACGTTGCAACGCCGGTCGGCGGCGGCGATGGCGACGACGGCGGGGTGCAGGTCTATATCGGTCTGGGGCAGGCATTCTGATGCGCGATCTGGCTTACCGTTTCCTCTTCGCCCTTTGCCTCGTGCTGGCCGCGCCTTTGGTCGCCGCCGCGCAGGACAGCGCCGCCGAGATCTCGCAGCAGGTCGAGGACGACAAGGGCTTCATCACCCGCTTCCTGCAGGAAAAGCTGTCCGGCGCCGGCCGCGAGGTGCAGATCGACGGCTTCCGCGGTGCGCTGTCGTCCCGCGCGACCTTCGACCGCATGACCATCGCCGACGACGACGGCGTCTGGATCACGCTGGAAAACGGCGCCATGAGTTGGAGCCGCTCGGCTCTGCTGTCGCGCCGCATCCAGATCGACGAGCTGTCCGCCGAACGCATCATCCTGCCGCGTCTGCCCGGCGGCGGCGACAGCGCGCCGCAGCCCGAGGCGCGCGAGTTTTCGCTGCCGCAGCTGCCGGTCAGCGTGAACATCGACAAGATCCAGGTCGGCCGGGTCGAGCTGGGCCAGCCGATCATCGGCCAAGAGGCGGTGATCGCCATCGACGGCTCGATGAACCTCGCAAACGGCGAAGGCGCCACCAAGCTGACCATCGACCGCGTCGACGGTCCGCGCGGCCAGTTCCTGCTGGACGCGGGCTTTTCCAACGAGACCCGGGTGCTGGCGCTGGACCTGAAGCTGGACGAGGCGAAGGACGGCCTTTTCACCAATATCGTCAAGATGAACGGCCGCCCGGCCGTGCAGGCCGAGATCTCGGGCACCGGGCCGCTGTCGGATTACACCGCCAAGATCGCGCTGATGACCGACGGCGAGCCACGCGTGCAGGGCAGCGTTTCCGTGCGGGCCGAACCGCGCGACGGCGCCCCGGGCACGGCCTTCCTGGCCCAGCTCGACGGCGACATCGCGACCTTGACCTCGCCCGAGAACCAGCAGTTCTTCGAGGGCACCTCGCAGATCCGCGCCGAGGGCTGGCGCGGCGCCGACGGCCGGCTCTTGGTGCCGGAACTCAAGGTCACCACCGGGGCGCTGGACCTGGCGGGCTCGGTCGCCACCACCGCCCAGGGCGCGCCGGAAAGCGCGCATCTGACGCTGCTTCTGGGCCAGGACGCCGGCGCCACGCAACTGCCGGTCGCGGTGCCCTTCGGCGACAAGCCGATGACCGTGACCTCGGGCAATCTGCGGCTGGACTACGACGCCGCGCAGGGCGCGGGCTGGGTCTTGAACGGCCGCGTCGGCGACATGACGCGGCCCGACCTGTCGCTGTCCGAGCTGCGGCTCGACGGTCGCGGCCGGGTGCTGCTGACCGACGTCCAGGCGCTGTCCGAGGTGCGCGGCTGGGTCGCCTTCGGCATGGACGAGGTCAAGCCCACCGACCCCGGCCTGGCCGAGGCCCTGGGCGACACGCTGAACGGCGGCCTGAACTTCGCCTTCACCCCCGGCAATGCGCTGAAGTTCTGGGGCATGAACATCAACGGCAAGGGCTACGGCTTCCAGGGCGAGGCCGAGGTCTCGGGCCTGAAAAGCGGCCTTGCCGTTTCGGGTGACATCACCGCAACGCACGACGACCTGTCGCATTTCTCGCGCCTGGCCGGGCGAGCCTTGGGCGGACGGGCCGAGGCGGCGATCAAGGGCCGCTATGTCCTGCTGGGCAAGGGTTTCGACCTGGATACCCAGGTCAAGGGCCATGATATCCGCATCGGCCAGGATCAGGCCGACCGCATGCTGGCCGGCGAATCGACCATCGACCTGTCGGCCAAGCGCGACGGCACCGGCATCCAGCTGCGCAACCTGACCGTCAATGCCCAGAACCTCACGGCCGAGGCGCAGGGTTACCTGAACAGCAATGCCAGCGACGTGACGGCGACGATCTCGATGCCCGATCTGTCGGTCGCCGACCCGCGCTATGCGGGGGCGGTGCGGACCCAGGCGCATCTGACCGGCCCGCAGGGCGGCCGCAAGCTGGCGCTGCAGGGCAAGGCGCAGGACCTGACCCTGGGCCGGCCCGAGATCGACGGCGCCTTCAAGGGCGAGACCGACCTGGTGGTCGAGCTGCTGGAAAGCGCCGGCGCCTATCAGCTGCAGCAGTTCAGCCTGCAGAACCCGCAGCTCGACGCCCAGGGCAAGGGCAGCTTCTCGATGCAGGCGCTGGACGGCGAGCTTTCCGTCGCCATGCCCGACCTTGCGGTGCTGGGCCGCGGCTTCTCGGGCGGGGTGGTGCTGCAAGGCACCGCGTCCAAGCAGGGCAATGCCCGCCGGCTGGAGCTGAGCGGGCGCGGCACCGACCTGCGCTTCGGCCAGCAGGACGTTGACGGGGCGCTGACCGGCGTCACCGACCTGAAACTCTCCGCGCGCGAGCAGGGCGGCGAATTCACCATCGACAGCTTCAACCTGCAGAACCAGCAGATGCAGGCCACCGCGCAGGGCACCATCGGCAAGGCGACCGACATGACCGGCGCGGTCAACATCAAGTCGCTGGCCAGCTTCGGCCGCGGCTGGCGCGGGTCGCTGGATGCGCAGGGCAGCTTCAAGGACGCGGGTGACGGCGCGCGGCGGCTGGACGTGACCGGCACCGGCACCGACCTGTCCTTCGGCCAGGCGCAGGTCGACGGCGCGCTGGCCGGCCAGACCCGGCTTGCCGTGCAGGGGACCGAGCGCGGCGGCGTCTTCACCATCGACACCGCGACGGTGCAGAACCCGCGCCTGAACGTGGACGCCGCCGGCAAGCTCGGCAAGGGCGCCACCGACCTGACCGCCAACCTGCGCGCCGACGACCTGCGCTTCCTCGGCCGTGGCTTCCGGGGCGCGGTGCAGGCCCAGGGCCGGGTGCAGGACCAGCAGGACGGCACCCGCGCGATCACCGCGACCGGCAATGCCAGCAACCTTGCCGTCGGCAATGCTCAGGCCGATGCCGTGCTGGCCGGCCGGACCCAGATCGAGCTTGCCGCGACCCAGCGCGCCGACGGCAGCGTGACCGTCAGCCGGTTGCGGGCGCAGAACCCGCAGCTTTCCGTCACCGGCGACGGCAGCCCGTCCGAGGGGCTGAACCTCGACGCCCGGCTCGCCGATCTTGGCTTGCTGGTGCAGGGCTTCCCGGGGCCGGCGACGGTCAAGGGCACCATCCGCAACGCCGGCCGGAACTACGACGTGAACCTGATCGCGACGGGACCGGGCGATACCCGGGCCCGCGTCACCGGCACCGCCGCGACCAGCTTCGCCACCGCCGACATTCGCGTCGAGGGCACCAGCAACGCCGCGGCCGCCAACCCCTTCCTGCGCACCCGCTCGGTCGAGGGGCCGCTGAGCTTCGACTTGCGGCTGAACGGCAAGCCGGCGCTGGAATCGCTTTCGGGCCGGGTGGCGCTAACGGGTGGCCGGCTGGCCGAGCCGCGCTTCGGCCTGGCCGTGGGCAGCCTGAACGCCAATGCCGATTTCAACGCCGGCCGCATCGACGTGGACGTGCGCGGCGCGGTCGAGGCCGGCGGCACCATCTCGGTCACCGGCCCGGTCAACCTGACCGGCAGTCGGCAGATGAACCTGGACGTGCGGCTGGCGAATGTCGTGCTGCGCGACCCGAACCTGTACGAAACCCGGGTCAACGGCGCCATCACCGTCGCGGGCACGGTAGGGCAGGGGCCGCTGGTCTCGGGCCGCATCGACGTCGGCCATACGGAACTGCGCATCCCCTCGACGGGTCTCGGCGGCGCGCGGGCGATCCCCGACATCATCCACCGCTCGGAACGGCCGCCGCAGCGCCAGACCCGGGCCAAGGCCGGGCTGCTGGAGTTCCCCAGCCCCGACGCCACCGCCGCCGGCATGACCTCGCCGCCGGCGATCCCGCCGGCCAATCCGGCGCGCTTCGACCTGCTGATCTCGGCCCCCGACCAGGTCTTCGTGCGCGGCCGCGGCGTCGATGCCGAGCTGGGCGGCGAGATCCGCCTGACCGGCAACGCCCGCCAGCCGATCCCCATCGGCAAGCTGGAACTGATCCGCGGCCGCGTCGACCTGCTGGGCAAGCGCTTCGACATGACCGAGGGCATCATCGAGCTGCAGGGCAGCCTGATCCCGGTGATCCGCCTGGTGGCCGAGACGCAGCAGGACGACATCACCACCCGCATCATCATCGACGGCGAGGCCTACGACCCCGAGATCACCTTCGAATCCTCGCCCGAGATGCCGCAGGAAGAGGTGCTGTCGCAGCTGCTGTTCGGCCGGGGCCTCGACAATATCAGCGCCTTGCAGGCGGCCCAGCTTGCCAGCGCCGTGGCGACCCTGGCCGGCAAGGGCGGCGAGGGCATCATCGGCCGGCTGCGCGCCTCGACCGGGCTGGACGATCTGGACCTTGCCACCGACGACCAGGGCAATGTCTCGGTCCGTGCCGGCAAGTATCTGTCGGAAAACCTTTATACCGACGTGCAGGTCGGCGGCGACGGCAAGACCCAGCTGAACCTGAACCTCGACATCAACAAGGCGCTGACCGCGCGCGGCTCGGTGGACAGCGAGGGCGAAAGCTCGATCGGCCTGTTCTACGAACGCGACTACTGACGCGCCCCGCGCCCGTTCGGCCCAAGGCCCCGCCCGCGATACCCGCAGGCGGGCCTTGATCTTGGCGGCGGTTTTCATTAGTTAGCTAACTAACGAAAGCGACTCGCCCCCGGCGCCGGATTCTGCCATGCCCGAAACCATGATCTTCGACACGCTCATCGCGCTGACCCGCAGCATCCGCGCCGCCTTCGAGATGCGGGTCGAGCGTTACGGCCTGACCTTCGCCCGCGCCCGCCTGCTGACCGCGATAGGCCGCGACGAGGGCGCGAGCCAGGCCAAGCTGGCCGCCACGCTGGGGATCGAGACGCCCACGCTGAAGCGCCTGCTCGACGCGCTGGAACAGCAGGGCCTGGCCGAGCGCCGCGCCCTGCCGGGCGACGCGCGCAAGCACGCCGTCCACCTGACCGACGCCGCCCGCATCGAGCCCCTGCTGGGCTTCCGCGCCGAGGTCGATGCCGCGCTGTCCGAGGGCATCCCCGAGGGCGATCTTGCCGCCACCCGCCGCACGCTGGCCCGCATGGCCGAGAACGCCGAAAAGCTGCGCCAGTCATGAGCGACGCCGCCACCCCGGCCGCCGCCCCGGGCACTCCGGCCACCACCCCCTCTGCCACGCCGGCCCCCCCGGCCGCCCCGCCGCCCTTCGTGCCGAAATCCCTGCCCATGACGCTGGGCTATATCGGCGCCTCGCTGACCATCGGCATGACCCAGGGCCTGGCGCAGGGATTCGTCAGCAGCAACATCCCGCAGATCGCCGGCGACCTCGGCGCCACCCAGACCCAGACCACCTGGCTGATGGCGGCCTTCCTGATCCCGCGCGCCTCGCTGCCCCTGATGCTCATCAAGATCCGCACCCAGTTCGGCCTGCGCCGCTTTGCCGAGGTGGCCATCGTGCTCTACCTGCTGGTCTCGCTGGCGGCGCTGGCGATCTCGGACCTGCGCTCGGCCATCGTGGTGCAGTTCTTTGCCGGCGCCGCCGCCGCGCCGCTGTCCACGCTTGCCTTCATGTACATGCTCGAACCGCTGCCCCCGGCCTGGAAGATGCGGCTCGGCCTGCCCATGGTCATGGCCATGCTCTCGGCGGGACCGTCGCTGGCGCGCGTGATCTCGCCCAGCCTGATGGGAGACCTGGGCTGGGGTCCCCTGCACCTGATGTCGCTGGGGCTGGCGGCGGTGTCGCTGGCGCTGGTCTATGCGCTGCCGCTGACCTCGCTGCCGCGCGTCAAGGTGATCGCCGCCATGGACCTGGTCAGCTGGGTGCTGATCGCCATCGGCTTCGGCAGCCTGACAGCGGCCTTCACCATGGGCGCCACCTTCTGGTGGACCGACACCCCCTGGATCGGCTGGGTGCTGGCCCTGGCCGCCGTCGCCCTGACCGGTGCCGTGGTGATCGAGCTGCACCGCAAGACGCCGCTTCTCGACATCCGCTGGCTCGCCAGCCCGGCCATGGTGCACCTGACCGTGACGCTGCTTATCTTTCGCCTGGTGCTGTCGGAACAAAGCTCGGGCGCGCCGCGCATGTTCACCATCCTCGGCGTGACGCAAGGTCAGCTGGTGCCGCTTTTCGCCATGATCACCGCCGCCACCGTGCTGGGAGGGCTGGCGCTGATCCCGGTGATCAAGCCCGAACGCGTGCCGGTGCTGCACCTGATCGCGCTGGTCCTGTTCTGCACCGGCGCCTTCATGGACAGCCATTCGACCATCGACACAAGGCCGGCGCAGATGATGCTGAGCCAGGCGCTGATCGCGTTCTCGGGCACATTCTACCTGGCGCCGGCGATGATGCAGGGGCTGGTCGCGGCGCTAGCCAAGGGGCCGAACTACCTGCTGTCCTTCGTCGTGGTGTTCATTTCAACCCAGTCGCTGGGCGGGGCCATGGGCTCGGGCCTGTTCTCGACCTTCATCAACCACCGCCAGGCCCTGCACCTGCAGGTCCTGCGCGAAGAGCTGACGGCAGCCGACCCGGAAACCACCGCCGCCATCGCCGCGCGCATGGCGGCGCTGGCCGCGCAGATGCCCGACATCGCCGCCCGCAAGGCGCAGGCGGTGGCGCTGATCGCCCAGGACGCCAGCAACCAGGCCTATGTCATGGCCTATAACGACGCCTATCTTCTGACCTTCCTGGTGGCGGCGACGGCGCTTTGCGCATTGCTGCTCCACATCTTCCGCGACTGGATGGCCGCGCGCCGCCAGCCTGCCGTTCTGCCCGCCAACCCCGAGCCCGCGAAATGACCAAGAACCACCTGATCCCCACGCTGATCGCCCTCGTCGCCGGCCTCGCCGGCCTCTTGATCGTGCTTTACGCCTGGCACCTGCCGCCGTTCAATTCCTCGCATCCGCAGACCGAGAACGCCTATATCCGCGGCAAGATCACCACCGTCGCGCCGCAACTCTCGGGCTATGTCGCCGCGGTCGAGGTGCAGGACTTCCAGACCGTGCGCCAGGGCCAGGTCGTCGCCCGCATCGACGACCGGCAATACCGCCAGAAGCTGGCGCAGGCCCAGGCCGCGCTGGAAGGCGCCGAGGCGGCGCTGAAGATCCAGCAGCAATCGGTGCATTCCGCCCAGGCCAGCTTGCAATCGGCCGAGGCCGCGCTTTCCGCCGCCGAGGCCGCCCGCGACACCGCGAAATCGACCTGGGACCGGGCCAGCGCCCTGCAATCGCGCGGCGTCACCGCGCAAAGCTCGGCCGACCAGTCCGAACTGGCGCTGCGCCAGGCCGAGGCCGGCGTGACGCAAGCGGAAAGCGCCATCGCCGTCGCGCGGGAAACCGTCAACGGCGCCGAGGTCGGGCTGGCCGCCAAGCGCGCCGAGATCGCCTCGGCCAAGGCGGCGGTGGAACTGGCGCAGATCGACCTCGACAACACCGTGATCCGCGCCCCCTCGGACGGCCGGCTGGGCCAGCTCGGCGTGCGGCAGGGGCAATATGTCACCGCCGGCACCGCGCTGGTCAGCCATGTCGGCCCCGAGGTCTGGGTGATCGCGAACTTCAAGGAAACCCAGCTGCACGGCGTCCGCATCGGCGACCGCGCCACCTTCACCGTGGACGCCATGCAACACCGCAGCTTCACCGGCCGCATCGAAGCCTTCTCGCCCGCCACCGCCTCGGAATTCAGCCTGCTCTCGGCTTCGAACGCCACCGGCAACTTCACCAAGGTCGCGCAGCGCCTGCCGGTGCGGATCGCCATCGATCCGGGGCAGGAGATGTCGGAATATCTGGAACCCGGGCTGTCCGTAGTGGTGACGGTGGACGAGGGCTCGGGCGGGCGCGAGAAAAGCGCCGACGCCGGGCCGCTTGTGATGGGACATGAGGGGTAGGGCCTTCCGGTTCAGGGCCTTGCCTATCCTGCGCTGCTGGTCTTGCCGGGATTCGGCGGAGAAGGATGATGCTGCTTTCCGCAAGCCAGCGGCGCGGCTTTGACGGCGCCAATGCGATCCGTCGCCATATGGCGCGAACCGGCTGCACCCTCGGCGGCCATCGTCTCTGGACCGAGGTCGAGCTTTCGACGCTGCGCAGGCTCTTTCCGGGCGATCCGCATCTGCACGACCTGCTGCCCGGCCGCACCACCTGCGCGATCCGCCACAAGGCCCGGCAGCTTGGCCTCGTGCCGCCGCTGCGCATATGGTCCGAGGCCGAGGCGCAAAAGCTGCGCCGCCCCTATGCCAAGGGCGAACCCATGGCGGCGCTGCTGGAGATGTTTCCCGGCAAGACCAAGCGCCAGATCTGGAGCAAGGCCAACCGGATCGGAATCGTCCGGCCCCGCCCTGCGCCAAAGCCGACCGGTTTCGCGCTGCTCGATCAGGTTCGACTGCGGGCGCATCAGCTTGGGCTGACGATGCGGGATCTCGACAGCTATACGGGCGGGAGGGGGTATTTCTGTGCCCCGCGTCGCCATGACTTGCGACTGGTCGGTCGCGCGGTCGCCGTCATGGGTGGGCGCATCCATGTCCGATGGACAACGACGGATGGTTCGATGGACCGGCGCCGAGGATGACCTGCTGCGTTGCGGCTATCCCGATTACAAGCAGATGCAGGCCAGCCTGCCGCATCGCTCGCTGAATGCCTTGAGATACCGTTGCCGTTGTCTTGGCATGACGTCCTCTCGCCATATCTGGACCAACCGTGAAGTGCGCTGCCTGCTGGAGCTGTTCCGGCGCGGCGTCTCCGACCGCGATCTCCTTGCCAGCTTTCCCGGCATGAGACTGGCCCAGCTGAAAGGCAAGGCACGCCATGTCGGGGCCGAGCGTCGTTACCGGCCGCGTCCGCTTGATGATCCTGCGCTCGACGCGATCCGAGCGCGAGCCTTTGCCGCCGGCGTCTCGCTGGTGGATCTGGACCGCCGCCTCAAAACCGGCAGCTATTATCAAAGCTGTCGTCGCGACGTGAAGCTCAAGCCGGTTGCTCGGGCGGCGGCCTTTTTCGGAGGCGAGGTCACGATCGAATGGCCCGAAGAGATCTGATCTCCTTGACGGCATACGCCCTATGTACGCGCGGTGTACGCCCCCTTGCACGGCCGTCACAGCGAAAACCCCCAGCATTTTCCGGGTTTTCAGCGGCAGGGCAGGGGCCATGAGCACCGCACAACGCACGCAGTTGCCCGCGCAACGAAAAAGGCCGGGCATCGCGCCCGGCCCTTGTCCCGCGAAACTTTGCGATCACACTTCCGGGACGAGCACTTCGCGCTTGCCGACATGGTTCGCCGGGCTGACGACGCCCTGCTCCTCCATCTGCTCGACCAGCCGCGCCGCCTTGTTGTAGCCGATGGCAAGCTTCCTCTGGATATAGCTCGTCGAGCACTTGCGGTCCTTGGCGACGATGGCCACGGCCATGTCGTAAAGCTCGGCATCGCCGCCCTCGCCGGTGGACAGCCCCAGCACCATGTCGATGCTGTCGGCGCGCTCCTCGTCTGGGCCCTCGACCACGCCCGACATATAGCTGGGCGGGCCGAAGCTTTTGAGATGATTGACGACTTCCTCGACCTCCTCGTCGCTGACGAAGGGGCCATGCACGCGGGTGATCTTGGACCCGCCGGCCATGTAAAGCATGTCGCCCTGGCCCAGCAGCTGCTCGGCGCCCTGCTCGCCCAGGATGGTGCGGCTGTCGATCTTGGACGTGACCTGGAACGAGATCCGGGTCGGGAAGTTCGCCTTGATCGTGCCTGTGATCACATCGACCGAAGGCCGCTGCGTCGCCATAATCAGGTGGATGCCGCTGGCCCGCGCCATCTGCGCCAGCCGCTGAATGCAGGCCTCGATCTCTTTTCCCGCGACCATCATCAGGTCGGCCATTTCGTCAACGATCACAACGATATAGGGGAAGGTCTCGGGCTGGAATTCCTCGGTTTCGAACACCGGCTCGCCGGTATCCTCGTCGAATCCGGTCTGCACGGTGCGCTTGAACAGCTCGCCCTTGTCCAGCGCCTCGCGCACGCGGCCATTGTAGCCCTCGATGTTGCGGACGCCCATCTTGGACATCTTGCGATAGCGTTCCTCCATCTCGCCCACGACCCATTTCAGCGCGACGACGGCCTTCTTGGGGTCGGTGACGACCGGAGACAGCAGATGCGGGATGCCGTCGTAGACCGACAGCTCCAGCATCTTGGGGTCGATCATGATCAGCCGGCATTCGTCCGGCGACAGCTTGTAGAGCAGCGACAGGATCATGGTGTTGATGGCTACCGACTTGCCCGAGCCGGTGGTCCCGGCGATCAGCAGGTGCGGCATCTTGGCGAGGTTCGCCACCACCGGCCCGCCGCCGATGTCCTTGCCCAGCGCCAGCGGCAGCGGCTGGGTGCCGTCGCCATAGGCTTTCGAGGCCAGGATCTCGCGCAGGACGACCTTTTCGCGGCGCGCATTCGGCAGCTCGATACCGATGACGCTGCGCCCCGGCACGGTCGAGACCCGCGCCGACAGCGCCGACATCGACCGCGCGATGTCGTCCGCGAGGCCGATCACCCGGCTGGCCTTCAGACCCGGCGCCGGCTCCAGCTCGTAAAGCGTCACCACCGGGCCGGGGCGGACCTCGGTCACCTGGCCCTTGACGCCGTAATCGTCCAGCACCGCCTCCAGCATGCGGGCGTTTTCCATCAACGCCTCCTGGCTCAGCTGATGGCGCTGCACGGTTTCGGCCGCGGCCAGCAGCGACAGCGGCGGATTCTCATAGGGGTTCGAGACCTCGTCGAACCGCATCGAGGGCTCGGCCTCGGCCAGCGCCTGGCGCGAGGGCGCGGGCTTTTTCGGCGGCACCACCACGCGCGGCGTCTCGGCGCCGAAGGGGTTCGCCACGGCGGGGCCAGGCAGGTCGTCGTCCTCGGCGGACAGCGGCGGCTCGACCCGCGGCGCCGCGGCCAGGGCGCCGCTCAGGCGCGAGGTCACGGCCGACAGCAGCGAGCCCTTGCCTTCGTTGCGGCTGCGGATCGCGTCGCTGATCCGGGCGCTGATGGTCGCGTCCGACGGCGCCTCGTCATCCTCGGCGTAATGGGTTTCGGGCTCGACCAGTTCGGATTGCGGCGCGAACTCATCGAAATCCTGGCGCGAGGCGGGCATGGCCGGGATGGCCGTGCGGCGCGCAGAGACCGGCAGTTCGGCCGAGGCTTCGCGGCCGATCCGCTCGCGCCGGGCCTCGGCCCGGGACTTGATCCCCCGCGCCGCGCCCGAGGACAGCCGCGCGCCGCGGTCCACCGCCTGCAGCGCCAGGATGCGGGCGGTCGCCAGCCCTTCGCGCAGGAAATTCCCGATGACGGTCAATTCCTTGCGGTCGAAGCCCAGCACGAAGGCCAGGAAGGCGGTGGCGCCGGCCGCGGTCAGCAGCGCCAGGACCTTGATCGCGATTGAGGCCTTCATCGGCATCGCCGACAGCATCCCGCCCATCAGCATGTCGCCCAGGTGCCCGCCCAGGCCGAAGCTTTGCCGCCAGTCGGCCGGCGGCGCCATCGAGGTCGCATAGATCGAGACCAGCACCATGGCGATGGGCAGGAAGATGCCGCGCATCAGCCGTTCCTCGCCCCGGTGCAGCATCAGCCGCAGCCCCCAGGCCACGGCGCCGACCACCAGCACCCAGGTGCCGTAGCCGGTGATCATGAACAGCGCCGAGGCGACATAGGCGCCGAAACGGCCCAGGTAGTTCTCGGCCGGCTGGTCGGTGGCGGACATGAAGCTGGGATCGTCGGGCGAATAGCTGACCAGCATCATCGCGATCAGCACGCCCAGGATGACCAGGCCCGCGCCCAGCAATTCCTTGCCGCGCCGTTCCAGCGCCGCCTGCGTGCTTTGATCGAACAACGGATCGCGGTGTTTCGCCTGCCAGCTCGCCATGCGTCAACCCCCTTGATACAAACAATTTTTCAGGCGGTTCAGCGCCGCCTCGGTCTGGTCCGCCGGGGCGACCAGCGCCACGCGGATGAAATTCCGGCCCGGATTGCCGCCTTCGGCGTCGCGCGCCAGATAGGCGCCGGGCAGGACCTGGATGCCGGCCTCGGCCCACAGCTTCCTGGCCGCGTCCTCGCCGGTGCCGACGCTTTCGGGGACCGGAAGCCACAGGAAGAAACCGCCTGCCACCGGCTGATAGCCGGGGATATTGCCCAGCACCCGGTCGGCGATCCGGTATTTCTGCTGATAGAGCGCCCGGCTTTGGTCCACATGCGCCTCGTCCGCCCAGGCGGCGGCGCTGACGCGCTGCACCGGCAGAGGCAGGGGCGCGCCGGCATAGCTGCGCAGCCGCCGCATCTGCGCGATCTGTTCCGCGCCGCCCGCCGCGAAGCCCGAGCGCAGCCCCGGCAGGTTCGAGCGTTTCGACAGCGAATTGAACATCACCACCCGGTCGGGCAGGCCCATCCGCGTCGCCACGGCCAGCGCGCCGGGCGGCGGGGCGTCGCGCCAGATCTCGGAATAGCATTCGTCGGAAAAGACCAGGAAATCGTGCTTTTCCGCCAGCGCGATCAGCTCTTCCAGGTAGTCCTCGGACGCGATGCTGCCCTGCGGATTGGCGGGCGAGCACAGATAGGCCACCGTGGCCCGGTCCAGCACTTCGGTGGGCAGATCGGCGAAACGCGGCATATGGCCTGTCTCCGGCGTCGCCGGGACAAAGACCGGCTCGGCGCCCACGGCGGCGGCGGCGACGGCATAGACCTGGTAGAACGGGTTCGGCACCAGGATCGCCGGGCGCTGGCCGTTCTTGCGTTCCGGCGCCAGCGCCAGGGCGGCGTTGAACAGCCCCTCGCGGGTGCCGTTCAGGGCCATGATCCGCTCGGGCGCGACCTCCAGCCCGTGGCGGCGCGAAAGCCAGCCCGAGATCGCCGCCAGCAGGTCCGGCGTGCCCTCGTTCGCGGGGTATTTGCCGAAATCGGCGATGCTTTCGGCCATGACCCGGCCGACGAAATCGGGCATGGCATGGCGCGGCTCGCCGATGGTCAGGATCAGCGGTTCCCCCCCGGGCGCGATGCCCGAGAGCAGTTTCCGCAGGCGCGGAAACGCGTAATCCGGCAGGTTCGAGAACCGCTCGGGTAGTGCCATGGCTGCCTCTCAGTCGGGGTCGTTGCGCCCCGTTTGCGGCCAGACTACCGGCATTCCCCCGATGCGTCCAGAGTTTCGCGGGCCGCAAGGCCCGGTCTTTCCCGGATTTGCCCGGAAAATCCGGGGCTCAGCGCAATGCGGCCTCGGCCGCGGCGGCGGCGACCAGCAGCGCGCGGTCGCCCTGCGCCGCGCCCATCAGCATCAGCCCGCAGCCGGGATGGCCGGTCGGCAGGCTGATCGCGGGCAGGCCCAGCAGGTTGCCGATGCGGGTATTGCGCAGCGTCAGCATGTTTTCGCGGGCAAAGAACACCGGGTCGGTCTGCAGCCGGTCGATCTCGGGCGGCAGCAGCGGCGCGGTCGGCAGGATCACCGCGTCGAAACCGGCGACCAGCCGCGTCCAGGCGGTGCGCAGCCGGTCGAGCTCTTGCCAGCCGGCGATGTAGTCGGCGGCCAGCACCTCGCGCCCGCTGCGAAAGCGTTCCAGGATCGGCGGATACATCAGGTCCGGCGCGTCCTCGATCTGCTCGCGCCAGAAGCCATAGGCCTCGGGGGCGAAGAGGATCGGCGCCAGCGCCATGGCCTCGGCCACGCAGGGCGGGGCGGCATGGGTGACGCGGGCGCCGGCCCGGGCCAGCCGGTCCACCGCGTCCTCGAAGGCCGCGACCGGCGCCGCGCGGGCATCGTCGAAGGGGACGCCTTCCAGCACCATCAGCCGCAGTCCGCGCGGGTCGGCATCCGTCAGGTCGACCGCGGGCTCGCCGCGCAGCACGGCGAAAAGCTCGGCGCAATCCTCGACGGTGCGGGCGATGGGGCCTGCCACGTCGAAGCGGGGGCACAGCGGCAGCACACCGCGGGACATCACCGCGCCGGTGGTCGGCTTGAAGCCCACCAGCCCGTTCCAGGCCGCCGGCACCCGGATCGAGCCGCCGGTGTCGCTGCCGATGGCCGCCGCCGCCAGCCCCAGCGCCACCGAGACCGCCGCCCCGGAACTGGAGCCTCCGGGCGCCAGCGCCGGGTCGATGCTGTTCGGCGGCGTCGCGGTCATCGGGTTCACGCCCAGGCCGGAAAAGGCCAGTTCGGTCATATGCGTCTTGCCCAGGCAGACCAGCCCGTCCAGCGTGGCGCCGGCCAGGATGGCGGCGTCGTGTTCGGGCACCCGGCCGCTCAGCAGGCGCGAGCCGGCCTCGGTGGCGATGCCGGCGCTGTCGATATTGTCCTTCCAGCTGATCGCCACGCCGTCCAGCAGGCCGCGGCGCAGACCGGCGCGGGCGCGGTCATGGGCGGCGATGGCCTCGGCCCGGGCGCGTTCGGGGGTCAGCCGGGCATAGATTCGCTTGCCGTAGGGGTGGCGGGCCGCGGCGTCCAGATAGGCCTCGACCTGCCCGAGCGGGCTGATGAGTCCGGCGAGGATCGCCCGCCCCTGTTCCGCAGCCGTTGCCTTGAGCCAGTCCATGCCGTTCCCCCAAAAGTCCTGTGTCGCAATAGCCGTCACGCTAGCCCGGCGAGGGTGCGCCCGCAATGGCGCAGGCGGGCGGCGATGACGCATGGACAAAGCCCGGGCAAGCGGCATAGTGCGGGGCCATGACGACGGATTTCGACATCGTGATCGCCGGCGGCGGGCTGAACGGCCCCGCGCTGGCGCTGGCCCTGGCGGATGCGGGGCTGCGCGTGGCGGTGGTGGACGCCCGCCCCGCCGACGCCCGCGCCGGCGAGGCTTTCGACGGCCGCGCCTATGCGCTGGCCCTGGCCTCGCAGCGGCTGCTGGCGGCTCTGGGGCTGTGGTCCGAACTGGCGCCGAACGCGCAGGAGATCCGCAAGGTCGCGGCCAGCCAGGGCGTGGCCGGCGACGGTCCCGGCCCTTTCGGCCTGCATTTCGACAGTGCCGAGATCGAAGAGGGCCGCCTGGGCTATATGCTTGAAGACAGGTTCCTTTATCGCGCGCTGCTGGGGGCGATGGCCGGGCGGGTGACGCATCTTTCCGGCACCGCGGTCTTGGACCAGGCCGTCGAGGACGCCGGCATCCGCGTCGCGCTGTCGGACGGCCGCAGCCTGGACGCGCGGCTGCTGGTCGGCGCCGACGGCCGGCAATCGGGCGTGGCGCAGCGGGCCGGCATCCGCCGCACCGGTCATGACTATGGCCAGATCGCGCTGGTCGCGGCGGTGGATCACGACCTGCCGCACCAAGGCGTCGCGCATCAGTTCTTCATGCCCGGGGGGCCGTTGGCGATCCTGCCGCTGCCCGGCAACCGCAGCTCGATCGTCTGGTCCGAACCCGAGGACAGCGCCCGTGCCATCATGGCCCTGCCGGATGAGCAATTCCTTGCCGTCCTGCGGCCGCGCTTCGGCGATTTCCTGGGCGCGATCCGGCTGGCCGGTCCCCGATTCTCCTATCCGCTGAACCTGACCCTGGCCCAGCGTTACGCCGCCCCGCGCGTGGCTCTGGTGGGCGATGCCGCGCATGGCGTGCATCCCATCGCCGGGCAGGGCCTGAACCTGGGCCTGCGCGACGTGGCCGCGCTGGCCGAGGTGCTGGTCGCCGCCCACCGCCGGGGCGAGGACATCGGCACGGACCCGGTGCTGGCGCGCTACCAGGACTGGCGCCGGCCCGACGCCACCGCGCTGGCCCTGGGCATGGACGGGGTGAACGCGCTGTTTTCCAATGCCAACCCGCTGCTGCGCGCCGCGCGCGAACTGGGCATGGGCGCGGTCAACGCCGTCCCCGCCCTGCGGCGCGGCTTCATGCGCCAGGCGGCGGGGCTGAGCCTGAAGCCGATGCCGCGGCTGCTGACCGGCCGGCGGCTGTAGGGCATTGCCCGCAACGGGACGCCCGCTTTGCGCCCGGACGGGCGAAACCCGGGGCTTGGCGGCGAACGCCGCATGCCGCAGGGAACGCTCACGCCGCCGTCAGCGTTGAGCGGCCGCGCATCCAGCGAACGTGATGTGCAAGACCTTGGAGAGACGCTATCATTCCCGGCATGAAACTGAAAACGCTCGCCCTCGCGCCCGTCCTTGCCCTTGCCATGGCCTTTCCCGCCATGGCCGAGAAGATTCCGCTGAACGAGATCTCGCGCTATCTCAACGGCCTCAAGACCGCGGTGTCGGATTTCACCCAGGTCAATGCCGATGGCAGCATCACGACCGGCACGGTCTATATCCAGCGCCCGAACCGGGTGCGCTTCGAATACAAGGGCGACCGGACGCTGGTGCTGGCCTCGGCCGGGCAGGTCGCGGTCTTCGACGGCAAGTCGCGCAGCGGGCCGCAGCAATATCCGCTGTCCAAGACGCCGCTGTCGCTGATCCTGGCGCCGAACATCAACCTGGGCCAGGCGCGGATGGTCACCGGCTATACCGAAAAGAAGAACGCCACCGTGGTCACCGCGCAGGACCCTCAGCACCCGGAATACGGCAATATCCAGATGGTCTTCACGGCGAACCCGACCCAGCTGCGGCAATGGGTGGTGACCGACGACGCGGGCAAGCGCACCACGGTCATCCTGGGCGACATGAAGACCGGGGTGTCCTTCAAGCCCTCGACCTTCGCCATCGAGAACGAGATCGCCCGCCGCAAATAGGCGGGCGACCCCCGGTCTCAGCGGCAGGAGGCCAGCTGCATCCGGTAAAGCTCGGACCGGGCCTGCACCTTGCCGGCCACGGTCATCAGCCAGGGCTTGCCGCGATGCGAACCGTTGGCAAAGCCCGAGCGGCCCTCGTGATAGGCCAGGTATTGCGAGGCGGCGTCCTGTTTCGACACGCCCAGCCGGCGCGCGGTGCCGTCCATGTACCAGCCCATGAAATCGGTGGCGTCGCGGATATTGTCGCGGCGGGCGCGGCGATTGCCGGTTTCCTTGCGATAGTCGTCCCAGGTGTTGTCCAGCGCCTGGCTGTAGCCATAGGCCGAGCTTTGGCGCCCCATCGGGATGATCCCCAGCGCATAGCGATGCGGCGTGCGCGCGTCGCCGATGAATTTCGATTCCTGGTGGATGGTCGCCATCTGCACATGCACCGGCACGCCCCAGCGCCGCTCGGTCTGCTTCATCGCGCGCATATAGGCCGGACGCTCGCTGGCGAGCATGCAGGCGTTTTCCAGATTGCGCGGTGCCTTGTAGTTCCCGCCGCCCCCGCACGAGGCGACCAGCCCGACGATGGCGAGCTTGAGAAACCTGTTCATACTGCCCTCATGTTTTTTGCGGCCAGCATAAGCGGAATCCCGGGCGGCGCGCAAATGACAAAGCCGCGCGCCGCCTAGCCGGGCAGGACCGAGACCGATTTCACGATGGCGTGGCAGGCGGTTCCCGGCCGCAATTCCAGGGCCTTGACCGAGCGCGGGGTGATCTGCGCAAGCATCCGCTCATCCCCGGCGACAAGCTGGACCAGCCCGCCGTCGATGCGCGCGACCGTCACCGGCAGCACGTTCAGCGCCGAAAGCCCGCTGGGCACCGCGCGCGACAGGATCACTTCGTGGGCGAGGATTCGCAACCGCAGCTCGCGCCCGGCGGGCAGGGGGCCGGGCAGCAGGATCGGCCCGGCGGCGGTGGCGACGCGGATCATGCCGTCGGGTTCGGTCGCTTCGACGCGGCCGCGGATCAGCGCCCCGGCCTCGCGCGCGCCAAGCTGCGGCGCCAGCGCGGCATCGGCCAGGATCCCGGCCAGCGGCCCGGCATGGCAGACTCGGCCCCGCTGCATCAGCACCACGGTCGTCGCCAGCCGCAGCACCTCGGGGACCGAGTGGCTGACGTAAAGGATCGGCAGCCGGATCTCGTCCCGCAGCCGCTCCAGCCAGGGCATGATCTCGGCCTTGCGGGCCTCGTCCAGCGCGGCCAGCGGCTCGTCCATGACCAGCAGCGCCGGGTCCGACAGCAGCGCGCGGCCGATGGCGGTCCGCTGGCGCTCGCCCCCCGACAGCGTGGCGGGACGGCGCTTCAGCAGCGGGCCAAGCGCCAGCATCTCGACGATACGGTCGAAGTCGCGCGCCGCGCCGCGCCGCCAGCGCGAGGGGTAGCGCAGATTCGCCGCCACCGTCATATGCGGAAAAAGCCGCGCATCCTGGAACACATAGCCGATGCGGCGGGCCTGCGGCGGCAGGTCGATGCCGTCGCCGAACAGCACCCGCCCGTCCAGCGCGATTCGCCCCGCGTCGGGCCGCATCAGCCCGGCGATGGCGTTGATGGTGGTGGTCTTGCCGCAGCCCGAGGGACCGAACAGCGCCGTCACCCCGACCGGGGCGCGAAAGGCGACATCCAGCGACAGGCCGGGAAAGTCGCGACGAAAGGCGACCTCCAGCATCAGCGCCCCCCGGCCATGCGCCGCGCCAGCCATTCCGAGACCAGCACCGCCGCCATGGCGATCACCACCGAGACCAGCACCAGCCGCAGCGCCGCGCTTTCGCCCAGCGGCGTCTGCAGCAGCGCATAAATGGCCGAGGGCAGGGTCTGGGTCTGACCGGGAATGTTGCTGACGAAGGTGATGGTGGCGCCGAATTCGCCCATCGCCTTGGCGAAGCCCAGTGTGGCGCCGGCCAGCATGGCGGGCAGGATCAGGGGCAGGGTCACGGTCAGGAAGATCCAGATGCGCGGGGCGCCCAGGGTGGCGGCGGCCTGTTCCAGCCTGGGGTCCACCGCCTCGAACCCCAGGCGGATGGCGCGGACCATCAGCGGAAAGGCCATGATGCCGCAGGCCAGCGCCGCGCCGGTCCAGCGAAAGGCAAAGACGATGCCCAGGGGCTTCAGCAGGCTGCCCACCGGCCCCTGCGTGCCGAAGGTGACCAGCAGCAGATAGCCGGTGACGACCGGCGGCAGGATCAGCGGCAGGTGGACGATGCCGCTGACCAGCCCATGCCCGGGAAAGCGCCGCCGCGCCAGCAGCCAGGCGACGGCGACGGCAAAGGGCAGGCTGGCGAGGGTGGCGACGCCCGCCACCCGCAGCGACAGCCGCACCGCCTGCCATTCCTGGGGGCCGAGCCAGTCGGTCAGGTTCATTGCGTGACGGTAAAGCCCTGCGATTCGAACACCGACTTCGCCGGCTCTTGCGACAGGCTGTCGAGGAAGGCGGCGGCCTGGGGCGTGTCGGCGGCCTTGGTCACGGCGGCGGGATAGGTGATCTTTTCATGGCTGTCCTCGGGGAAGGTCGCCACCACGCCCACGCCCGGCTCGGCCACGGCGTCGCTGCCATAGACGATGCCCAGCGGTGCCTCGCCGGTCGCGACCAGCTTCAGCGCGGCGCGGACGTTGTCCGCCTGGGCGACCTGGCCCTCGACCTTGTCCCACAGGCCCAGCTTGGTCAGCGCCTCCTTGCCGTATTGGCCGGCGGGCACGGAATCGACCAGCGCCATGGCCAGCTTGCCGTCGCCCAGCAGCGCGGGCAGGTCGGTTGCGGGCGCCTCGGCCGGCTTGCCGGTGCCGACCAGAACCAGCGTATTGCCCAGCAGGTCCTTGCGCGTGGCCGGGTCGATGTCGCCCGATTCCTGCACCGCATCCATCCACGAACTCGAGGCCGAGATGAACAGGTCGGCCGGCGCGCCCTCCTGGATCTGCTTGGCGAGCTGCGAGCTGCCGGCGTAGGAAATCACCACCGTATCGTCGTGGCTTTCCTGCCATTTCGCGGCGATGTCATCCAGCGCGTCCTTGAGGCTGGCGGCGGCGAAGATGGTGATCTCGTCGGCATGGGCGGCGGGGGCGGCCAGCGCGATCAGCGCGGCGGCGACCAGAGGCAGGCGCATGGGTGGCTCCATTCGTTGTGTCAGAATGGACATAACCAGCCCCGGCTGCGGCTGGCAACCGCTATTTACACCGAAACAGGACGCTGTCCGTGGCGCATCCGCGCCAGGATCCCGGCGCCCTGCTGGCGCAGCAGGTCTTCCAAGGCGCGATAATCGTCCAGCACTTCGCGGCCGCGCTCGGTCAGCACGGCGCCGCCGCCCTTGGCGCCACCGCGGCTGCTGTCCACCAGCGGGGTGTCGAAATGGCCGTTCATCTCTTCGACCAGCGACCAGGCGCGGCGATAGCTCATCTTCATGCGCCGCCCCGCGGCCGAGATCGAGCCGTCCTCGTCGATGAATTGCAACAGATCGGCCTTGCCGCGCCCGAAGGTCAGGCCGGAGTCGAAATGCAGGCGCAGGCTCAGTCGCGGATCGTCGCTCATGCCGGCATTCTGCCCAGATTCCGCGGCGTCGCAAGAGGGCGGGCTTTCCCACGCGCCGGGCGGCGGCTACGACTGGTGCAGGTCTGGCCTTTTGCGGAGGGGGAATCATGTCCGGAAACGAGATCGTCATCCTGTCGGGGGCCCGCACGGCCATCGGCACCTTCGGCGGCAGCCTGGCGGGCGTGCCTCCGATCCAACTGGCGGCGACCGTCACCCGCGCCGCCATCGACCGCGCCGGCATCGCGCCCGCGCGCATCGGCACCGTGGTCTTCGGCCATGTGCTGAACACCGAGCCGCGCGACATGTACCTGTCCCGCGTGGCGATGCTGGAGGCGGGCGTGCCCGACACCACGCCGGCGATGAACGTGAACCGGCTCTGCGGTTCGGGCGCTCAGGCCATCGTCTCGGCCGCGCAGGCGCTGATGCTGGGGGACGCCGATTTCGCGGTGGCGGGCGGCGCCGAATCCATGAGCCGCGCCCCCTATGCCGTGCCGGCCGCCCGCTTCGGCGCCAAGATGGGCGAGGTGCAGATGCTGGACATGATGACCGGCGCCCTGACCTGTCCGATGGGCACCGGCCACATGGGCGTCACCGCCGAGAACGTGGCGCGCGAACATGACATCTCGCGCCAGGCCCAGGACGCCTTCGCGCTGGAAAGCCAGGACCGCGCCGCCCGTGCCATCGCGCAGGGGCATTTCAAGGACCAGATCGTCCCGGTCGAGGTCAAGGCCCGCAAGGGCATGGTCGCCTTCGACACCGACGAGCATCCCAAATCCACCGACCTGGACCGGCTCGCCGGGCTGAAGGCGGTGTTCCAAAAGGACGGTACGGTGACGGCGGGCAATGCCTCGGGCATCAACGACGGCGCCGCGGCCCTGGTGCTGGCCCGGGCCGACGCGGCCCAGGCGGCGGGCGCCAAGCCGCTGTTCCGGGTGCTGGGCCATGCCGTCGCCGGCGTGCGGCCCGAGGTCATGGGCATCGGGCCGGTTCCCGCGGTCGAGGCGCTGCTGAAACGCACCGGGTTGAAGGCCGGCGATTTCGACGTGATCGAATCGAACGAGGCTTTCGCGGCCCAGGCGCTGGCGGTCAACAAGAGCCTCGGCCTCGATCCCGCCAAGGTGAACCCGAACGGCGGCGCCATCGCGCTGGGCCACCCGGTCGGTGCCACCGGCGCCATCATCACCGTGAAGGCGATGTATGAACTGATGCGCACGGGCGGCCGCAAGGGGTTGATCACCATGTGCATCGGCGGCGGGCAAGGCATCGCGCTGGCCATCGAACGTCTCTGACCCCGAAGGCGGCGCGGCCGAGCAGGGCATTCGGAAAGCGGTGAAACTGCACCAGATCCTGGTCTTTTCACCGTTGCGCAAATACCCATCCGGGG
Source organism: Paracoccus aminovorans (assembly GCF_900005615.1). Taxonomy (NCBI): domain Bacteria; kingdom Pseudomonadati; phylum Pseudomonadota; class Alphaproteobacteria; order Rhodobacterales; family Paracoccaceae; genus Paracoccus; species Paracoccus aminovorans. The sequence continues at coordinate 2,941,976 of NZ_LN832559.1, read as the reverse complement.
CTTCGGCGATGCGAAGCGCGATCCGCCGCAGCCGCTGTTTCTGATCGAGAAGGTCGCATGATGCCCGAGCCTCCGCCTGTTTCGTCGAGTTGCCTGGTCTGCGGCCGGCCGAAGGAGCCGCGTGATCTCAGCGCCGCCTCCGACGTGCGGCAGACGCTGGCCGAACTGATCGTGAAGGATGTGCCCGACTGGAACGAAAGCAGCCGGATCTGCAGCGAGTGCCTGCAGAAATACCGCCAGCTCTACCTGACCCAGCTTCTGGCCGACGAGACCGGCGAGCTGGGCGAGCTGGAGGCCGAGGTGGCGCAGGTGCTGTCGCGCGGCGCGCTGCTGACGCCTTTGACCGCGCCCGACGACCGGGACGAGAGTCTGGGCTTCGGCGCGCGCATGGCGGATCGCGTCGCCGACTGGGGCGGTTCATGGGGCTTCATCCTCAGCTTCGTCGCCGTCCTGGCGCTGTGGATGATGGTCAATGCGGGCGGATTGCTGGTCCGGCCCTTCGACCCCTATCCCTTCATCCTGCTGAACCTGGTGCTGTCCTGCATCGCCGCATTGCAGGCGCCGGTCATCATGATGAGCCAGCGCCGGCAAGAGGCCAAGGACCGCCGCCGGGCAGAGAACGACTATCAGATCAACCTGAAGACGGAACTGGAGCTGCGGCAGCTGCATGAGAAGATCGACCACCAGCTGACGCATCAGTGGCGCCGGCTGCTGGAGATCCAGCGCATTCAGGTCGATCTGCTGCATGAGATGCGGCGCGCGCGGCAGTAGCGGCAGGCGCCAGGAAATGAAGGCGGCGAAACGAAGCCGGCGAAACGAAGGCGGCGCGGCCTGTCGCGCGGCCTCGAAGGGAACGAGCCGCTCCGTGGGAGCGGCTCGCGAGATCCACGGAGATGGTCCGGTTAGGGTTGGTGCCCACCGTCCCAGCCAGGGTTTACGACCCTTGGGGCTGCCCTCAGGCCACGGCCCCCCTGACTGTCCCGACACCTCTCTCCACTATCACTCTCGACACTGGACCACCTCCTTTCAATAAGTTGCCGTATGCGCTCAGCCTGCCACAAAATAATGACCAGTCAATGAATTTGCGCGCGGCGCTGGATCAAATTTCCGACGACGATGCGGAAGGGGACAAGCGCCAGAATCGCCTGGGCGAACTTCACCAGCCAGTCGGCTGCGGCCAGCGAAATCCACAGCGGCAGCACCGGTCCCAGGCCCAGCAGCCGAACCGGCTCATTTGCCCAGGAAACATCGTCGGCGGGGAACAGCACGGCCAGTTGTGCGGCGAAGGCGATGCTGAAGAACAGCGCGGTATCCACCACCGAGCCGACCACGCTGGCGGCCAGGGGTGGCAACCACCAGTTGTATTTTCGCAACGTGTTGAACACGGCGATGTCCATCAGCTGCGCCGAAAGGAACGCCGCGCCCGAGGCGACGGCGATGCGCAGCGTGGTCTTGTCCATGCCCGCGGCCACGAGCGAACACAGCACGCCGGTCACGAAGCCGGCAAGCACCACCCGGCGTGCGGCGGCGGGGCCATAGACCCGGTTCATGATGTCGGTGACCAGGAACGAGATCGGATAGGTGATCGCCCCCCAGGTCAGCCAGGGGCCAAGCAGGTGCTGGACGAGGATGTTCGAGGCCACCACTATGGCGGCCATGGCGATGACGCCGGGAAGAAGTCGGGACATGGTATGGTTCCGTTTTGGCAAGGTAGCGGAGACTCGGCCCGCTCGGGGCAGGGCCGCATAGGTCCGCGCCGGCTCGGTGTCAACGCTTTCCTGCGCTAGGCCGCGAAGGCCGCGGCGATTTCCACGGCAAAGGCGCCGTTCATGCCCTCGGTCGTGGTGTTGGTCAGGGCGACCAGGCTGCGGTCGCGGGCGGGATCGGCGATCCAGCTGTGACCGTAGATGCCACCCCAGCTCAGGCATCCCGCCGGCAGGCCGATCCCGGCCAGTTCGGCATCGGTGACCACCGCGCCGGCCCAGGCATGGCCCCAGCCGGGACCGCGCATAGGATGGCGGTGGTGACCGATGCGGTTGCGGCGCGCCTGGTCCCGCAGGGCCTCGCCGATGAAGGAGCCGCGATGCAGCGCCTCAATCACGGTCAGCGCCGCCTCGGCCGTGCCCGCCATGCCGCCGCCGCCCGAAGGATAGGCGTCGGGCGCCATGATCCGCTCGGGCAGGAAGCTGTAGCGTTGCTCGGGGCGCAGCGGATTGGCGACCCGCGTCGGACCGGCCATGCGCCGCGGAGGCTGCACGTCGCCGGCATAATTCGCCGCCAGAGTGCCGGGATCGGGCGCGTGGAAGGCGGCCTCGATGCCCAGGGGACCGGTGACCAGATCGGCCATCGCTTCGGGTAGGGGGCGGTCCGTCGCGGCCTCGATCACCGCGCCCAGCACGTCGGTCGCCAACGAATAGCGCCAGCGCGTGCCCGGCGCACGGTCCAGCGGCACCGCGGCCAGCCGGCGCAGGTTCTCGGCCAGCGAGATGCCGGCGTCGCCGATCCCGTCCGACACCCCGGCGCGGGCATAGGGCCCGTCCTCGGGCTGGTTGAAGCCGTAGTCCAGCCCGGCCAGATGCGACATCAGATGGTCGAGCGTGATGCGGGGCCGGCTGCCGTCGGCCAGGGCGGGGGCGAAGCCCGACAGCCAGCGGGTGACCGCGTCCTCGGGCGAAAGCCGGCCCTGGTCCATCAGCCGCAGCGCCGCCAGCGTCGTGAACGGCTTGGTGACCGAGGCATAGCGCAGCCAGCTGCCCGGCGTCATCGCCCGGCCGGCCTCGCGGTCGGCCATGCCGGCGGCGCGGGCATGGACCACCCGCCCCGAGGCGGCAAGCAGCAGCACGCAGCCGACCAGCCGCTGTTCCGCCAGGGCGTCGTCGACGGCGCGGTCCAAGGCCGCGATCAAGGCCGGCAGGCTCATTCCGTGACCCGGTATTCGACCAGCTCCGTGCGCTGGAACCAGTTGAAATTGTCATCCGAGATCAGTGTCAACCGGATCCCGGTGCCGTCGTCCCAGACCGAGATCCCCTCTAGGTTGTCGTATTGCAGCGGCCGGCTTTCCAGAAGCACGCGCTCGTTCGCGACGCCGTGCTCGGTCAGGTCGAAGCGGCGCACGCGCGAGCGAAAGCCTAGCAACCCCTTGAAATCGCGTTCCAGCAGATAGAAGCGGCCGTCCGGGCCGACATCCGCCCCAACCGCCAGCCAGTCGCCCGAGCGCGGGATCGAGAAGGGCTGGTCCCATTTGCCGTCCCGCCAGCGCCAGACCGGGAACGGCCGCGTCAGCTGGCCCGAGCGTTCCGGCAGCGTCAGCAGCGTGCCGTCGGGCAGGATCGCCAGCGCCTCGAGCGAGGAGTTGCCCTGCATCGCCTTGAACGCGGGCGGGCGCGGCAGGGGCTGGGCCGGGCTGTCGGGCGTGTCGTAGCGGGCGACGCGGGTCAGCCCCTCGAAACTGATCCAGATCGTGCCGTCCGCGGCGATTGCCAGCCCCTCGCTGTCGCCCTGCCGGCCGGGTTTCAGCGGCTTGCCGGAACTGTCGCGCAGCCGGGCGCGGCCGGCGGCCTCCATGCCGCGGATGCGGCCCTCGGCGTCGCGCTCGACCGTGCCCCAGCGGATCGAGGCGCGGTCGGACAGCGCGGTGAAGCGGCGGCCGTCGGCGCTGATCTCGATGCCGGAAAAACCGCCGAACTGATCGTCCTCCATGCGCCAGACATAGGTGGCGACATAGTCCACGCGCGGCCCGGCCGAGGGCGCGGGATCGGCGGCGCAGGCAGCGCCGGCGGACAGCAGCAGGGCCGAGAGCGCCAGCCGGGGCAGGCGCCGGAACCAGCCGCCTTGCGCCCGTTCTAGCGGGCGGTGGCGACGGCCTGGCATTGGCGGGGCATCTCGCTGAGGCGGTAGCTGCGGGGATGGCGATAGTTCGGATCGGGTGGCACCGGCTTCACCCGGCTGGGGTCGATGCGGTTCTTGATCCATTCGGCGGCCTCGGCGCAGCCGTCGCCGGGGGGCGGCGCGTCCTGCGTCTGGCAGACCGAGCCCGCCGGGCAGGCCAGCCGGACGTGGAAGTGATAATCGTGGCCGTTGATCGGGCGAATCTTGCGCAGCCAGCTGCGGTCGCCCGAGGCGCTTTGGCACATGGCGACCTTGGCGACGGGATCGACGAAGATGCGCTCGACGCGCGGGTCGCGGGCGGCGGCGCGCAGGATCGCCATATGCGAGCCGCTCCACAGCCCCGAGGGCGCGGTGCCGGCCTTGTTCACCACCGATTGCGACGAGATCTTTTCCCGCTGCGCCCGGGTCAGCTGCAGGCTGGACGGCGGCAGCATCCAGATGTCGGCGTCCAGCCCCATCTGGTGGCTGGCGTGGCCGGTCACCATCGGCCCGCCGCGCGGCTGGCTCATGTCGCCGATATAGAGCCCCTGCCAGCCGGCCTGGCGCGCCGCGCCCGAAAGGCCGATCAGGAAGCTGACCAGGTCGGGGTGGCCCCAGTTGCGGCCCCGCGACAGCCGCATCACCTGCCAGGTCGGGCCGCTTTCGGGCATCTGCGCGGCGCCGGTGATGCAGCCCTTGGAATAGAAGCCGATGGCGGCGGCGCCGCCGGCGGTGGGGCCGGGTGCGGCGCCGAACACGTCCTTGGCCAGCGGATCGGCGGCCGCGGGCAGGGCCGAGGCAAGCGCGGCCAGCGCCAGCGCGGCGGCGGTCAGGGTTCTGCGGATCACTGCTCGGGTTCTCCTTCGGTTTTGACCCAACCTAGCAGAAGCAGCGCCAGAAGGAACATCACGATGAGCGGAGAGATGCCGAGCCTCTGGCTGCCGGTCAGATCGGTCACCAGCGCGACCAGCAACGGGGCGAGGAAGGCGGTGGCCTTGCCGGAAAGCGCATAGAGGCCGAAGGCTTCGGTGGCGCGCTCGGGCGTGGTGTGGCGCACCATCATCGTGCGGCTGGCCGATTGCAGCGCGCCGCCCGCGCCGCCGATCAGCGCCCCGCACAGAAAGAACAGCGCGTCGGGCAGGCGCGCGCCCTCGGCCAGCGGCAGGCCCAGCACCTGCGCGCGGTCCATGCCGGTCAGCAGGACGCAGACCCCGGTCAGCACCAGGGTGCAGACGACGATCACCGGCCTGGGTCCCCAGCGCCGGTCGGCGCGGCCGCCGATCCAGCTGATGACGGCGGCCGAGACTGCGCTGACCACGCCGAAGACTCCGGCCAGGAACACCGGCCAGCCCAGCACCGTGCCGGCATAGACGCCGCCGAAGGCGTAAAGCGCGTTCAGCGCATCGCGCGAAAACATCGACGAGGCGAGCCAGGCCGAAAGCGACGGCCGCCGCGGCAGGCTGGACAACAGCCGCCCCAGGTCGCGCATCGCCGCCCCCAGCCGCAGCCTGCGGCGCGGGCCGGGCGTTTCCCGCACCCAAAGCGCGAAGGGGATCATGAAGACCAGATACCACAATGCGGTGAATGGACCCGCCGCCCGCGTGCCCTCGCGCAGCCCGGGATCCAGGTCCAGCACCGGCGGGACGCCCAGCAGGGTGCGGCCGGTCTGGGCGTTCTCGGCCAGAAACAGCAGCACCAGCGCCAGCGAGACGACCCCGCCCAGATAGCCGAAGGCGAAGCCCGAGCCCGAGACCCGGCCGATCTCGCCCGCGGGGGCCAGGCCGGGCAGCAGGGCATTGGTGAAGATGGTGGCGAATTCCATGCCGATCAGCCCGATCCCGAACGAGACGATGGCCAGATGCAGGTCGGGCTGCCCCGGCATCAGGAACCACAGCCCCCACGAACCCGCCATGTAGAAGCCGGAAAAGACCCAGACCCAGACCAGCCGGCGTCCGGTGTTGTCGGCGATGGCGCCCAAGACCGGCGCCAGGGTCGCGATGATCACCCCGCAAAGGCCCAGCCCGTAGCCCCAGAGCGACTGCGCCGCCGCCCCCGCCGCCTCGGCCGTCATGCCCTGCGCGATGAAATGGGCGCGGGCGACCTCGGCGTAATAGACCGGGAAGATGAAGGTCATCAGCAGCGTCGCGAAGGGCTGGCTGGCCCAGTCGAAGAACCACCAGCCCCAGATGCGTCTGCGTTCCATGAAGTCCTCGCCGCGGCCTCGTTTTCCGCGCGCATAAGGCCCCAGCGCGGTCAGGCTGGCAAGTCGGCATTCCGGTCGCCGGGGGTGATCGGCGGCAGAAGCGGCGGCCAGGGCCTTTCGGCATCCGCGGCGATCCAGGCCCGCACCCAGCCCGGCAATTCGGGGCTGACCGGATCGCGGCCTGCGGCCTGCATCAGCCGCGCCGGCGCCACGATCCCCTGGGCCGAGGTGATCGCCGCGCGCAGCAGCATGTGGTTGCAGCATTCGCCCGCGCGCCACATGCTCTGCTCCATGTAGAGAAAGCGCGCGTCCCAGCCCAGCGTCCGCGACACCATGGTGAACCGGTGAAAGCATCGGATGCGGCGGCGATAGCGCACCGAGTTGCCGGCGACGGTGATGCCCCAGCCGTTGTCCCGCATGATGCCGATGATCCCGGTCCTGACCGCCATCGGCAACCGGCCCAGGTCGTAGAGCGTCAGCGTGCGGCCGTTGTTCAGCTCGATCCAGGGGTCGAGGTCCCAGGGCCAGCAGCGGTGGGTCGAGACATGCGCGTCCAGCACGCCGATCCGGGGCGCCCGGCGGAACTTCAGCATCTCCTTGGCGAAGCGGAGCATCGGATACATGGGCGGCTTCCTTCTTGCCTTCCGGACCCCGCCCCGCTAGCGGCGGCCCGCCGGGGCGTCAATCGGAACGCTGCGGCCGATCCTTGCTGCTTGCGCAATGCGGATGCCTGCCTTACCTGTCCGGGGAACTGCCGGAAGGGAATGAAATGGTCACGCTCTACCAAGCCTTGATGCTGATACTCGACGTGGTCTGGTTCGTGATGATCGCCCATATCATCATGTCGTGGCTGATCAACTTCCAGGTGCTGAACCTGCGCCAGCCGCTGATCTGGCAGATCTGGAACGGGCTGAACCGCCTGCTGGAGCCGATCTATGCCCCGGTGCGCCGGATCCTGCCGAACACCGGCGGGCTGGACCTGGCGCCGCTGGTGGTCTTCATCGTCATCATCATCGCGCAGCGCGCGCTCGCCAATAACGCCGGCTTCTTCTACGGCTTCTAGATGTCCGCCGCGCCCCTTCTGCGTCAGGTCTTCGGCTTCGACGCCTTTCGTCCGGGGCAGGAAGAGATCGTGGATGCCGTGGCCCAGGGCCGCGACGTGCTGGCGATCATGCCGACCGGCGGCGGCAAGTCGCTGTGCTATCAGCTGCCGGCGCTGATGCGCGACGGGCTGACGGTGGTGATCTCGCCCTTGATCGCGCTGATGCGCGACCAGGTGCGGGCGCTGACCGAGGCGGGCGTTTCGGCGGCTGCGCTGACCTCTGGCAATTCCGAGGAGGAGAATTCCGAGGTGCTGCGGGCGCTGAACGCGCGCGAATTGCGGCTGCTCTACATGGCGCCCGAGCGGCTGGCCTCGGGCGCGACCATCCCGATGCTGCGCCGCGCCGGCGTGCAGGCCATCGCCGTGGACGAGGCGCATTGCGTCAGCCAGTGGGGCCACGATTTCCGCCCCGACTACCTGCGCGTGGGCGAGTTGCGCCGGGCGCTGGCGGTGCCGCTGGCCGCCTTTACCGCCACCGCCGATGCCGAGACGCGCGAGGAAATCGTCAAGCGCCTGTTCGACGGTGCGCAGCCGCAGTCGTTCCTGCGCGGCTTCGACCGGCCGAACATCCACCTGGCCTTCCAGCCCAAGGACGGGCCGCGCCGGCAGATCCTCGACTTCGCCGCCGCGCGCCGCGGTCAGTCCGGCATCGTCTATTGCGGCACCCGCGCCAAGACCGAAACCTTGGCCGGCGCCCTGAACGACGCGGGCCTTGCCGCCACCGCCTATCATGGCGGCATGGAGGCCGAGGCCCGGCGCGAGGTCGAGATCCGCTTCCAGCGCGAGGACGGGCTGATCGTGGTCGCGACCGTCGCCTTCGGCATGGGCATCGACAAGCCCGACATCCGCTGGGTCGCCCATGCCGACCTGCCGAAATCCATCGAGGCCTATTATCAGGAAATCGGCCGCGGCGGCCGCGACGGCGCCCCGGCCGAGACGCTGACGCTCTACGGCCCCGACGACATCCGCCTGCGCCGGACCCAGATCGACGAGGGCCTGGCCCCGGCCGAGCGCAAGGCCGCCGACCACGCCCGGCTGAACGCGCTGCTGGGCCTGGCCGAGGCCACCGGTTGCCGCCGCGTCGCCCTGCTGGGCTATTTCGGCGAAACGGCGGCTTCCTGCGGCAATTGCGACAACTGCGACAGCCCGCCCGACTGTTTCGACGGCACCGAGGCGGCGCAGAAGGTGCTGTCGGCGGTCCTGCGCACCGGCCAGACCTATGGCGCCGGCCATATCATCGACGTGCTGACCGGCACCATGACCGACCGCATCGGCCAGCGCGGCCACGACCGGCTGCCGACCTTCGGCTGCGGCCGGGACCTGACGAAACCGCAATGGCAGGCCGTCATCCGGCAGATGCTGGGCCGCGACCTGATCCGCCCGGACCCGGAACGCCACGGCGGCCTTGCCATCACCGCTGCCGCCCATGCCGTCCTGCGCGGCGAAACCCGCATCACCCTGCGCCGCGACGCCATGACCCGCGCCCGTCCCGCCGTGGTCGTGCGCACGCAGGTGGACGAAGAGGACGCGCCGCTGCTGTCGGCGCTGAAGGCCAAGCGCCGCGCGTTGGCCGAGGCGGCGCGGGTGCCGGCCTATGTCATCTTTCCGGACCGCACCCTGATCGAGATGGCGCAGACACGGCCGCGCACGCTGGACGAGATGGCCCGCGTGAACGGCGTCGGCGCCAAGAAGCTGGACAGCTACGGCGACGATTTCCTGCGCGTCATCGCCGGCGAGGTCGCACCGATGCATCCGGCGCGCCGCGCTCTGGCCGGCCGCGAAGCCGGCGCCTTGTTCGACCGGCTGGCCGAGGTTCAGGCCCGGCTTGCGCGCGGCGAGGACGGCACCGAAAAGCCGCTGTCGGTCGGCAATTCGACCCTGCGCCGCATCGCCGAGGACCGGCCGCGCGACCTGTCGCGCTACCTGGACGAGCCCCGGCTCGATCGCTTCGGTGCCGCCTTCGCGGCCGAAATCGCCGCCGATCCCGAAGCCTGATCACGGCTGCAGCCCGATGCGGAACTCGGAACGGCGGCAGGTTCAGCCCGTCGCAGCCGGCCAGCGTCGATCGGCCTTTTGATCGCGGCCTGGGTCAATCCCGTTTTCGATTTCGTGCCGGGGGCGTCTTCCTTTTCGAGGCCATGCATGACGATTTCTGGCCGAAGCGTTCAATCCATGCGGCACGGTTTTCCGTTGCCGCAGCGGCTTGGGCGAGGCTGCCGCAACCACGGACCCGACGGGATCATGGGCCTTGCGTCGAGTCTGCGATTTTCTGGGCCTGGAGGATCGGCCCGCTCCTGCTGCCATCGCGGTGCCGCTGGTCCAAGCGGAGTGCAGGATGGCATTCGCGCCATCGCGACCTGCGCTTTCCATTCGCTCCGGCCGCCGCGCGCTTGCGGCAATAATGGTGGTCCGCACCAAAACACTCGGCTCAGCGAGGTCAAGCAGACCTCGACGGCCAGCACGCTGCCCCGGAATCTTCAGAGCCAGAAGTTCGCTGATCGATTACAACTCCCGCCCCGGCTGCCCCTTCTCCTCGCGCCTAGCGTCGATCAGGTGGGCTGTTGCATAAACGCTGCCCTGGAAAGGATTCACTAAAAAGACCAAGGATGGCATGACGAAGTCATCGCGTGCCTGCTCCCGCATGGCGCGCTGGTTCGGCGGCGTTGCGTTCGGAGCCGCGAGTCGCGCCTCATTTGGATCCACAAGGAGAGGACTTGGCTCACGCCGCATGGGACCGTCAGGGTCGACAGCCTGTCTTCTCGAACGCAGCGATCCAGTTCTGCCTGTCGATCCAGGTGCCGTTCGAGCTACCGCTCAGGTAGACCGCGGGAGGGTCGCGAGACTGCTGTGCTGGCGGGGATGGACTGTCCGTCGCGGACTATTCGACCGTGCCGCAGACAGAGGACTCTTAAAGGTCCGGATCCCGTATCGCCGCCGTGCCGATGGCCCGCTGAACCCGCCGGTGGACAGCATCGCGATCAAGTTCCTCGGCGAAAGGCAGGCCCGCAAGCATGGCGTCAAGGTCGACACCCATGGCGCAAGGTGCGTCTGGCCATGGATACTGCGACTCCGAATATCCGCGCTGTCGCGTTTATCCCCAGCCCGTGGCGGCGACAGCCCCGTGCTGGCCGGGTATTAGCAGCTGCACCATGGGCGCACCCTCTGATCGGGTGTTTGCCATGATGCATTGGTCCCTTGCGGCCGATCTGCCTTCGATGCTCGTCCTGAGATCGGCGCGAACTCGGGTGGAACCGTTTGCGCGGCGTCAGCTTTCGCCGTTCATCATCGAAAATGCTGACGCCCTATTGATGCGCTGCCGCCCGGGCGCGGTCCTCGGCGCTGGGCATGGGGTCGCCCTCGGGCGGGCGCACCCGAAAGACCGCGCAATAGAGTGCCGGGACGAAGATCAGCGTCACCAGCGTACCGGCGATGATGCCGCCCATCATCGCGAATGCCATCGGTCCCCAGAACACCTGACGCGAGATCGGGATCAGCGCCAGACTCGCGGCCGCCGCGGTCAGCAGGATCGGGCGGGCGCGGCTGTCGGATGCCTCGAAGACCGCGTTCCATGCCGTGTGGCCCTTGGCGATCAGCACCTGGATCTCATGCACGAGGATGACCGAGTTGCGGATCAGGATGCCGATCAGCGCCAGGATCCCCAGGATCGCCACGAAGCCCATCGGCACGCCGAAGGGCAGCAGCGCCGCGACCACGCCGATCAGCCCCAGGGGCGCCGCGGCGAAGACGATGAAGCTCAGCCGGAAGCCCTGCATCTGCACCATGACCAAAAGCGCCATGACCAGCAGCATGACCGGGACCACGGCGGCGATGGGCTCCTGGCTTTCGGCCGAGGTCTCGACCGTGCCGCCGACCGTGACCTTGACGCCCTGCGGCAGGCTCTGCCGGAACTGCGCCACCCGCTCGGCCAAGGCCGCGACCAGGGTCGCCGGCTGGTCCTTGCCGGCGATGTCGGCCTTGACCGTCACCGTGGGCAGCCCGTCGCGCTGCATGATCAGCGGCTGTTCGGTGCCGTATTCCAGCACCGCCAGCGAGGCCAGCGGGATCGGCGTGCCGGTCTGGGTCGCCAGTTGCAGGTTCTGGATCGACTCGACCGACTCGCGATCCTCTTGCGAGCCGCGGGCGGTGACGTTGATCAGGAAGATGCCGTCGCGCAGTTGGGTGATGGTCCGCCCGTTGAATGTGCCGGCCAGCGCGCCGGAGATATCCTCGTTCGTGACCCCCAGCCGCCGGGCCTGGTCCTGGTTGACCTGCAGGCGGACCACCCGCGCCGGCTCGTTCCAGTCCAGCGAGATGTCGCGCAACCGCGGCTCGGTCGCCAGCACGGCGGCCAGATCGCGGGCCGCGTCGCGCGCCTGATCCGGGTCCGCTGAGGACACCCGGTATTGCACGGGCTTGCCGACCGGCGGCCCGATTTCTAGGTTCTTGACGTAAAGATCGGTGCCGATCAGGTCGTTGCGACCGAACTCGACCAGGCTGGCCTTCAGCCGGTCCCGCGCGGCCAGGTCCGGTGTCTGGATCACGATCTGGCCCATGTAGGGGCCCGGCGTCGGCACGTCCATCGACAGCACGAAACGCGGCGCCCCTTGGCCGACATGGCTGGTCCAGAACAAGGCGTCGTCGTGGTTGGCCAGCATCGCCTCGATGCGCGCGATGTCGGCATCGGTCTTGGCGATCGAGGCATTGGCGCGTTCGTTCACGTCGACGATGATCTCGGTCCGGTCCGAGGTCGGGAAGAACTGCTGCTCGACGAAGCGCATGCCGACGACCGAGGCGGCAAAGACCGCCAGGGTGATGGCGATGGTCAGCCACTTGTAGCGCATCCCCAACAGCAGCAGGCCGTGGAAGCGCCGGCGCAGCCAGCCCGCGCGCCCGGCGCCGTGCTTCATCCGCGCCGGCAGCAGCGTCACCCCCAGAAGCGGCGCGAACAGCACCGCGACGATCCAGCTGACGATCAGCGAGACCGCGATGACCACGAAGAGCGAAAAGGTGAATTCGCCGGCGGCCGAGCTGTTCAGGCCGATGGGGATGAAGCCCGCCACCGTGACCAACGTGCCGGTCAGCATCGGAAAGGCGATGGAGCTCCAGGCGTAGCTGGCGGCGCTTTCCAGGTTTTCGCCCAGTTCGAGGCGCGAGATCATGGTCTCGATGGCGATCATCGCGTCGTCGACCAAGAGCCCCAGCGCGATGATCAGCGCGCCCAGCGAGATGCGTTGCAGGGTGATGCCGTAGATGTCCAGGACGATGAAGGTGATCGCCAGCACCAGCGGTATGGTCAGCGTCACCACCAGCCCCGCCCGCAGCCCGAGGCTGACGAAGCTGACCAGCAGCACGATGGCCACCGCCTCGACCAGGGCCTGGACGAAATGGCCGACGGCCTCGTCCACCACATGGGGCTGGTCGGCGACCTTGGCCATCTCGATGCCGATGGGCAGGTTGCGGGCCACGTCCGCCATCAGCGCGTCCACTTGCTTGCCGAACTCCAGGATGTTGCCGCCGTCGCGCATGCCGATCTGCAACCCGACCGCCTCTTGCCCGTTATAGCGAAACAGCGCGGTCGGCGGGTCCTCGTAGCCGCGCCGCACGGTGGCCACGTCGCCGATGTTGAAGAAGCGCTCGCCCACGCGCAGGTTCACCGCCGCGATGGCTGCGGCGTCGTCGAACTGGCCGCCGACGCGCACCAGCACCTGTTCCGGCCCCGCCTGCACGATACCCGAAGGCGCGATGGCGTTCTGCACCGCCAGCGTCTGCACCACCTGGTTGTGGTTCAGCCCCATCGCCGCCAGCCGCGCCGAGGAGAATTCCAGATAGATCTGTTCCTTGCGCACGCCCAGCAGCGAGGTCTTGCCGGCCATGGGCAGGGCCTGGACCTGCTTGCGGATGGCCTCGACCCGATCGCGCAATTCGCGCTGGGTGAAGCCGTCCGAGGTGAAGGCGTAGATATTGCCGAACACGTCGCCGAAATCGTCGTTGAACTGGAAGCCCTGGAATTCCTGGGGAAAGTCGGGGCGGATGTCCGACATCATGCTGCGGACCCGCTTCCAGACCTCGGGCACCTGCGGACCGCGGATGGTGGGATCCAGTTCCAGGTAGACGATGGATTGGCCGGGCATGGTCACCGAGCGGGTGAATTTCAGCTCGTCCAGTTCCTCGAGCTTGGTCTCGATCCGGGTGGTGACCTGGTCCAGCGTGTCCTCGATGGTGGCGCCGGGAAGCGAGGCGCTGATCACCATGATCTTGATGGTGAAGTTCGGGTCCTCCTCGCGGCCCAGGCGCAGATAGCCCAGCGTGCCCGCGACCATCGACACGATCAGCAGAAACCACACCAGCGAGCGGTGATGCAGGGCCCAGTCGGAAAGGTTGAAGCCGCGTTCGGTCATGGCGCCACACTTGCCCCTACGGCTTGGCCCTCGGCGAGGGAATGGATGCCGCGGATCACCACCTCGTCGCCCGTCGCAAGGCCGGAGCGGATCGCGACCCGGCCGCCCAGCGGCGGGTCCTGGATCTGGACGGGCCGCAGAGAGACGCTGGCGCGGTCGCCGTCGCGGGTGACGATCCAGACCAGGCTGGCGCCGTCGCGCTGCAGGATCGCGCCCTCTGGCAGGGTCGGCCTGGCCTGGGCCGGGCCGGCCGGCCGCGCCCGCACCAATGCGCCCAGACGCAGCGCCGCATCGTCCCCCAGCGACAGGTGAACCTGCCGGGTCCGGGTCATGGCATCCGCCACCGGCTCGATTTGCGAGACGGTGGCGGGCAGCAGGCGGTCGGGCTCGTCTTCGGACCAGATTTCATAACGGTCGCCGGCCTTGACCCGCGACAGCGCGGTATCGGGCAGGTCGATGACGGCCTCGATGCCTTTCTGCGCGGAAAGCCGGATCACCGGCTCGCCGGCGCTGACCACGGCGCCGGGATTGGCATGGACCGCGCTGATGACGCCGTCGAAAGGCGCGCGCATCTCGGCGAAACCTTCGGCATCGCGGGCGCGGATCAGTTCGGATTCCGCCTGCTGCTCGGCGGCCATGGCGGCGGCCAGTGCGCGCTCGACCTGTTCGAGCTGCGCGGCCGAGGCGACGTTGCGCCGGGCCAGCGCCCGGGTGCGGTCGGCGCTGGCCTGGGCCGTGCGCAGTTCGACCTGCGCGGCATCGACCGCGGCCTGGGCGGCGCGGACGTCGCCCTGAAGATCGCCGGGATCGAGCGAGGCCAGCACCTGGCCCTGCCGCACGATGTCGCCGACATCGACATCGCGCGCGGTAAGCCGGCCCAGCGTCTGGAAGCCCAGCGCGACCTCGATCCGGGCGGCGATCACCCCGGGGATGGAATGGCGGGCGGCCAGGTCGTCGCTGACCAGGACGCTGACCACCGGCCGCGGCGGCTCGGGCGCGGGGTCTTGCCGCGACATGCCGAAGCCGGCGGCCTGCTGCGCCAGCGTCATCACCACGAGCAGCGCGGGAATCAGGACCTTGCGCATCATTCCCCCTTGCCCGCCGAGGCGCCGGCGACCTGCCGGCCGGGATAGAGCAGCTGCGAGCCGGCGCCGACCACGACCTGGCCCGGCTCGACGCCATCGCTGAGGATGACGGTGCCGTCGATGAAGCGCGCGATCCGCACGGGAGCCAGACGGACACGGTCGTCCTTCTCGACCAGCCAGACCGCGGGTCCGCCCTCGACGGCGGTCAGCGCGGTCCAGGGCACCGCGATCCCGGTGCCGGCGGGGTAATGCACCGCGCCGCGGACCGCCGCGCCCAGCAGGCTGGCGCTGGCGGGCGGGTCCTCGATCTCGGCCCGCACGGTGACCGAGCCGGTGGCTGGGTCGACCAGCGGTGCGATCTCGGTGACGCGGGCCTCCATGTGCAGACCGGGGAAGTCTATGCCGGTCAGGGAAACCGGGGCGCCGATGGCATTGCGCAGCAAGGGGGTGTCCGGGGTCAGGAACACCGCCTCGCGCCCGGTCGCCGAGGCCAGCGAGATCACGGCCTGCGCCGCGCCCACGATCTGCCCCGGCTCGGCCTTGCGTGACGTGACGATGGCATCCGAGGGTGCACGCATCACGGTGTCCTGCAACGCCCTTTCCGCCTGTCCCAGTTCGGTCCGCGCCTGGGTCTGCGCCCTGGTGGCGGCCGAGAGCGCCTGGCTTGCGCCGTCGAAGGCCGCGCGCGTGCCCACGCCGCGGCGCAGCATGGCGTCTGCGCGGTCCAACGCCTGCTGAGCCTGGGCCTCGGCCGCCTCGGCCGAGGCGACGGCGGCCTGCGCAACGCGCAAGGCCTGTTCCTGCTGCAGCGGATCGGTGCGGGCCAGAGCCTGGCCTGCCGAGACCTGGTCACCTTCGCGCACCATGACCTCGGTGATGCGGCCGCCCAGGCGAAAACCGATGTCGACGCTGTCCTTGGCGACGACCGTACCGGTCAGCGCCGCGTCGAAGGTCAGGTCGGTGCGGCGGACCTGGACGAACTCCACCGGCAACGGCGCCTCGGCCCATAGCGGCGAAGCGCAGGAAAGCAATGCAAGGATCCATCCGGTCAGGCGCGCCATGCAGGCCCCCTTGGTGGTTTGTCTTCTGATGCCCAAGATCGGCGCGGTTGAAAAGATCTGCGGTCGGGTAACCTTACGACGGGGCTCCGGTACCGGCCAGATCCTGGGTGGCCGGAGAGAATGACATTTGCGCCAGCCGCGTCCGGAATGTCGAGGCCCCGATCCAGGACAGAGTGGTGTTATTGGTAACTTCGGACTAGGGCGGCCGCGATCATGCCCCAACCGTCCACCACCAGGAAGAAGGCCAGCTTGAAGGGCAGGGCGACGATGGCGGGCGGCACCATCATCATGCCCATCGACATCAGTACGGCCGAAACCACTAGGTCGATGATCAGGAAGGGCAGCGCGACTAGGAAGCCGATCTCGAAGGCGCGTTGCAACTCGCTGAGCATGAAGGCCGGGATCAGCACGGACAGCCGGTCCGGCGCGGCCTGGGGCTCGGGCGAGACCTCGGCAAGCGTGGCGATCATCTCGGGGTCGGTGCGATGCTCCATGAAGCCGCGAAAGGGGACGATGCCGCGCTCGAAGGCCTGCTCGACGGTGATCTGCCCGTCGCGCAGCGGCGCGCCGGCGACGTTCCAGGCCTCGGTCAGCACCGGGCTCATCACGAACCAGGTCAGGAACATGGCCAGGCTGACGATCAGCATGTTGGGCGGCGACTGCTGCAGTCCCATCGACTGGCGCAGGATCGAGAGCACCGTCACGATGAAGGGAAAGCAGGTGACCATGATCGCGATGCCGGGGGCCAGCGACAGCGCCGTCAGCACCGCCAGCAGCGTGATCGAGTTGCGACCGACGCCATTGGCGACCGCATCGAGCGCCGCGGGATCCAACGGCAGCTCCTGCGCAGCGGCGACATGCGGCCATAGCAGGACCGCGAGGGCTAGGACCAGGCGGCTCACGATGCTGCGGCCGGTCCGAGGATGCGGACGCAGAGCCGGCTGTCGGCGGCGTCCGCCGTGGTCAATTCGCCCCGGGCAATGACCTTGTCGCCGACGCAGATGTCCACGCCATCCGACATGTCCTGGTCCAGCGTCAGGATGTCGTCCGGGCGCAGCCGCGACAGTTCGGCCACGGTCAGCTGCGTACCGCCCAGCCGGATGGTGATTTCCACCTGGATCTGGTCGGTTGCAATCAGGCTTGCGAGATCGTCCATGATCAATCCTCGGTCAAGATGTCGTCGATGAGGGTCTTCAATCCGCCTACGACCAGCGCCGGGTCGAAGACGATGGTGCCTTGGCCCGCCACCAGTTGCACGACCGGCTGTCCGGGCAAGGCGTCCTCGACCTGGGCCTGGGGAAAGCGCGCTCGCTCCAGGCTGTCCATCAGGTCCGGTCGCAGGTCGGCCGGACAGCGCAAGACGATGGCCTGGTCGGGAGCATGTTCGGCGAGCCGTGTCATTTCCGTGGCCAGCGCCTCCCGCAGCCGCGACTGCTGCGTGCGCGGCGCCAGAAGGTCGACGATCGCGTGCAGCACCGGAACCAGGCCGGCAAGGATCTCGCGGCGCAGGGCGGCCTCGTGCTGCTGGCTGGCACGCATCTCTTGCCGGCAGTCGGCCAGGGCCAGGCTCAATGCGTCCAGGCTGCGCTCTCGTCCTTCGGTCAGGCCCTGTTCATGGCCGCGATGATAGGCCTCGTCCACGTCGAGCATGGTCACGGTAAGTCCCGGACGTCCGTTGCCGGCTGAGAAGGAATCCAGGCGAAGTGGGGCGGGTCTCATACGGCGTCCTCACGTTTCTCGATCCAGCCCGACAGGATCTGCAGACTTTCGTCCTTGCGGGATTTCATCAGTTCTTTCAGACGGCCGACCGGGTCGCCGCTGCCAGCCATCGGCGCGAAGTCGATTTCCGGCACCACCTCGGCCATTGCCGCGACCGGGGACGGGACCTCGGCAGGCTTGCCGGCTTCGATCGCTTTCATGCCCGGCGCCTCGGACCGGTCCAGCGTGGCCAGGGCGGGAGCGCCCGCCGGCCGCGCCCGAAGCAGAGGCCGCAGCAGGAACGCGGCCAGCGCCAGCGCAAAGAAGCCTGCCAGAACGATACGGATCAGACCGTTCAGGTCCAGCTTCGACAGGAAGCCGCCCTGGCTCGCCAAGGTGCCGGCATCGGAAAGCGCCGCGAAGGGCAGGGATTTCACCGTGATCGCATCGCCCCGGGCCTCGTCGAAGCCCACGGCCGAGGCGACCAGCTCGCGCAACGCCTGAAGTTCGGATTCGTCGCGGGGGACCAGCGTGGTCTCGCCCTTGGAGTCGGTCTGCGGCACGCCGTTGACCAGAACCGCCACGGTCAGGCGGCGGGTTGCGCCCGGCTGGCGGGTGACCTCGCGGGTGACCTTGCTGACCTCGAAATTCGAGCGTTGGCGGGTTTCCGAGCGCTGGGACTTGCTCTGATCGCCACCGCTGTCCTTGCCGTCGGGCAGATTCGAGGCGGCGGTCACGGCACCCTGCTGGGAATTCGTGCTTTGATCGGCCGTTTCCTCGCTTTCCTGCGAGATCAGCGCGCGCTGCTGCGGGTCGAAGCGCTGCTCGGTCATCAACTCGGATTCGTTGACCACGTCCAGGTTCAACTCGACGATGGCGTTGCCGGCGCCGACATGGGCGGCAAGGATGCGCTCGACATTGCGCTTCATCTCGGCCTCGCGGTCCTCGCCGGCGAAATCCTCGCCCGAGGAGATGACGCCGCGCTCGCTGTCGATGACCGCCACGCGTTCGGCCGACATGCCCGGTACCCCGGAGGAGACCAGGAACTTCAGCGCCTTGGCCTGGCTTCGGTTGATCGGCGTGCCGTCGGTGGTCAGGGTAACCGAGGCGGTTGCTTCGGCCTCGCGCCGATAACCGCGGCCGCTGGGCACCGCCAGATGCACGCGCGCGGCCTTGACATTGGGCAGGGCCAGGATGGTGCGGGCAAGCTCGCCCTCCTTGGCGCGCCAATAGGCGGCGTCGAACATCTGCGAGGTGGTGCCGAAGCCGGACATGCCGTCCAGGATTTCGTAGCCCGTCCCTCCAGCGGAAGGCAGTCCCTCGCCGGCCAGGGTCATGCGCAGCTCGTCCCGGCGACTGTCCTGAACCCAGATCGAATCGCCCCGGATCTCGTAGGGCACGCCGGATTTCTCGACCGCGGCCATGACCGCGCCCGACTGCTGCGCATCCAGTCCTGAGTAAAGCAGGGACATGCCCGGGCGCGCCGCCAGCCAGGACAGTCCGGCGATCGCGGCGAATGTGAACAGGAAGGCCGCGGCCAGGATGGCCCTCTGCTTCGCGCTTCTTTCGCGCCAGTAGTCCTGCAGCTTCAGCAAAGCGTCCTCCGAATCGGCTTGATCGTCGTCGGAGACCTTCTTGGCACGGGGGCGATTAAGAATTGGTTAGCCCGCAGGTGCTATCCAGACCGCAGATCGATGGAGAATCACCATGACCGATGTCGCCGACATCAACACGGAACAGAAATCCGGACGCGGGCTTGGCCGCATTCTTCTGCCGCTGGGATTGGCGCTGGCGTTGGGCGGGGCGGGCTTTGCCTCGACCTGGCTGGGTTTCTGGTCGCCCACCGCACTGCTGGCCGCCAAGAAGCCGGAAGAAGCAAAGTCCGAGGCCATGCCTCAGGTCGATTTCGTCGGTATCCCGCAGATCGTGCTGACTCTGGCCGGCCCCCGGCCGCGCATGTTGGTGATGACCGTCAAGATCGAGACCGACCAGGTCCACAAGCCCGAGGTCGAGCATCTGATCCCGCGGCTGCTGGACAGCTTCAACAGCTTCCTGGCCGACGTCGATCCTGCGGCCTTCGAACGGCGCGGCATCCTGGACATCATCCGCGATGAACTGGCCACGCGTGCCGTTTTCGTCCTGGGCAAGGCGGCCTTTACCGATGTCCTTATCACGGAGTTTCGGATCCAATGACGATTGCCCAACTTTTACAGATATTTCTGATCGCGTTCACCGTGGGACTGTCCGGCTTCTGCTTTGCGCTGGCGCGCAGGCTGCGCAAGCTCAACGATCTGGAAAGCGGCCTCGGGGGCGCGATCGCGGTGATGACCAGCGAGATCGGCCGGCTCGAGAAGGCCATCCTGCTGGCCAAGGCCGAGGCCACCAGCGCCACCGAAGCCCTCTCGGACGAGATTGAGCGTGCCAAGGAAGAGCGCGCGTTCTGGATGCTGCAGCAGAAGTTCGCCGAGGCCGGCCCGACCCGGCCCGCGCGGCTGCAGCGCCGGCGGCGGCGCGAAGGGATGGATTGCGATGCGTAGGCCGGTGCTGTCTTTCCTGGGAGGGGTCATGATCCTTGCGGCAGCCGGGCAGGCGGTCATGGTGATGGACGGCTTTTCGCGGCTTCGGGCGACGGCAGAGCCCTCCGAACTGATGGCCGGCTGCACCGATGTCCCAGAGGCCGTGGCCTTGGCCGAGACGCTGCGCGAACGGGGCCTGCGTATCGACCGCTACATGCAGGACATGCAGCGCCGCAAGGACGAGATCGCCCTGGCAGAAAAGCAACTGACCGAAAAGCTGGTCGAGCTGCGCAAGCTCAAGCAGCAGATCGGCAACGATGATCGCGGTTACGCCCAGGCGCAAAGCGACGACATCGCTCGCCTGATTGCGGTCTATGACCAGATGAAGCCCGAGCAGGCGGCGATGGTGCTGTCGAATCTGCCGCCCGACTTCGCCGCCCAGATCCTGGCCCGCGTCCAGCCCGAGACTGGCGCCCGGATCATGGCGTCGGTCGAGCCCGGCCAGGCGGCGTTGCTGACATCGTACATGGGCGCAATCAGAGCCAGGAAATAGGTGTAACTCATGTTCGGCATGATCGGCATTGTCGTGACCTTCGCGATGGTCTTCGGCGGATATATTATGGCGGGTGGCAAGCTGGGCGTGATCCTGCATTCGCTGCCCTTCGAAATGATGATGATCGGCGGCGCCGCCGTCGGCTCGTTCCTGCTGTCGAACGAGACGGCGGTGATCAAGCAGTCGCTCTCTGGGATGGGGCGGTCGCTGAAGGGGCCGCGCTGGCACGAATCCGATCTGCAGGACGTGCTTTGCCTGCTGTTCCAGTTGCTGCGGATCGCGCGCTCCAGCCCGGTCGAACTGGAGGAGCACATCGAGAACCCGGAAAGCTCGCCCGTGTTCCAGGCCTATCCGCGCATCCTGGCCGATGAGAACGCGGTGACGCTGATCGCGGACACACTGCGCTCGGCCAGCCTGAACTACGACGACCCCTACCAGGTCGAGGAGATGCTGTCCCAGCGCATCGGACTGATGAACGAAGAGGCGATGCACGCGCCGCATGCGTTGCAGAACATGGCCGATGCGCTGCCGGCGTTGGGAATCGTTGCCGCCGTGCTGGGTGTCATCAAGACCATGAGCGCCATCGACCAGCCTCCCGAAGTTCTGGGCAAGATGATCGGCGGCGCCCTGGTGGGCACCTTTCTGGGCGTGTTCCTGGCCTATGCCCTGGTGGCACCTTTCGCGCAAAGGCTGTCGGCGGTGATGAAGCAGGACCAGGCCTTCTACGATGTGATCAAGTCGGTGCTGGTCGCGGGGCTGCACCAGCATGCCACGAACCTTTGCGTCGAGGTCGGTCGCCAGGCCGCGCCGGAACATGTCCGCCCCTCGTTCGGCGACCTCGAAAGCGCCTTGCGCGAGTTGAAGAGGGCGTCGTGATCGCCGCCTTGCTGTTGTCCGCCGCGCTTGCGGCCGAACCGCTGGCGGCTCGGGATGCCCTGATCCGCGACGCCACCGAATGGCTGCTGAACGGCGAGGATCTGCCGCGCGACATCGACGAGAGGCTGATGCGGCTGCCGCCTGCGGACCGGGTCGAGGTCCTGGTCTTTCTTCGGCGCTCGGGCATGATGCTGGGTCCGGGCTGGAGCGCGGATCGCCTGCTGGCGCCGGCAAAGAACGGGGAAACTGCGCAATGAGCATTGCCGAGACCGGCCAGGGCATGGCGCTGGCCACACGGCCGCTGGTGATCACCGGCGTGCTGGTGCTGATCGTGCTGTCCATGGTGATCCCGCTGCCGGCGGGATTGCTCGACATGGGGATCGCGCTTTCCATCGCGACGGCAACCCTGATTCTGGTCATGGCATCGCTGGTGGACAAGCCCACGGATTTTCAGGCCTTTCCGGTCCTGTTGCTGATGTCGCTGCTGATTCGGCTGTCGCTGAATATCTCCTCGACCCGACTGATCCTGACCCATGGCCACAACGGCCCCTCGGCCGCGGGCCATGTGATCCAGGGCTTTGCCGAATTCGTCGCCGGCGGCTCGCTTCTGGTCGGGTTGACGGTCTTTGCGGTGATCTCGGTGGTGAACTTCATGGTCATCACCAAGGGGTCGGGGCGGATGGCCGAGGTCTCGGCCAGGTTCGCACTGGATTCGCTGCCGGGCAAGCAGCTGGCGATCGACGGCGACCTGAATTCCGGCGCCATCGACCACGAAGAGGCCAAGCGCCGCCGCACCCGCGAGCAACGCGAGATCAGCTTCTTCGGCTCGCTGGACGGGGCGTCGAAATTCGTCAAGGGCGACGCGATTGCCGGACTGGTCATCACCATGATCAACCTTTTCGTCGGTCTGGCTGCCGGGGTGCTGGTGCATGGCATGCCCGTGGGCGAGGCGATGGCCACCTATTCCAAGCTGACGATCGGCGATGGCCTGGTCACCCAGATACCGGCGCTGATCACCTCGATGGCCGCCGCGCTGCTGCTGTCGCGCGGGGGCGCAACCGAGAACACGGCGGACCTGCTGTCGCAGCAGTTCCTGAGCAATTGGCAGGTGCCGGCGGTCGGTGCCGCCGGGATGATGCTGGTCGGGCTGGTGCCGGGCATGCCGACGATCATCTTCTTCGGTCTGGCATTGTCGCTGGCGGCGGCGGCCTGGTTCATCCGCAATCGCAAGCCCGCCGCGCAGATGGCCGAGGCCGAACCGCAGGAGCCGGCGACGCTGGCGCCCGCCCAGGCCCGCATCGGCGACGTGCTGGACACGGACGAGATCTGCGTCGAGATCGGGGCTGGACTGATCCTGAGCGCGCTGGACCCGGTTCGCGGCCTTGGCCAGCGCATCACCAACCTGCGGCTGCATATCGCGCGCAGCTATGGGCTGATCCTGCCCGATGTGCGGATCACCGACGGCACCGGCTTCGGCGAAGGCGACTATGTCATCCGCCTGCAAGGGGTGGTGCGCGGCAAGGGAACGCTGCGGCCGGCGGGAATCCTTGCCTTGGGCGCCGAGACGGTGCTGGAAGGGCTGGCGGGCGAAAGCGTGCGCGAACCCGTCTATGGCAGCGCCGCGCGCTGGATCCCGTCGGACTGGCAGGACGAGGCCGCGATTGCCGGCGCCACCGTGGTCACGCCGATGGAGGTATTGTCGACGCATCTGATGGAGGTGGTCAAGACCAACCTGCCGGCGCTGCTGACCATGTCCTCGATGCAGCGCATGATCCGCGAGCTTTGCGGCGTCTCGGACGAACATCGCGCGCAGCTGAACCAGCGCTTCTTCGACAGCATGGTGCCCGACAAGGTCTCGCCCGAGATGCTGCTGGCGGTGCTGCGCGGCATGCTCGAGGAGGGGATCTCGATCCGCAACCTGGTGCTGATCACCGACGCGGTGCACGAGGCGCGCAATGCCGCGACGCCCGAAGCGGTTTATGAACAGGTCCGCAAGCGTCTGCGCGGCCAGATCACCGAGCAATTCCTGGACGAAGAGGGCGGGCTGAGCATCCTGCAGCTGCACCCGCAATGGGAGGCCGACATCGCCCGCGCCGAGGCCGAGGGCGCGCGCACCGGCGCGAGTGCCATCCCGCAGATCCAGAAACGGCTGGCCGATGCTTTGCAAGCCACGCTGCGCGATCTGGCCCCGGGCACCGAGGTCGTGCTGGCGGTGCCGGACCATCGCCGTCGGCTGGTGCGGATGATGCTGAGCTCGGCCGGGATCGCGACCCCGGTTCTGGGGTTGGACGAAATCGACCCCTCGGCGCAGATCCGGCTGCGGGGGACGGTCGGCCCATGAACCAGTTTGCCGGCGATCCGCGCATGGTGCAGGTCCTGATCGGGCTTTTTCTGACCTATTGCCGGGTGCAGGCCTGTTTCATGATGCTGCCCGTATTCTCCGAACGCGCCCTGCCGGTGCGCGTGCGCACGGCGCTAGCCATGGCGGTCACGCCCTTGCTGGCCGAACAGACCCCGCCGGCCGGCGAAATCGACGGGCTTCTGCAACTCGCCGGGCTGGCCGGCGCCGAGATCGTTTCGGGCCTGGCCCTGGGCGGGCTGGTGCGACTGTTTGCCTCGGCGCTGGACGTGGCGGCGACCGCGATCGCCGCGACCTCGTCGCTGTCGCAACTGATCGGTGCGGCCAATGAATATTCGCCGCATCCGATCGGCAACCTGATGCACCTGGCCGGGCTGGCGGTGCTGATGGCGCTGGGCTTCCCGGCACTGGCCTGCGATCTGTTGCGCGAAAGCCTGGTGCTGCGCCCGCTCGGCGACTGGCCGCAGGTCGCAGACCTGCTGCCCCATGCCGTCGGGCTCATCCGGCAAAGCTTCGTTCTGGCCATGCTGCTGGCCTCGCCCTTCATTCTGGGCGGTTTCCTGTTCCAGCTGCTGTCGGGCATGATCAGCAAGGTGATGCCCAACCTGCCCATCGTCTTCATCGCCGCGCCTGGCGCCATTCTTCTGGCGCTGCTGGCGCTGGCGGTGCTGACCCCCTCGATCGTCTCGGTCTGGGCCGGGGCGGTGCTGGACGTCGCCGGCGAGTTGCTGCGATGAGCGACGACAGCGACGACAAGCAATTCGACGCCACGGAAAGCAAGCTGCGCAAGGCGCGCGAGGAAGGCGACATTCCGCGCTCGGCCGAACTGCAGGCGGCGCTGGCCTATCTGGGTTTCTGGTTCGCGGTGATGTTCGCGGCCGGTTGGGCGGTGCCGAACTGGACGCGCATGGCTGCGCGCGCGCTCGGCAGCGAACCCTGGCCCGACGCGCAGGGGCAATCGGTTGCGGACCTGGCGCGGGCCATGGCTTCGCAGGCCGGTCTGGCGGTTCTCGCGGCGGTGGCGATCATGGCGATGCCGGTGATCCTGGGCATTGCCGTGCAGCGCTCGCTGGTGCTGACGCCCAAGAAGCTGCTGCCGGATCCGAAGCGGATCGATCCGCTGAAGAACGCCGGGCAGAAATTCGGCAAGAACGGGTTGGTGACCTTTGCCATCTCGTTGGGCAAGGCGGTGCTGGTCGGCGTCGGCGGATGGTTCCTTTATAGTGCGCTGCTGGTCCAACTGATGAGTTCCGGCGGAATGGCGGACCTGCAATGGGTCGAGGGGCTGGGGGCGATTTTGCGCCAGGCGATCTGGCTGGCGCTGGGAATCGGCGCGGTATTCGCCGGCATCGACCTGGTGTGGAAGCGGCTGGAATACAGGAAGCGCCACCGGATGACCCGACGCGAGATGCAGGACGAACACAAGGAAAGCGAGGGCGACCCGCATCTGAAGGCGGCGCGCCGGCAGAAAGGCGTCGACATCGTTCTAAGCTCGATGCTGGCCGATGTGGAAAAGGCCGATGTGGTGATCGTGAACCCGACCCACTACGCCGTCGCGCTGGAGTGGAAGCGCGGCAGCGGCCGGGCGCCGGTCTGTCTGGCCAAGGGCGTCGACGAGGTCGCCCGCCGCATCCGCGAGCGGGCGACCGACCACCGGGTGCCGATCTGGTCCGACCCGCCTTGCGCGCGCGCCCTGCACGCCACGGTCGAGATCGGAGACGAGATCAAGCCCGAACATTTCGCGCCGGTGGCCGCTGCGATCCGCTTTGCCGAGGCCATGCGCAAGAAGGCGCGCGACGGCTGGGGGCCACCGCCGCGGCGCAAGGAGGACGGATGAGCCGCCAAACCGATGCCCTGGCCGGACTCGGGCGGATCGCCCGGCTGAAAGCCGATTTGGAGATGCGGCGCTTTGCCGCGTTTCGCGCGCATGTCGATGCCGCGCGGCAGCGGATTGGGCAACTCGAGGACGAGCTTCAGGCGCTGTATCGTGCCGAAGAAGCATTTTCCGTTTCCGAGGCGCGGCTGGTCAACGCGCTGGCGCGGGACCGCAGCCTGGCGCTCTTGGGCGCGGAACGCGACCTCGAGCGCATGTTGCCTGGCTATGAACAGGCGCGTCAGGCGGCCGCCCGTGAATTCGGGCGCGCCGAAGCGGTATCGGCGGTGCGCGATGACATGATTGCCCAAGCCCGGCTGGACCGGGCGCGGCGTGCCGGGGGGACGTGAGCCGAAGCTCGGTGCGACACGCGTCTTGCGCCATGGCTGGCGCATGGCCCGGCGTGTACAGGCGTAAGCGAACGCTCGTTCCAAGAAAAAGTGCGCGCAGGGCTCGCGGAGGATTGCATCGCGGCTTGGCCTTCCGGGCTTGAGAAACCCCTAGGGGCGGCACGGCACGGGAACCTTACCATGAGGTTCCTGGGTGATTCGGTTCTGAACGCAACCGGAAGCGGTTCGGCTGGCGGCTTCCGACGCCCAGCCGTCGGGGCCTGCCTTTGCCGGAACGGCGCCATTTCGCCGAGATTCCTGCGCAGAGGCATAAGTCGGCACATCAGCTGACATTTGTCTATTGATATGTTGCCGCTGCTGGGTCATTTCATGCAACGTATTTTATACATATTGGACTTCTTGGCGGAGGACTGGCCAGAATCCGGTTTTGGCATTATGAACGGAATGGTTCGGTTGAACCGTGACGTTATGGTTTTGCCCGGTGTGTGTTGCCGGGTGGTTAAGAACGAGTACAGAGGGGTTACCAGCGATGACCAAGTCGCTTCAGGTGATGCGCGGTCGCAAGTTCCTTCAGGTCCTGGAAGGAGCGCGGACGATTTTTCTGCGGGACGGGTTCGAGGGCGCCAGCGTCGACGAGATCGCCCGCGAGGCGGGGGTCTCCAAGGCCACGCTCTACAGTTATTTCCCCGACAAGCGGATCATGTTCATGGAGGTCTTCCGCAACGAGCTTGCGCGCGAGACCGCCGATGCCAGCGCCCTGATCGAGGTCGATCTGCCGGTCGAGCAAGTGCTGCCTTTCATCGTTCAGATCGTCTCGGCCCACATGATTTCCGAATTCGGGCTGCGGATCTATCGCGTGAGCGTGGGCGAGGCCGAGCGCTTTCCTACCCTGGCCCAGGAATATTACGAATCCGGTCCGATGCTGCTGCGCCAGCAACTGATCACCTATCTGGAGCGCTGCGTGCAGCGCGGCGAACTGAGCATCCCCGACCTGGAACTGGCGGCCGAACAGTTGATCGCGCTGGCCAGCGTCAGCGTCCACGGCCGCGCCCTGTTCCTGGGCCCCCCGGCGGTGGACAAGGAACTGGTGCGCAAGGTCAACGGCAGCGCGGTCTCGATGTTCCTCGCCTGCTATGCCAAGGGCCGCGATCCGGTGATCGAGGCGGCCGAATAGTCCCGGCGCGTTTTGCGTGCAACGCCCGGCGGCGGCATGTCGGCGGCCGCTTCTCATTCCGCTGCGGCATGACTATGATGCCGCGTCAGATATTTTCGCACTGGATGACCGCCCGATGAACCGAGTCCTGATCGCATTGCTTGCGCTTGCCCCCCTGGCCGCCTGCGCGCCGGCCTATTCGCCCGAGCCGGCGCCCGTCGTCGAGCCGCTGCCGCCGATGCCCGTGGCCAGCGTCAGCGGCCTCGAATCGCGCGAGCCCGACGCTTGCCATGCCAAGAATTACGTCTCGGCGCTGGGCCAGCCCGGTACCGTCATCCCGACCCTGGGCGTGACGCGCGAATACCGGGTCGTCGAATATCGCGGCATCGAGCCCCAGGAATACAATCCGTTGCGCATCGTCTTCCGCCTGGACGCGGCGGGCAATATCTACAACATCGACTGCGGCTGAGGACGGGCGGATGAAACGGCTTCTTCTGCTGGCCCCGCTCTGCACGCTGGCCGCTTGCGTCGAGGCCGAGCCTCCGGCACCCTTGCCGCAGTCCGACGGCTGCCAGGCGGCGGCGCTCCACGGACTGGTGGGGCAACCGCGCGCGGTTCTGGACCGGATGAAGCTTCCTGCGGCGGCCAGGGTGATCGGACCCCGCGACGCGGTGACGACGGATTTCCGTCCCGACCGCATGAATTTCGAGATCGGCGAAAACGGCCTGATCGCGAAGATCGCCTGCTACTGAGCCCGGGAGGCGCGAGATCACGGGCCTTTCCCGATCCGGCTCTGCAAGCGGTTCCCAAGCGTGTCGATGAGCCGCAGCCCTGTATGCGCCGAGGTGCCAGCGCAGTAATGACCTCTTCAGCAGGCTGGTGCGCAAAATTGTGCTGGAACTTCGGCTATTCAGTATCCTTCGATCTTGGGGGGTGTGGGCTGCTGCCCCATCGGGGCGCAATCTTGGGTCCGGCTCAATTTCTTTGGTGAGGTCGCAAAGGCAAGGATTGGCATGGCCAGTTGTGCATGCGGGAATGTCAGCGCCGATTCCATGGGGTTTCTCGGCTATGGGCGCATCCTGTCGCGCCAACCCGATAGTTTCGAGGTCCTGGATCTTACCTGATCCGGGGGGGCGAAGCTGTCCTGCGCCGGCTGTAGCCCATGGCCCGAAGTGGCCTACTTTTCGCGATTTCGCCAAATATTAGTGACCGACTATTATTTTGCGGGGCCCGGTGCAAAGCACCACCCGCAAAATGTCGGACCAGGTGCAGCGCCCCGGTACCCAGCTTCCTCCGCCCAGGAAGAAGATCGCCCCCCAATACCGCCCGATGGGCGGCCGCAACCAATTACGGATGAAGCGCCAGCAGATCCTGCCCGAACTGGTGCAGCGACATGACCTCGATGCCGTTCGGCAGCGGGAAAGCCTCGCCCCCCGGATAGACCACGATCCGCCGCACAGGTTGCAGGTCTTCGCAGGCCGAGTGAAAGCCGCGCTCGACCTTCGGCGCCAGATTGCGCTTGACCTCGACGGCCCAGACCGCGCCGCCGGGCAGGGTCAGTACCAGATCGACCTCGGCCCCCGCCCCGCTGCGGTAGAACTGCGCCTGCGTCCCTTCTGGCATCAGGGCATGGGCGGTCTCGATGATCAGCCCCTCCCAACTGGCGCCCGCAACGGGGTGGCCGAGAACGTCGTCCAGCGTCGTCAGCCCCAGAAGCGCATGCAGGATGCCGGTGTCGCGCACATAGATGCGGGGCGATTTCACCAGCCGCTTGCCGATATTCGCATGCCAGGGCTCCAGGCGGCGCACCAGCATCAGATCGACCAGCAGATCGAGATAGGAGGCGACGGTCTTGGCATCGACCCCGAGCGCGCGGGCGAGCTCGGCGGCGTTCGACAGGCCGGATTGCCGATGCGCCAGCATGGTCCAGAAGCGCCGCAGCGTCTCGGCCGCGATGCGAGGGCCGAGCGCGGGAATGTCGCGCTCCAGATAGGTGCGGATGAAATCGCGCCGCCAGCGCAGGCTGGCCTGATCGTCGCGGGCGAGAAAGCTGTCGGGAAAGCCGCCGCGCAGCCAGAGCCGGTCCAGATCGGCGGCGGGAACCTCCAGCGCATCGAGGGGAGCGAGTTCGGCATAGGCGATCCGGCCCGCCAGTGTCTCACCCGACTGCCGCAGCAGGTCGATGGAGGCCGAGCCGAGCAGCAGGAACCGCCCCGCCCGCAGCCCCTTGCGCCGCCCCCGGTCGATCAGGCCGCGCAGGTTCTGGAACAGGTCCGGCACCCGTTGCACCTCGTCGAGGATGACCAGCTTGTCCTCATGCGCTGACAGGTAGAGTTCCGGGTCGGAAAGCTTCGCCCGGTCGGCGCTGGATTCGAGGTCGAGGTAGAGCGATGGTCGCTCTTCCCCCAACTCCTGCGCCAGCGTGGTCTTGCCCACCTGGCGCGGCCCCAGCAGGGCAACGGCAGGGCTGTCGTCCAGCAGGGACTTCACGGTCTCGGTGATACGGCGCTCGATCAACATCCTTGCAATTATGGAGATAGATCCCCGATTTGCAAGGTTATTTTGAGAGCTATTCATTGCCGGGCTGACTTCAATGAGTCCAACTGTCGAAAGCCCGCTGCATCTCTTTGGGCTTGTGCAGGACACCAACGGTGCAGCGCAAGCGCAGTCAAGCCGGGTTGGAGATGGGAGACTGTTGACCGACGGCAGCTTGAAGGGTGCCGCCCGACGGGCGGCCGCAAACCCCATTCCGCCCCAGCCTCGTGGGGGCGGTCGGAATGCGGTTTGCGCGCAGCCTGACCCCGGCCCGCTCGCATCACGACGGGCCGTAGGGACGGGGTCAGGCGAATTCGTTTTCCCAGCAGGCCATCATCCAGCGCTCATCGCTGTCGGGCAGGTCGATGCCGTAGAATTCCAGCACCTGGGTCAGGTCGTAGATGCGCTCTTCCTGCTCCGGCTCGGTCAGCGCGGCCCACCAGTTGCGTGCCTTGACCTCATCCGGCTGGAAGATCGATGCGGGCAGTTCGCCTTTGAACGGTTGCGGGGGCATCATTTGTCTCCTGTCATTTGCCGCTGATCCGACGAGGCTGAGGCGGTGGCCCGTGCCTCGCCCATTTCCTGGGCGGGAACCCAGTTCAGCGCGTGAGGTTCCTGCCCTCAGCCCTTGAACCGGGAAACCTCGGGCAGCGCGGGAAGATATCGCAGGGCCGCCAATGCCATCTCCGCATTCACGCCTGCCGGCAGATCGACGGTATCTCCCTCAGCGATATGCATCAGCCGCGCCCGTAGCGTATTCCAGCTGAGGGAGCGGCCGGTCGTCATCTTTGCCATCACGACCCGACCGATGGTGAACGCAACCATGTCCGGGTTGCTCAGGTAGTCAGGCCCTTTGCGCCGATATCCGTTGGTTGCGTGCACGGTCCCGTGGGAGGTCACGGCTTGCCTCCCGTCATCCATGGCCGGACCGCGTCCAGCGCCGCTGCCGATCCAGCGAGGCTGAAGCGGTGGCGCTTGCCGCCGAAGCCGATCTCGACCCATTCCGCCTGCCGGACGTTGTGGACGAAGAGGTTGGTCGCGCCCATGCCGGCCGTGTCAAAATTGCTGAGCAGGATGTCGCCACCGGCAGCGACGAAATCCAGCTTCTCGCCATTCGAGAACAGGATGCTGACCCGTTCGCCCGCCTCGGCGTTGCGGCCGTCCAGCGTCACGCTGACGCGGCAGTTGTTGAAGTCGCAGGTGCCGTTGGCGTCAAGTTCGTTCATCTGGTCGGTGCGGGTGATCCAGATAGCCACAGCGATGGGATCAGACCCCCGCGATATCGTTCAGATCGTGCGAGATGCTGAGGGGCGTTGATGCCCGTGAACTGGAACCGCAGGCATGTTTTTGGGGTTTCCATGAAAATCGCTGCCATGATTGCGTGGGCTGTGGTGATGCTGGGCGTCTTGGCTGCTGCTTCCACCCCCGCCATCGGGCTGGAGGACGTCCGGGAAAATACCGCGAATATGCCGAGGCGTGCCGCTATAGGCGATATTGATTTGATGTGTGGTGGGCGCCTCACGGCATCGCATCTCCGTAGCGAGAGCGGACTGATAATAGCGTAGAGAGCGGCGGATCCGTCGATAATACATAAGTCGATAATACATAATATGGCGATCCGGCAGGATATTGGGATGCTGGGCAAGATCGTGTTTGGTCTTCGGATTATAAAACGCGTTGGATTTCGGGTTCTCGGTATCGTAATTTTCTACCTTGTCCATTCGGATCGCCCGCATCCTACGGTCAGGACCCATAAATTCACTTGAGCGCAGTCTAACGTCATGATTCTACCCTCCCGACATGAAGAGGGATGATGGACGAACTTTTCTGGCTGACCGATGCGCAGATGGAGCGGTTACGGCCGTTCTTTCCGAAATCACGAGGCAGGCCGCGCGTTGACGACCGGCGCGTGCCGAGCGGCATAATCTTCATTCAACGCAATGGGTTGATGTGGAAGCACACGCCTGCCGCCTATGGTCCCGCGAAGACGCTCTACAACCGTTGGAAGCGCTGGAGCCGGATGGGGGTGTTTGCCACCATCATGACCGAACTGGCCGGGCAGGCGCAGGAAACCGACACGGTGATGATCGACGCGACACATCTGAAAACGCACCGGACGGCATCGAGCCTGGGGCTCCAAAAGGGGGACGCGGACGGCTGATCGGGCGCACGAAAGGCGGACTGAACTCGAAGCTGCATGTCCTGGCCGATGCGAAGGGCCGTCCGATCCGGATGTTCCTGTCGGCGGGGCAGACCTCGGATTACATCGGGGCGGGGGCGCTCCTGTCCTCCATCCCTCCAGCCGGGGCATTGCTTGCCGACCGGGGCGACGATGCCGACTGGTTTCGCAATGCGCTGATCGACATGGGGATTTCACCCTGTATCCCATCCCGAAAAGCCCGGAAGGTGCCGATCCCACACGACGCCGACCTCTACCGTCAACGCCACAGGATCGAGAACATGTTCGCCAGACTGAAGGACTGGCGTCGGATTGCAACCCGCTATGATCGCTGCCCGATCCTGTTTCTCTCAGCCTGCGCCTTGGCAGCCACCGTCATCTATTGGTTGTGAGTCCTGACTGTAAGAAAGCACTGGTTTGCGGGTTGGAGCAGCTCTGCCGCAAACACTGGTAATACTCGTTGCTCGAATCATTACCAGTCAATAGCCTGCGGCTGGAGGAATGAAGATTTTGAAACACTATGCGCATACGGGTATTCATGAGGATCGAAGCGATTGGCAATTGCTGACCGACCATCTAGAAAATACCGCCGCTCTGGCTGCTGGGCGCGCCGTACCCCTCGGGTTGCGGGCGGCGGCATCTATGGCTGGCCTTTTCCACGACTTTGGCAAATATGACCCCGCCTTTGATCGCATCCTGTCCGGCGAAAAATTGCGTGTGGATCATTCGACGGCTGGGGCTGCCCTGCTGCATGCCCGGACGCCTGCCGGTTTGCGGCCAATTTCTGAAGTGATCGGCTATGCCATCATGGGCCATCACGCCGGGTTGCCTGATCGCCATGGCGCCGACAGCAGTATGGAGCGCCGGCTTGAGACCTTCCGCGACCCGATCGCGCCGGAAATCTCGGCCGCGACCAGCCCAGATTTTGGCTCGGTCGCCAGGGAACTGGCTAAGCTGATGCGCCCGTCATCTTGCGGCTTCGACCTGTCGGTCGCGGCGCGCATGGTGTTTTCCTGTCTGGTTGACGCGGATTTCCGTGACACCGAGTCCTTCTATGCCGGACTGAACGGCACGCGGCCGGATCGCGGCTGGCCGGCCCTAGCCGATCTGTTGCCGGAATGGAGAGACGCCTTCAATGCGCATATGGAGGGATTTCGCCAGAATGGCCGCATCAACCGCCTGCGCGCCGAGATCCTGATCCATGTCCGGCAGGCTGCGGCGATGACGCCGGGGCTTTTCACGCTGACCGTGCCCACCGGCGGCGGCAAGACGCTGGCTTCACTAGGTTTTGCGCTGGACCACGCGGCGCGTTATGGGCATCGCAGGATTATCTTCGCGATCCCCTATACCTCGATCATCGACCAGACCGCGGGTATTTTCCGCGGCCTTTTCGGCGATGCGGTGTTGGAACATCATTCGGCCATCGACGACGAAAGGACCAACCCGGAGCGCAAGGACAAGCTGCGCCTCGCCATGGAGGACTGGGCCGCGCCTCTGGTCGTCACGACCAATGTGCAGTTCTTCGAAAGCCTTTTCGCGGCGCGTCCTTCGCGCTGCCGCAAGCTGCACAATATCGCCGGTTCGGTGATCGTTCTGGACGAGGCGCAGGCCCTGCCGCGCAAGCTGCTGATGCCCGCGCTGCGGATGATCGACACGCTCTGTGCGCATTACGGCTGTTCGGTTGTGCTTTGCACGGCGACGCAGCCCGCCTTCGACAGCCGCCAGCTGAAGCAGGGTGGCTTGCCGCTGGAGGGCCGTGAACTGGCGCCCGATCCGGTGCGGCTCGCCCGCGAATTGCGCCGCGCCCGGATCGTGCAGGGGGGCGAAATGGACGACGATGCCCTCATCGAGGCCTTGCGCGACACGCCGCAAGGGATGGTCATCGTCAACAGCCGTGCCCATGCATTGGAACTGTTCAATGCGGCCAGAGCCGAGGAGTTCGAGGGGCTGGTCCATCTGACCACGCGGCAATATCCGGTGCATCGGCGCACCATTCTGGAGGAGATCCGCGCGCGCCTGAAATCCGGCATGCCCTGCCGGCTGATCGCAACTAGCCTGATCGAGGCAGGCGTGGATCTGTCGTTTCCCAAGGGCTGGCGGGCCGAGACGGGGCTGGATAGCTGCGTACAGGCCGCAGGCAGGGTGTCCCGAAATGGCGAATGGCCGGTCGAGGACAGCACGCTGACGGTGTTCTCGGCCCCAGGTCGTCCGATGCCAGATGAGGTTCGAAAACTGGCCGAAGCGATGCGCAGCATCGCCGGGCGGCATGACGACCTGCTGTCCCCCGCCGCGATCCGCGACTGGTTCGAACATGTCTATTGGCAGGCCGGGTCCGCGCGGCTGGGGCAGTCGATGGTTGATCGGATGGTCCTTGGCCGCAGCGGCACGGATTTCCCCTTCCGCAGCATGGCCGAGGATTTCCGCATGATCGAAACCACCATGGTACCGGTCATCGTTCCCGGCGATGCGGCGGCGGTCGAAGCGATCCGGCAACTGGCCTTTGAGAATATCCCCTCCGGCAAGCTGGCACGGGCATTGCAAGTCTATATCGTCCAAGTGCCCGCCAAGGCGCGCGCGCTGCTGGTCGAGGCAGGCCATGCGTCCTTTCACCAGCCTGCGTTGCGGGGGGATCAGTTCTGCGTGCTGGACAATACCGCGCTCTATCATGCGGACAGCGGGTTGTGGTGGGAGCATGCGGAATATCTGGGGACCGAGCAGTCGATCTGGTGATTGATGCAATTTTAGGCGGATTTCCGCTTGCCTGCTCCACTCTGCGCGATAAGCTGACAAAAATCACGAGGGATAATGGCTTACGGTATCCGCCTGCATGTTTGGGGCCAGCATGGGCTGTTCACGCGACCCGAGTTGAAGGTCGAGCGCATGTCCTATGATGTCATGACGCCCTCGGCGGCGCGCGGCATTCTCGAAGCCATCCACTGGAAGCCCGCCATCCGCTGGGTCATCGACCGCATCCATGTGCTGGAACCGATCCGCTTCCAGTCCATCCGCCGCAACGAGGTCGGCCACAAGGCGCCCGCCGGCAAGATCAGGCAGGCGATGAAGCGCGGCAACCTGGAGGATTTGCAGCTTCTGGTCGATGAGGATCGCCAGCAGCGTGCCTCGACCGTCCTGGTCGCGCCCCGCTATGTGATCGAGGCGCATTTCGACATGACGGGAAAGGCGGGCCCCGAGGATAGCGCGGGCAAGCATCTGGACGTCTTCAACCGTCGTGCCGCGCGGGGGCAGTGCTTTCATCAGCCCTGTCTTGGCACCCGTGAATTCACCGCGCATTTCGAACTGATTCCGCCGGAGGCGCCGCTGCCCGCCCGCAGTCCCGAGGCGGAAACCGCCGAGCATGGTTTCGGCGCGCCGCGCGATCTTGGTTTCATGCTGTGGGACATCGACCATGGGAAACCGGGCCGACCTTCGCTGTTTTTCCGCGCCGCGCTGCGCGACGGCGCGCTGGAGGTGCCACAGCCCGGCAGTCCGGAGGTGAAGGGATGAGCATGCTTGCCTCGCTGGTGCGGGCCTATGATCGGCTGCCCGACGCACCGCCCTTCGGCTTCTCGACCGAGAAGATCGGCTTTTGCGTGCTGCTGAACGCGGACGGATCGGTTGCCAGTGTCGAGGATCTGCGCGACTACGCCGGGAAAAGACCGGCGCCGCGGAGCATTGTCGTTCCTGCAACTCCCAAACGCTCGGGAAGCACACCTCGTCCTAATTTTCTTTGGGACAACATCAATTATGCGCTGGGAGGGGGAAAGCTCTCGGACCCGGCCGACAAGCGATTCGATTCATTCCGAGACAAACATCTGGAATACCTTTCTGACAGCAACAGCCCTGAGGTGCGTGCATTCTGCGAATTTCTTAAGCACTGGAACGTCGAGGACGTTGGACGATACTTTCCTCCGGAAAACCTCCCGACAGATGGGATCGTGTTTGCGATGTCCGATACCTATCGCGAATATTTTCTGCATCAGACGGTGGAGATGCGAAATTTCTGGAATGACAACAGAAGTCGTTGGATCGCGATTGAGGGAAAAAGTTCAACTCCGGCAGCATGCCTTGTCACCGGAAAAATGTCTCCGATAGCGCGCACGCACCCGCCTATAAAGGGTATGTCTGGAGCGGGCGGAAAGAGCGAGATGGCATTGATTTCCTTTAACGATAACGCCTACGAATCTTACGGGCACGAACAAGGGGATAATGCTCCCGTATCTGAAGCGGCTGCATTCGCCTACACCACTGTCCTGAACCGCTTTCTCGACAAAGACAGCGGCCATCGCATCCAGATCGGCGATGCCTCGACGGTGTTCTGGGCGGATTGCAGCGACATGAAGCTGGCCGCGGAGGCGGAGGTCTTCTTTGCGGCGTTGCTGGACTCCGTTTCCGAGGAGAAACTGGTTGCCGAGGATGAGAGGTTGGAAACCGCCAAAATCCATTCCCGCCTGGACTCCATCCGCAACGGCCAACGTCTGTCGCAGGTCGCGCCCGAACTGGCCGAGGGGGTGCGCTTTCACGTTCTGGGGCTGGCCCCCAATGCCGCCCGGCTTTCGGTGCGCTTCTACTGGCAGGACGATTTCGGTCGGCTGACCGGGAACTTCCAGCAGTATCTTGCGGATATGGCGATCGACCCACCTCCGCGCGATGGCTGGCCGCCGCTGTGGCGCTATCTTCTGGAACTGGCTTCGCAAGGCAAGCGCGAGAATGTGCCGCCCCTGATCGCCGGCGAATGGCTGCGTGCGATCCTGACCGGCACGGCCTATCCGCTGACCCTGCTTTCTACGGTGCTGATGCGCATGCGCGCCGATGGCGAGATCAACGCTCTGCGATGCGCTATGCTGAAATCCGTCCTGATCCGCAATTTCCACTATAAGGAGACCCCGGTGGCGCTTGATCCCACATCCAGAGACACGGGCTATGTGTTGGGGCGTCTGTTCGCCGTCTATGAGAACATCCAGAGAGCCGCACTTGGCAAAAGCGTGAATGCTACGATTCGCGACAAGTTCTATGGCTCAGCATCGGCCACGCCGGCGCGCGTGTTCGGCTCGCTTGCAGCCAACGCGTTCAATCATCTGGCGAGGATCCGCAAGGACAAGCCGGCGTTCGCTCATTATCTGCAAGCTGAATTGCAGGAGATCGCCAATTTGCTCGACGTCTCGAAGGAGCCTTTTCCAGCGTCTCTTTCTCAGGAGGCACAGGCAAAGTTCGCACTGGGCTATTACCACCAAGCCAGTTTCCGCAAGAATGATGACAAGACCCCCGAGGTATCCCAATGACCACGCTTTCCCGCCGCCATGATTTCGTGCTGATCTTCGACGTGACGAACGGCAATCCCAATGGCGACCCCGATGCGGGCAACCTGCCGCGGCTTGATCCTGAGACAAATCACGGCTTGGTCACCGACGTCAGCCTGAAGCGGAAGATCCGCAATTACGTCGAACTGGCGCGAGAAAGTGCCGAGGGGCATCACATCTATGTCCAGGAAGGTGCGATCCTGAACGAGAAACACCGCCAAGCCTATGTCGCTCTGCGTGGCGACGAAAAGTCGAAAAAGGATGCCAAGCTGAACCCCCGGGACGATGCCGAGGCAAAGGAACTGCGCGACTTCATGTGCCGCAATTTCTTCGACGTGCGAACATTCGGTGCCGTCATGTCTACCGGGATCAATTGTGGCCAGGTCAAGGGCCCGGTGCAGATGACCTTTGCCAATTCGGTCGAGCCGGTTCTGCCGGTCGAGATTTCGATCACCCGCATGGCGGCCACCAACGAGGCCGAGCAGAAGAAGCGGGCCGAAGGGGACGATGGCGATTTGCGCACCGACAACCGTACGATGGGCCGCAAGCATATCGTGCCCTACGGCCTCTATGTCGCGCATGGCTTCGTCTCGGCCAAATTCGCCGAACGTACGGGCTTTTCCGAAGCCGATCTGGACCTGCTGTTCGAGGCGCTGGCGAACATGTTCGAGCATGATCGCGCGGCCGCGCGGGGCGAGATGACTTCGCGCAAGCTGATCGTCTTCCGCCATGCGAATGCGCTTGGCAATGCGCCGGCACACCGGCTGTTCGACCTGGTTCAGATCGGCCGCAACGTGGATGGCGAATTCCGTGCGCTGGATGACCGCGGCCTGAGCAATCTGCCGCCGGCGCGGAAATTCACCGATTACAGCGTCAATATCGACCGTGAGGGTCTGCCCGAAGGCGTCGAAATCCTCGAACTGCTGTGACTGTGACCGGCGCCGAGGAATCCATTCCCCTCTCGGCGCTGCAACATGCGGTCTATTGTCTGCGCCAGGCTGCGCTGATCCATCTGGAGCGGCTTTGGGCCGAGAATCGCTTTACCGCCGAAGGCGACGTCCTGCACGCCGTTGCCGACAAGGGCGGTCACCGCAAGGCGCGCGGGGTGCGGCGGGTGATGGCCTTGCCGCTGGCGTGCCATCGCTTGAACCTGACCGGCACCGCCGACCTGGTCGAGTTCCTCCCCGGTCCGGATGGCGAGACCGCTTTCCCCATCGAATACAAGCGCGGCAAGCCCAAGCTGCACCGCGCCGACGAGGTGCAGCTTTGCGCACAGGCGCTCTGCCTTGAGGAAATGACCGGCCGTCCGGTGCCACAGGGTGCCCTGTTCTACGGTCAGACCAAACGCCGGGTAACCGTGCCTTTCGACGCCGATCTGCGTGCGCTGACCGAAAGCACCGCTGCCGAACTGGCCGCGGTGCTGGCCAGTCGCCGCACGCCGCCGCCGACGCCGCATCGCAGCCGCTGCCGGGCCTGTTCGCTTCTCGATCTGTGCCGGCCCGAGGCGATTCGCCGTCCCGTGCGGCAATGGCGCGACCGTATGCTGGCAAGGGCGCTGGAATGAAGAAGCTGCTGAACACCGTTTATGTCACGACCGAGGGGACCGCCCTTAAGAAGGATGGCGAGAACCTGGTGGCCGAAATCGAGGGGGCCGAAAAGGCGCGTGTGCCTCTGCATATGCTGGCCTCGGTCGTCGCCTTCGGGCCGATCCTGCTGTCTCCGGCGCTGATCGGCATCTGTGCCGAGCGCGGCATCACGTTGGTGCTTCTGGATCGCGCCGGGCGGTTCCAAGCCCGGGTCGAGGGGCCGGTCGCGGGGAATGTCCTGCTGCGGCGTGCACAATATCAGGCTGCCGACGACGCGACGGATGTGGTGCGCGGCATCGTCATGGGCAAGATCGCCAACCAGCGCGCGGTGATCCGGCGCGCGCTGCGCGATTACGGCGGCGAGATGACGACCGAGGCGCGTAATGGGCTCGAGCGGGCAACGGATCGCATGGCCATGATCCTGCGCCGCGTGCAGTTGTCCGACGATAGCGTGGATCTGTTGCGCGGCGCCGAAGGTGAGGCGGCGACGCTGTATTTCGGCGTCTTCGATCACCTGATCCGCTCACCCGATCCCGAGCTTCGCTGGACGAGCCGCTCGCGCCGCCCGCCGCTCGATCCGATGAATGCGGTACTGTCCTTTCTCTATACCCTGCTGACCCATGATTGCCGTTCAGCCTGCGAGGCGATCGGGTTGGACCCCGCCGTCGGCTTCCTGCACCGCGACCGCCCCGGCCGGCCCAGCTTGGCGCTGGACCTGATGGAAGAACTTCGCGCGCCCCTGGCGGATCGTCTGGCGCTGTCCTTGGTGAATCGCCGCCAGTTGCGCGCAGGGGACTTTCGCCGCATTGACGGCGGCGCGGTGTTGCTGACCGACGACGCCCGCCGCACCGTCCTGACCGCCTGGCAGGAGCGCAAGAAGGAAGAGCGCCAGCATCCCTTCCTGCAGGAAAAGGCGCCGTTCGGATTAGTGCCCTATCTTCAGGCGCAGATGCTCGCGCGTCACCTTCGCGGCGATCTGGACGCCTATCCGCCCTGGTTCTGGAGTTGAGATGCTTGTCCTAGTCACCTATGACGTAAATACGCTGGACACCGGCGGCAAGAAGCGTTTGCGCCAGGTTGCCCGAGCGTGCGAGGATTACGGCCAGCGGGTGCAATTCTCGGTCTTCGAGATCGAGGTGGACCCGGCGCAATGGATCCGGCTGAAGGCGCGCCTGGAAGGGGTCATCCGACCCGAGGTCGATAGCCTGCGCTATTATTACCTCGGTTCAAACTGGGCGCGCCGGGTCGAGCATGTCGGTGCAAAACCCGCGACGGATCTTAACGGCCCGCTGATTCTATAGTTTTCTTGACCCTGCGAACATGAAGCGTGTCGACTTTTGCGCTGAGGTTCGCATCGGGGCGGCTTTTTTGAAATCGTTGGATTTTCTTTTCCTGTCCGTCATGTCGGCTGACTTAGGACGAGCGCAACTGCCCCTTTCGCATTCGCAAGGAAGATTGCGGGATAACAACAGCGCGGTATAGGGAGGGCAGTCGCCCCCTTCGCGGGGGCGTGGATCGAAACAGGATGTCGCGCAGATGGTCGCGGCCCCATGAACGTCGCCCCCTTCGCGGGGGCGTGGATCGAAACCGTAGAGGCGGGAGAAGCGGATTCGTCCGTCGCCGTCGCCCCCTTCGCGGGGGCGTGGATCGAAACGCAACGAACGGCTCAACCATCAGGACTCACCGACGTCGCCCCCTTCGCGGGGGCGTGGATCGAAACACCGGGCAATGGGCTGCCTACACGCTGGCGCGGGCGTCGCCCCCTTCGCGGGGGCGTGGATCGAAACACATAACGAATCCAATCCCCTATAATCAAACGGCCCGTCGCCCCCTTCGCGGGGGCGTGGATCGAAACGAGGCGAAACACGCCGCGAATGTCGCCAGCATGAAGTCGCCCCCTTCGCGGGGGCGTGGATCGAAACGGATTGCTCGATACGGGCCGATGGAAGCGTTATGGTCGCCCCCTTCGCGGGGGCGTGGATCGAAACATCGCCGGATCGCTGCAACCGACCATCATCAACCGTCGCCCCCTTCGCGGGGGCGTGGATCGAAACGGCCAGGTCAGGTTGTAGGAGCCGTCGATGTCCGTCGCCCCCTTCGCGGGGGCGTGGATCGAAACGCCCCAGATGCGCCGCACCGGGCCGAGGTGGTCGTCGCCCCCTTCGCGGGGGCGTGGATCGAAACACCTGCGAGATAAGCGCGGCGCGGGCGTCCTCTGTCGCCCCCTTCGCGGGGGCGTGGATCGAAACGCCGCCGTGCCGCTAGGCGCACTCGCTGTAACGGGGTCGCCCCCTTCGCGGGGGCGTGGATCGAAACGAATGGGTCCACGAGGAGGCCGATGCGCACGGAATGTCGCCCCCTTCGCGGGGGCGTGGATCGAAACATGCGCTGGCCTTTTAGATATTCCAGGCTGATCTGTCGCCCCCTTCGCGGGGGCGTGGATCGAAACGGGCAAGCCCGCGCCCCGCGCGTCCGTGTCGCGACGTCGCCCCCTTCGCGGGGGCGTGGATCGAAACGCGTCAGGGTGCGCGTCGATCTCTTGTGGCATAAGGTCGCCCCCTTCGCGGGGGCGTGGATCGAAACCTTCGCCCGGGGCCGCATTGCGGCAGCACCTTCTGTCGCCCCCTTCGCGGGGGCGTGGATCGAAACAGGCGGGTGATCAGCGGAATGTTGATGGTCTTGGTCGCCCCCTTCGCGGGGGCGTGGATCGAAACGCAGCCGAAACCCCAGCAGCGCATCACTTGTCCCGTCGCCCCCTTCGCGGGGGCGTGGATCGAAACGGCTCTGTCGAGCATTTCGAGCGCACGATCTGCGGTCGCCCCCTTCGCGGGGGCGTGGATCGAAACAAACCCCAAGAAGCCGTGCGGGAAGTGCATGACGGTCGCCCCCTTCGCGGGGGCGTGGATCGAAACGCCCTCACCGCGACGGGCGGGGGCGGTGCTGGCTTGTCGCCCCCTTCGCGGGGGCGTGGATCGAAACCTCAAACATGATGTGGAAGTACTCGACGTACGGCGTCGCCCCCTTCGCGGGGGCGTGGATCGAAACTTCGGATTGTCCTTCTTGCCCCAAGTGATCCATTGTCGCCCCCTTCGCGGGGGCGTGGATCGAAACCCAGTCATTTCGTGCCGCAGCGCGAGCCGCGCACGTCGCCCCCTTCGCGGGGGCGTGGATCGAAACGCCAAAGCGTCAGCATCAATATTGATGCCTTCGGGTCGCCCCCTTCGCGGGGGCGTGGATCGAAACAACGTGCGAAAGCAACATCACCATCGCAACCGGTCGCCCCCTTCGCGGGGGCGTGGATCGAAACCCGACGCCCGAGGCGTCGAGGTAGGTTGATTTTGTCGCCCCCTTCGCGGGGGCGTGGATCGAAACTGCCGTCGCTGGTCGTGGTTGTGCAGCCCGGTCGTCGCCCCCTTCGCGGGGGCGTGGATCGAAACACGGTCGACGAATACGACCGGATGCAGCTGCGGTGTCGCCCCCTTCGCGGGGGCGTGGATCGAAACTGACAATGGCACAACAATTAACAGTGCAAGGGCGAGTCGCCCCCTTCGCGGGGGCGTGGATCGAAACAGTTACAACATCACCGACAATTCGGCTTTCGCGAGTCGCCCCCTTCGCGGGGGCGTGGATCGAAACACGCGACACAATGTCAAGCGCAGCATAAAGTTCGGGTCGCCCCCTTCGCGGGGGCGTGGATCGAAACAGCCAGTTAGTGAACGGGCAATGATTGGCCGACCAGTCGCCCCCTTCGCGGGGGCGTGGATCGAAACTTATGCATAGTCATAGGGTCCGACGAAATCTAATTGTCGCCCCCTTCGCGGGGGCGTGGATCGAAACATTCAAAACGCCGGGCAATACCAGCAACCCGGAAGTCGCCCCCTTCGCGGGGGCGTGGATCGAAACGCAACGTGAAGGATATGCCGGTCATTTCGTTATCGTCGCCCCCTTCGCGGGGGCGTGGATCGAAACTCATGCAGCGCAGAGGGAATCGCTATGGTCAATGGTCGCCCCCTTCGCGGGGGCGTGGATCGAAACCGAGGCAGTCCGAGGCCGCGCAGCGTCGTTTCGCTGTCGCCCCCTTCGCGGGGGCGTGGATCGAAACGACCGCAGCATTCTGCAAATGCAGACCGCCATTTGTCGCCCCCTTCGCGGGGGCGTGGATCGAAACATGGATTACATCGGGCGCCGGAATTACACGGTGCGGTCGCCCCCTTCGCGGGGGCGTGGATCGAAACCGCAAGCTAGGGCTGAGCGCGGAGGATGTCGCGAAGTCGCCCCCTTCGCGGGGGCGTGGATCGAAACAACTTGACGGTGCGAACCCGCCGGCCGTCGACCGTCGCCCCCTTCGCGGGGGCGTGGATCGAAACCCGCGCTCGTTGCGGGCGTCCATGCGCGCATCCGGTCGCCCCCTTCGCGGGGGCGTGGATCGAAACAGCCTCGCCGTCATGGGCGGCGGGGCTGGCCTGACGTCGCCCCCTTCGCGGGGGCGTGGATCGAAACAGCGGTGTCCTGCTTGGCGCGACCGCGCTGTCTAGTCGCCCCCTTCGCGGGGGCGTGGATCGAAACATCGACCCGGCCTTCCACCTGACCGATGCCCAGCAGTCGCCCCCTTCGCGGGGGCGTGGATCGAAACAGCAATTCACCGTCCCGAAGGGTCATTGTGGTT
This sequence comes from Paracoccus aminovorans, assembly GCF_900005615.1. NCBI lineage: Bacteria > Pseudomonadati > Pseudomonadota > Alphaproteobacteria > Rhodobacterales > Paracoccaceae > Paracoccus > Paracoccus aminovorans. The sequence goes on along the minus strand of NZ_LN832559.1, from coordinate 2,898,619 downwards.
GTCGCCCCCTTCGCGGGGGCGTGGATCGAAACCGGCTGCGGCTTTCGGATCGCCGCGAACCGGGCCGTCGCCCCCTTCGCGGGGGCGTGGATCGAAACGCCGCCCTATCAGCCGAAGAGCAAGGGTAACGTCGTCGCCCCCTTCGCGGGGGCGTGGATCGAAACATGCATGCGACCGTCGAATGCCCGGCGCTCGGCAGTCGCCCCCTTCGCGGGGGCGTGGATCGAAACGGCCCGAAACCTTGCCGCCGAAGGCTGTGCGCTGGTCGCCCCCTTCGCGGGGGCGTGGATCGAAACTTGTCCGAATGTAGCAGTAAGGCTTGTGGTAGGTGTCGCCCCCTTCGCGGGGGCGTGGATCGAAACGTTGCGGGCGCTCGGGCGCGAGGTGAGGCCACGTCGCCCCCTTCGCGGGGGCGTGGATCGAAACGTTGCGGGCGCTCGGGCGCGAGGTGAGGCCACGTCGCCCCCTTCGCGGGGGCGTGGATCGAAACATCGACGAATTCGATGCGCTCGCGCCGCAGCGGCGTCGCCCCCTTCGCGGGGGCGTGGATCGAAACGGATGAGAGATCTTGCGGTCCGCGCGCCTGACGGTCGCCCCCTTCGCGGGGGCGTGGATCGAAACTCCCAATCGGAGGTCGGGGCATCCACGCGCTTGGTCGCCCCCTTCGCGGGGGCGTGGATCGAAACCTCATACCAGCAGATCCTCATCCACGGGCGGGGACGTCGCCCCCTTCGCGGGGGCGTGGATCGAAACGCCGGCATCCAGACGCAGGGTTGGACCAGCGTCCGGTCGCCCCCTTCGCGGGGGCGTGGATCGAAACATTTCAGCGCCTCCATTTCGGCGAGGATGGCGTGTCGCCCCCTTCGCGGGGGCGTGGATCGAAACGACAATTTCGCGGCGCTGGTCACCACCCCTTACCCGTCGCCCCCTTCGCGGGGGCGTGGATCGAAACGCGATGGTGGCGTGCTCGTCGTAGATCAACATGTCGTCGCCCCCTTCGCGGGGGCGTGGATCGAAACAGCCCGGAAGGTATCGCGTCCAACCCCTTGTGACCGTCGCCCCCTTCGCGGGGGCGTGGATCGAAACGAGGCGATTGTCGAGAAGGGGGCCAAGACGGCCGGTCGCCCCCTTCGCGGGGGCGTGGATCGAAACGGGGCAATGACACCCGAGCCGGCGACGATGGTGATGTCGCCCCCTTCGCGGGGGCGTGGATCGAAACGTGCAATGCAACGGCACTGAATCGTTTCATCAGCGTCGCCCCCTTCGCGGGGGCGTGGATCGAAACCGGTTGCAGATGGATTGGGATTTTCGGCGCATAGGTCGCCCCCTTCGCGGGGGCGTGGATCGAAACGCGCGGGCGTGGATGCCCTGCAGGATGGCGGCAGGTCGCCCCCTTCGCGGGGGCGTGGATCGAAACAACCGCCTGATTGATAGCTTCATGTTCGGATTTGTCGCCCCCTTCGCGGGGGCGTGGATCGAAACGACGGTCCGGTGCAGATCCAGCGCGCCACCTGGGGTCGCCCCCTTCGCGGGGGCGTGGATCGAAACCCAAGCAAGGCGAGGGCCGTAATATCGAAGCTATCGTCGCCCCCTTCGCGGGGGCGTGGATCGAAACAGCGCATAGGCGCCGGCAACTGCATCAACGAGACGTCGCCCCCTTCGCGGGGGCGTGGATCGAAACCAAACGACCTCGGCGAAGATTTCCCCCGACCCGAGGTCGCCCCCTTCGCGGGGGCGTGGATCGAAACGTGTGCGCGCGAAATGTGCGGTCGAGCGGGGTGTCGTCGCCCCCTTCGCGGGGGCGTGGATCGAAACCAGCGCGGCCCGGATGAAGCTGCGACCCATGGAGTCGCCCCCTTCGCGGGGGCGTGGATCGAAACATCCGCAGGATCTCATCCAAGCGATCCGGGGCAAGTCGCCCCCTTCGCGGGGGCGTGGATCGAAACCTCAACGCGGGCATTGAAGGCGAGATGAAACGCATGTCGCCCCCTTCGCGGGGGCGTGGATCGAAACGAGCGTAATCGGCCCCATGCGTTGCGGGTTCTTGGCGTCGCCCCCTTCGCGGGGGCGTGGATCGAAACAGCACGGCCGAAGAGGCGTTCAGCGCGGCAAGCACGTCGCCCCCTTCGCGGGGGCGTGGATCGAAACGGCGAGGCGAACTGGTTGACTTCGGGTCGGATCGTCGCCCCCTTCGCGGGGGCGTGGATCGAAACACGCCCGACCAGCGTGCCGAATACATGGCCACGGGTCGCCCCCTTCGCGGGGGCGTGGATCGAAACGATCTCGCGATCCGAAATCCGCTGAAGAATGCGCGTCGCCCCCTTCGCGGGGGCGTGGATCGAAACCGGCGTGCCGATCCCGCCCGATGTGCTGCTGGAAGGTCGCCCCCTTCGCGGGGGCGTGGATCGAAACGCTGACCACGACCGCAGCTTCACCGGGCAATGGGGTCGCCCCCTTCGCGGGGGCGTGGATCGAAACACGGCGTCCTCGATCTGCTGGGCCTGCGCCGCACGGTCGCCCCCTTCGCGGGGGCGTGGATCGAAACTTCCAGGGTACTGAACATCTGGCCGTTGACGCGATGTCGCCCCCTTCGCGGGGGCGTGGATCGAAACACCTGCGCGCGCTGCGGCGTGATCGGGCAGAGCCGCGTCGCCCCCTTCGCGGGGGCGTGGATCGAAACAGGCGGATGCGAGTGCCGTGGATGTCGATGGTGGTCGCCCCCTTCGCGGGGGCGTGGATCGAAACGTGCAAACCGCCTACGGCTGGCCGGTGGGCGAGGGTCGACCGCCGGTCGAAGTGGTGGTGTCGTTCATCGATGCACATCGGGGAGTGCATGGGGTCGAGCCGATCTGTGGCGTGCTGCCGATCGCCCCGTCCACCTATTACAGCCACCTGGCGAAGCGGGCCGATCCCACGCGGCAGTCCGACCGGGCGCGCCGCGACGAGGCCCTGCGGCCAGAGATCCTGCGCGTATTCGAGGAAAACTGGCATGTCTACGGCGTGCGCAAGGTCTGGCGGCAGCTGGGCCGGGAAGGCTTCGATGTTGCCCGATGCACGGTGGCAAGGCTGATGAAGGGCATGGGTATTCAAGGCATTATCCGCGGCAAGCCGCATAGAACGACGGTGCCGGACAAGAAGGCTCCATACCCGTTGGACAAGGTGAATCGGCAGTTCCGGATTGTCGCGGAGAGCCTGCAACCCGGTGTTCGGTTGCGGATGTGGCGCGGCGTCATGACATGCAGCCCCACCATCTTTCGGAATGGCGTAGCCGTGCGCGGCGCGGATTGTTGGCTCTGCCGGCCGATTTCATGGCGCAGCCCAAGTTGCCCCGCTCCATTTCCACGGAGCCGTTTTTTGTGCCGCTGGCGGTTGACGATCCTTCTGATCGACGGGCCGGGAAGGCCGTGCCTGTGGCGCCTGATCGGCACAGGCACGGGATCCTGACCGTGGAAATCGGCGCCGGCATCGTGCTGCGTGTTCCCGGTGATGTCGCAGTGGAGCGTGCCGCCGCCCTGGTGCGCGCGTTGCGAGGAGAGGCATGATCGTTGCGGGCGCGCGGCAGCCGATCCTGATCGCGAAGCCGGTGGACTTCCGCTGCGGGCACCAGGCCCTTGCGCTGATGGTTCAGACAGAGTTGAAGCTCGACCCGCATTCCGGGGTGACGGTGATCTTCCGGTCGAAACGCGGGGACAGGTTGAAGATCCTGGTCTGGGACGGCACCGGAATGGTGCTGACCTACAAGGTTCTGGAACACGGCAGCTTCGCCTGGCCCAAGGTCCAGGACGGGGTGATGCGGCTGTCACGGGCGCAGGCGGAAGCTCTGTTCGAGGGTCTGGACTGGCGGCGGACGGTTGCGCGGCGCGTGGCGGCGCCGACTGCGGCGGGGTAATCAGACGGGTATTTTGCCTTGTTTTACTGGGATTTCTGGTCCGGATCGGGTAGGAAGGCGCATGTCGCAGCCCTTCGATCTCAGCCTTGTTCCCGGACCTGCCTGCCGAGGTGAGGAAGGCTTTTGCGGCGATGCAGTTCGAGCTTTCGGTCGAACGGGCGGCCCGCCAGCACGAGCAGGCGGTGGTGGCCGAGAAGGAAGCCTTCATCACCGAACTGAAGGCGCTGATCGAAAAGCTGGAAGGCCAGGTCCGGGATTACCGTCGCACGAAGTTCGGACCGAAATCGGAAAAGATGGACCCGGCGCAACTGGCACTGGCGCTGGAAGATCTGGAAACGGCCATTGCCGAGACCCAGGCACAGATCGCGGACGTCGAGGACAGGATCGCTGCCAGCGAACCAGAGCCCGAGAAGCGCAAGCCGCAGGCGCCCCGCAAGGCACGGGCATTGCCCGAGAGCCTGCCGCGCGTCGAGCGGGTGGTCGAGCCCGACAGCATCGTCTGCCCCTGCGGTTGGGGGACATGTCCGGATCGGCGAGGACCGGAGCGAACGGCTGGATTACATCCCGGCACGTTATCAGGTGATCGCCACAGTGCGCCCCCGTTATGCCTGCCCCAAGGGGCGAGCCGGTGTGGTGCAGGCCAAGGCACCCGCGCATCTTCTGGAGGGCAGTTGGCCGACCGAGGCACTGCTGGCGCAGATCGCCGTTTCCAAGCATTCCGAGCATATGCCGCTGAACCGGCAGGCCGTGGTGATGGCGCGGCACGGGCTGCCGATCGAGCGCTCGGTGCTGGCCGACTGGATGGGCCGGACCGGTGCCCTGATCGCGCCCGTGGTCGACCACATGGCCAGGCGGCTGATGGCGGAAAGCACGCGGCTCTATGTCGATGAAACCACCGCCCCGGTGCTCGATCCAGGGCGTGGCACGACGAAAACCGGCTACCTCTGGGCCGTTTTACGGGACGACCGGGGTTGGGGCGGCACCGCTCCGCCCGGCGTGGTATTCCACTACCGGCCCGGGCGTAAGGGCGAATATGCCGCTGAAATCCTTGCTGGCTTCGATGGCACGATCCAGGTTGATGCCTATGGTGCCTATACCCATCTCGCCACGCCAAAACGCACCGGCGGCGCTCCCTTGCGGTTGGCCTTTTGTTGGGCGCACGGTCGGCGCAAGCTGATCAAGGCCAAGCCGAAGAAAGGCTCACCGATCATCGATGAGGCGCTCCTGCGCATTGCTGCACTCTACAAGGTCGAGGATGCCATCCGCGGAAGCGATCCGGAACATCGACGGGCCGTCCGGCAGGAACTGTCCCGCCCCCTAGTCGACGCGTTCTTTACCTGGCTGAAGGCGCAGGCTGCCCGGGTCTCGCGAAAATCCGACCTTGGTGAGGCCATGGCCTATATGCTGAAGCGCCAGGACGGCTTCCGGCTGTTCCTTGATGACGGCCGCGTCGACATCGACTCCAACTTGGTCGAGAATGCCATCCGAAGCCGGCCATGAACCGCCGCAACGCATTGTTCGCCGGCCATGACGAGGGCGGACGCAACTGGGCTCGCTTCGCCAGCCTCATCGGCACATGCAAGATGAATGGCGTCGAGCCCTATGCCTACCTGCGCGATCTCTTCACGCGCCTGGCCAACGGCCACCGGGAAAAAGACATCGACGCCCATATGCCCAGGCGGCGAAACCAGCCGGGATGAGCTCATAAAGGACTCCTTTCTGAGCTACGAACGGGCATCAGCTCTGTCCGGCGCCCCGCGGCGCAAGCCTGAAATCAATGGGGCGCAGCCGCCGCATACGAAGAACGCGACGATCGAGCTTTATCAGGCCGGTTGTGATGACGAGATGGTGAAGGCCGTGATCGGCCATTCAGGCGTGGAGATGCTGAAGAAATACGGCGGCCGGGTCCGCCAGCGCAAACTGGCGCGGCGTGCGCAGGACGCCAGAAACCGCGCAGAACAGAACAAGAGCGGAACGTGAATGTTTCAACGCTCGTTTCAAACCGAGGCCGATATGACCGAAAAGGTGCCGCAAGCTATTGAAAATATTGGAGGCGGGTACCGGAATCGAACCGGTCTTCACGGATTTGCAATCCGCTGCGTAACCTCTCCGCCAACCCGCCGGAGCCTCGCGTTTGCTAGGGTTTTCGATCGCCTGGGTCAAGGGGGTATCGCGCGCTTCTGGATCTTCCCCTAGCTGGCATTTGCTGCCAGGTCGGGACGATCAGCGGTACAAGGGGCATGGTCCTTACCCCGGAGCGCCCCGCCATGGCGCGGAAGGCACCGTGCCCCGCAAGGCCAGGAACGCGGGCTGATGGGCCCGCAGGCCTGATCCGGGTCCGCCCCCGAGCAGAGGCGGTTCAGCGATAGAAATGGTCGCGGCGGAAGGGATAGCCGGATTGCGTGCCGGGCAGGTCTCCATCCTGCTGCGTCGGGTCGGGGTGGATCAGCAGGATCTGGTGCAGCGCCACCCAGCCTTGCTGGAAGGCCAGCGCGCAGCCGGAGAGGTACAGCCGATAGGCGCGCAGCACCTCGCCGGCACGATCGGCGGGCATGGCGCGGGCCAGCACCGCCTCGGCCTCGGGCAGCTGCGATTCCAGCGCGTCTGACCAGGCCCACAGCGTGCGGGCATAATGCGGCCGCAGGTTCTCGGTGTCGACCATCTCCAGCCCGGCCTGCGACAGGGTGCGGATGGCGTGGCTGACGTGGATCAGCTCGCCGCCGGGAAAGATGTGATCCTCGATGAAATCGCCCAAGCCGCCGCCGACCATGGCGTCGTCCAGGCCGGCGGCGGTGATGCCGTGGTTCAGCACCATGCCGCCCGGCCTGACCAGCCGGCACAGGATCTCGCAATAGGTCGGCATGTTGGCGCGCCCGACATGCTCGACCATGCCGACCGAGGCCAGCTTGTCGAACGGCCGCTCGGGCCGCAGGTCGCGATAGTCGCAGATCTGGATGCGAACCCGGTCGCCCAGCCCCTCGGCCGCGATCAGCCCGTTCACATGGTCGTACTGGTTCTGCGACAGGGTGATGCCGGTCGCATCCACGCCGTAGTGGCGCGCGGCGTGCAGCAACAGCCCGCCCCAGCCGGCGCCGATGTCGACGAAACGCTCGCCCGGGCGCAGGTCCAGCTTGCGGCAGATCAGATCCAGCTTGGCCACCTGGGCCGCCGCCAGATCCATCTGCGGTTCGGCGAAATAGGCACAGGAATAGACGCGCAACGGATCCAGCCACAGCGCATAGAAATCGTTCGAGACGTCGTAATGCGCCCGGATCTGCTGGGCGTCGCGGTCGCGGCTGTGGTTCAGGACCGAGTTGAGGCGATTCTTGAACCTTTGCCAGGGGCTCGGCAGCTGTGCCTGGCCGCCCGCAGGCACCAGGGCCGCCACCACCTGCATCAGGTCGCGCATGCTGCCCTCGACCCGGACCTGGCCGCGCACGATGTCGTCGCCCAGCCGGCCCAGCCGGCCCGAGGCCAGGTGCCGCAGCCCGGCCATCGTCTGGAAGGCCAGGGTGACCGGCGCATCGGGAGGGCCCAGCCGCCGGCCCGAGGGCAGGCGCAGCGCCAGCGGCGCGGACAGGCTGTGCAGCTTGCTTTCGACCAGAGATTCCAAAGCCGACATATGTACCTCACGCTAGGGCTGGCCGCGAATCGGAGGAGGGGGGTTGCGAGTCGCGGCAGCGTTTCCTGACGGATGTCCCGAATGACAGGCGGGGCAACAATGCGGGCACACTAGACCCGATTCGCCGCGAAAGGCCAGAGCCCAGGCGCCGCGCGAAGGGCAGGGGCTGAAACGCCGAAAGCGGCCCGAAGGCCGCTGTCCGCTGTTCCCGAAGGAAGAATTCTGGAGCGGGCGATGAGATTCGAACTCACGACCCTAACCTTGGCAAGGTTATGCTCTACCCCTGAGCTACGCCCGCACTCCATGTCCCAAGGCCGCTTGGCCTTCGGTGAGGCGTCATTTATGGGACCGCGCGGGGCCGTGCAAGGGGAAAATCGCCGCGTCCGGGAAAATTTTCGGCCCCCTTGTCAGGCCCGGCCGCGGCGCCCCCGCAGGCGGAGGCGACCGGGCTTGACCCCGGGGCCGGCATGCCGAAACTGCCGGGCAGAGGGGTGCCGATGAAACCGTCCGACCAGCTTTCCGAATTCGTGCGCCATGCCATGGCGCAGGGCGGCAGCCGCCAGCAGATCGCCCAGGCGTTGGCCCAGGCCGGCTGGTCCGGCCCCGAGATCGACGAGGCGATCCAGGGCTGGGAAGCGGCGCCGGGACTGCCGCCGGTGCCGCGCCCGCGGCCCTATGCCTCGGCGCAGGAGGCGCTGCTCTATGGGCTTCTGTTCCTGTCGCTGGGCATGGTCGCCTGGCATGTCTGCGACCTGGGCATGGGCATGATCGACCGGCTGATCCCCGACCCGGCCGAGGGCTGGACCTATCGCGGCGGCAGTTCGGTGCGCTGGTCCATCGCCTCGCTGATCGGCTTCGCGCCGCTGTTCCTGTTCCTGAACCGCAAGGTCGCGCGCATGAGCCGGGGCGATGCCGGGCCGCGGCGGTCGCTGGTGCGCAAATGGTTCGCCTCGCTGACGCTGCTGGTCGCCTCGCTGGTGTTCCTGGGCGACGGCATCTATGCCGTCTATGCGCTGCTGAACGGCGAACTGACCGCGCGCTTCGCCGCCAAGGCGGCGTTGGTCGCCGGGATGGCGGTGCTGGTCTTTGCCTATTACCGGGACGAGTTGAATGACTAGCCGCGGTTGGCCCGCCCTTGTCATCGGCCTGCTGGCGGCGCTGGCCGTCGGCGCCGGGCTGGTCCTGACCGGCGGCCCGTCCGAGGCACGCAAGGAGCGGCGCGACCGCCAGCGCGACAGCGACCTTTCGGCGCTGGCCGGGTTGGTGCGCTGCCTGGCCGAGCACGACCACCGCCGCCTGCCCCAGGTGCTGGCGCCGACGCCGGACTGCGACTGGCAGGCGCGGCTGCAGGACCCTTTCACCGGCAAGCCCTATCGCTACGAGGTCACCGGGCCGCGCAGCTATCGGCTATGCGCCGATTTCGAGCTGCCCGAGGACCGGCCGCCCGGCCTGCGCGACCGCGACGCCGCGGGCTGCGTCAGCCGCGAATACCTGCCCGGCCGCCGGACCGCGCCGGGGGCAGAGGCGACGATTCCCTATCGGGAATGACCCGCTCAGCCCAGGGTCGACAGCGGCAGGGACAGGTTCTCGGGCTGAAGCGCGGCGGCCAGGAAACGCGGCAGGCCCGCCGACAGCCGGGCGAATTCCGGCGGCGGGGTCAGCAGCGGATCGGCCTCGATCAGCAGGTCCAGCCCGTTTGCCTCGCCGTCGCCGCGGATGGTGATGTTGAAGCCGTCGCCCGGCCCGTTCGACAGCACATGGCGCCGGGTGTCGCAGCCCGAAAAGCGGGCCTCGTCAAAGGGTAGCACGTTGATCAGCGGCGAGAAGAAGAAGCGGCTGCGCGGCGCCATGCCGTAATCCTCGGCGATCTGTTCGATGCGATAGCGGCCGTGGCGGCGCAGCTTGCGCAGCCGCGCGCCCAGCCCGGCCAGCGCCTGGGACAGCGGCTCGGTTTCCGACAGCGACACGTCCAGCGGCAGGATGTTCACCACCAGCGCGGGGACCGAGACGGCGACGCTGCCCATCCGGCTCATGTAGGGCAGCCAGACCGGCATCGAGATGCGGCCGCGGTCCTGCCGGTGCCGGGCCGAGCCGTCGCGCAGGTTCAGTGCCGCCCAGGCCGCGCAGAGCACGGTCAGCAGGTCTGGCCAGCCCATCCCCGTCGCCTGCGCCTGCCGCATCAGCGCCCCGCGCAACGCCGACAGGTCGCTGGCCGTGGCCAGGCTTTCGGCGGGGTAGTCCTCGGACCCCTTGCGCAGCACCCGCGGCCGCGGCTCGGCCGCCAGCACCCCGGCCCAGTGCTGGCCGTCGGCGGCGTGGCGCGGGCTGGCGCGGTAATCGGTCTCTTCGTTCAGATAGGCGGCGAAGCGGCCAAGCCCGGGGCCGGGATCGCCGCCGTCCAGCGCCGCGGCGTAAAGCCGGGCGCAGCGCCGTTCGATCAGGCCCATGGCATAGCCGTCCAGCGCGATGTGATGGCCGCGGTTGAACCACAGGTAATGGTCCGCCCCCAGCCGGATCAGCCATTGCGCGGCCAGCGGCTGTTCCAGCAGGTCCAGCGGCGAATCGACATCGGCCTGCATCAGCGCAAAGCCCTGCGCGCGGGCATCGGCGCGGCCCGACAGGTCCAGGCGGCGCAACCGCGGCCGCCGCGTGGGCGCGATGCGCTGGACCGGCTGGCCGTCCGGCCCCAGGCTGAAGCGCAGCGCCATGATGTCGGTCTCGGCGATGGTGGCCTGGATGGCGCGCGCCAGTGCCGGCGGATCGGCGACGCCGCGCAATTCCACGGCATGGGCCACCGTCGAGACGGCTTCGCCGGGGTGGAAACGGAACTCTTCCCAGAAATCCAGCTGGGCCAGCGTCAAGGGCATCCAAAGCCCGTCAGCCTGATGGTGCGTCATGAAATCCCCGCTCCGCTGAAGGAGGTCGGCTGCCTGAAAATGAGAGGGAGAGCTGGCTTTCCGGACGCCCGGGCGCGGCTGGCTTGCTTCGAGAGAGAGAGCGGGATAAAAATACTCAACAATTGATCCCCGTCAAGGCGCCGGCGGTGCCCTGAGCGGGTCGTTGCCGTCGAAGAAATCTGCCGCCGCAAACAGGTATGTCCATGATCGAATTCAGCCCCTGGCCCCGGGATCTTGCGCAACGCTATCGCCAGGCGGGCTACTGGATCGACCAGCCCCTGACCCATATCCTGGACGCCCAGATGGCCGCCGGACCCGAGGCCGAGGCGCTGGTCTGCGGCAGCCGCCGCCTCAGCTATGCCGACCTGGACCGGCAGTCGCGCAACCTGGCCGCCTATCTGGCCGAGCAGGGGCTGGGCCATGGCGACACCGCGCTGGTGCAACTGCCGAACGTCGCCGAATTCTTTGCCGTGTTCTTCGCGCTCTTGCGCATCGGCGTGGTGCCGGTGAACGCGCTCTTCAGCCACCGCCGGCTGGAGCTTGCCGCCTATGCCCAGCAGATCGCGCCGCGCGTGGTCATCGCGTCGCGCGCGCATGAGCTGTTCCGGGACGACGCCTTCGCCGTGGAACTGCGCGCCGGGGGCGTCGAACATGTGCTGCTGCTGGGCGAGGACGACCCGGCGCTGAGCCTGGCGCGCCGGCTGGAACAGCCCGGCGAACTGCCTTCCGGCGCCGGTCCCACGCCCGCCGACCAGGTGGCCTTCTTCCAGCTGTCCGGCGGCTCGACCGGTACGCCGAAGCTGATCCCGCGCACGCATAACGACTATGATTACAGCATCCGCGCCAGCGTCGAGATCTGCGGCGTGACCTCGGCCACGCGCTTTCTTTGCGCATTGCCGGCGGCGCATAACTTCACCCTCAGCTCGCCGGGAACGCTGGGCGTGTTCCACGCCGGGGGCACCGTGGTCATGGCGCCCTCGCCCGAGCCGCTGGGCTGCTTCCCCCTGATCGCGGCCGAGCGCGTGACCATGGCCCCGCTGGTCCCGCCCGCCGTCGCCCTATGGTTGCGCGCGGTGGAAGAGGACCCGTCGCGCCGCGCCCAGCTGGACAGTCTGGAATCGATGCTGGTCGGCGGCGCCAGCTTCGCCGAGGCCACCGCCCGGCGGGTGCCGGAACGCCTGGGCTGCCGCTTGCAGCAGGTCTTCGGCATGGCCGAGGGGCTGGTGAACTACACCCGCCCGAACGAGCCGGCCGAGGTGATCTTCACCACCCAGGGCCGCCCGATCAGCCCCGACGACGAGGTCCGTATCCTGGACGAGGACGGCCGCCCGGTCCCCGACGGCACCCCCGGGGCGCTGGCGACGCGCGGCCCCTATACCTTCCGCGGCTATTACCGCAGCCCGGAACACAATGCGAAGGCCTTTGATTCGGAAGGCTTCTACCATTCCGGCGACGTGGTGGTGCGGGTGGACGGCAATCTGCGCGTGGTCGGCCGCATCAAGGATCAGATCAACCGGGGCGGCGAAAAGATCGCCGCCGAGGAAATCGAGAACCTGCTCTTGCGCCATCCCGACATCACCCATGCCGCGCTGGTCGCGACCCCCGACGCGCATCTGGGCGAAAAGAGCTGCGCCTTCCTGGTCCTGCGCGACGGGCTGGAGAAACTTTCGCCCCCGGCCCTGCGCCGGCATCTGCTGGAGCTGGGCGTCGCCGAATACAAGCTGCCCGACCGTTTCCGCTTCCTGCCCGAGCTGCCGCTGACGGCGGTGGGCAAGATCGACAAGCGCCGCCTGCGCGACAGCCTCGCGGCGGCCACCGCCTGAAAGGACCGAACCATGCTCGACAAGACCGAACTCAGCCCCGAATGGCTGGCCTCCCGCGTGGCCGAGATGATCGAGGACGATTGCGAGATCGACCCGGCCGAGAACCTGGTGCTCTATGGGCTCGATTCCATCGCGGTGATGACCTTCGCCAGCGAGTTGAAGCAGATGGGCGTTGAGGCCGGTTTCGAGGAACTGGCCCGCGAGCCCACGCTGGCGAACTGGTGGGCGCTGATCGCCTCGCGGCTGTAGCGGGCTGCTGAAAAAGCCGCCGCGGCTGGGCGCATTGGACCAGAAAACAGGAATTTTGCCTCGAATTGCCCGCAAAGCGGCTCTAGGCCGGCGCACAGTTCCCCGCACCGGCGCGCGTTGGATCGGAAAACAGGAAACTTGCCTTGCATTGCCTGCAAATGCCTTGTTTTCCAGCCGATCCTGTCAGGCCCAGAACGATTTTTCCGTCCCCCAACCTTTCGCAAAAGGTTGCTGGGAAGGCATGGTGGTGGAAGCGGTTCCGGTGCAAATCTCGCGGCCGATTTGAGGCGGATCTGCCGGTTCCGGCCGGAACTGCGGCCTGCCGACCTGAAGAACGCGGCACATCCGATGCGTGCCGGCCCCGTCCGAGAGCGGGGACTGCCGACGTTGCTGCCGCTGCGGCGCTGGCCCGAGGGATCGGCGCGGGTGTAGCGCAGCGATTGCCATGGCGGCCTTGGCCATCGGCGCGCGCATGGCGGAAGGGCGGAGGCCGCGGGGATCGCCGCGCCCTTCCATCCTGCGGAAGTCTTTGGTCGCCCGTCAGGCCCGCAGCGTGGCGCCGCCGTCGACGTAGAGGTCGGCCATGGTGACATGGCCGGACTGGTCCGACAGCAGGAACATCACCGCGCCGGCGATGTCCTCGGGCGTCGCCAGCTTCTGCAGCGGGATGCCGGTGCGATAGGCTTCCAGGCTGCCCTCGATCACCGCGCGTTCGCCGGCGCCGCCGTCCTCGGTCCACATGCCGGTCTGCATCGGCGTCAGGGTCGAGCCCGGCGCGACGATATTGCAGCGCACGCCCTGGCCGGCCAGTTCCAGGCCCAGGCAGCGGATCGTCATGGTCGCGGCCGCCTTGGACGCCGCATAGGCGCCCATGTTCAACCGCGGGATGCCGGCGGCGTTCGAGCTGACCGCGACGATGGCGCCCTTGCCCTGCCGCGCCATGGCCCGGCCGAAGGCGCGGGTCACGTTGAAGGTGCCGGTGGTATTGACGCCGATCACGCGGTCCCATTCCCTCGGGTCCAGATCCAGCAGCGGCCCGATGGCCAGCACTCCCGCCGCATGGACGCCCAGGCCCAGCGGGCCGTTTTCGGCCTCGACCTCGGCCACCAGCGCCTCGGCCGCCGCACCGTCGCGCACGTCCAGCACACGGTTCGGCACGCCCGGCACCGGCGCGGCCTCCAGAGCGGCCAGCGTGTCGGCGGCGGTGACGCGGGCGCCGGCCTGGACCAGCGCGGCGACGACCGACCGGCCGATGCCGCCGGCGGCGCCGGTCACGATGGCGGTCTTGCCCTGAAATCCGGTCAGCTGCATGTCATTCCTCTCCCAGCGCGGTCAGGGCGTGATCCGTCGTCAGCGGCACCCCGCAGGTCGCCGCGATCCAGCCCATCGCCAGATCATGCTTCTCGCGTGAGAAATCGGCCTGGGCGTCGGCGACGGCAAAGGCCTCGATGTCGCGCTGGAACGCCTCGGCGGCGGTGGCGAGGCAGCCGATATGGGCATAGATGCCGCAGATCATCAGCTGGTCGCGGCCGCGCGCGCGCATCAGATGCTCCAGGTTCGACCGCTGAAAGGCGCTGTAGCGGTGCTTGTGCAGGACGAAATCGCCGGCGGCGGGCGCGAGCTCCGGCAGGATCTCCTCATGCTCGGGGATGGCGTTCATCCCCGGGCCCCAGAGGTCGGCCTGCAAACCGCGATCGGGGCGGAACTGGTCGCCCTTCTGCGCGGTGTAGAAGACCGGCACCCCCGCCGCCCGCGCCGCGGCGATCAGCCGGGCGATATTCGCGACCACCGGTGCCAGCGGCGCGCCCTCGGGAAAGGGGCGGCAGAAATAGCGCTGCATGTCATGGACCAGCAGCGCCAGCCGGTCGCGGCGCGGCTGCCAGGGGCCGCGCGGCTGCGGCAGTTCGCCTTGGATCGGCGGGTCGTAGGGGGCGATGCCGGGCAGGGCCATCAGTCTTCTCCGTCCTTGCGCAGGCCCTCCAGCCCGGCATCGGCCGGTAGGCCCAGCGCGGCCAGGAAGGCGCCGAATTTCGCGCCGGTCTCGGCGGCCTCGGCCATCGGGTCCGAGCCGGGGACGATCCCCGCGCCCGCGTAAAGCCGCGCTTGCCGGCCGCTGATCTCGGCGCATCGGATGGCGACATACCAGGCGCCGTCGCCCTTGCCGTCGCACCAACCGACGGCGCCGGCATAGAAGTCCCGGGCGACGGGTTCAAGCTCGGCGATCAGCTTGGCGGCGCGCATGGTGGGCACGCCGCAGACGGCGGGGGTCGGATGCAGCGCCGAGGCCAGCACGACCGAAGGCGTGTCCTCGTCGCGCAGCCGCCCCTCGATCCGGGTGCCCAGATGCCACATGCTGCGGGTCGAGGTCACGGTCGTGCCCTCGGGGCAGGACAGGTCGCGGCAATAGGGCGACAGCGTGTCCAGGATCGCCTCGACCACCAGCGCATGTTCGCGGTGGTCCTTGGCCGAGCCGGCCAGCGCCTCGGCGCCCTCGCGGTCGGCGACCGGGTCGGCCAGCCGCCGCGCCGAGCCGGCCAGCGGATGCGAAAGCACAAGCCGCCCGGTCTTCTGCACCAGCAGTTCGGGCGTGGCGCCGCACAGCACCCGGTCCTGCGGATGGGCCGGACCGGCGGGCAGCGCGACGCGGAAGGCGGTGACGGTGCGATCGGCATGCAGCCGCGACATCAGCGCCTCGACCGGGATCGGCGCCTGGGATTCGACCAGAAGCGTGCGGGCCAGCACGATCTTTTCCAGCGCGTTCTGGCGGCCGGATTCCTCGTACATCATCGCCAGCGCCCGGGTGACGGCGCGGGCGTAATCCGTGGCCGAGGGCTGGTGCCGCAGCCGCCAGTCCGGCAGCGGCAGGCCGCGGGGCGCGATGCCGGTCGGCTCGGGCGCCGGGGCGCGGCGGCATTGCCACAGGCAATCCTCGGCCCGGCGGTCGAAGGGCAGGGCGCCGCCGATCAGCTCCTCGGCCCCGACCGAGGCCAGCGCCGTCGCGACCCGGCTGCCCAGTGTGGCGGCATTGCCCGCGGGCAGCCGCCGGGCCGCGCCGCGGCCAAGCACATGACCCGAAGGCCCGTTGAAGCCGAAAAGGACCGGATCAGGCACGGATGACGCCGATGTCTTGGGCGCCTCGGACAGGCGGATGTTCATGATGCATCTCTTTTAAAAGAACTTTCCTCCCCGTCCGAACGGGCTGCGCAGCGGTGGGATGACGCGCCTCGCGCAGTCATGGACATGCCGCGTTCAGATCTGGGGCAGAATTCTCCCACTTGGGTCAGTAACCGATGGCCGGGTGGCGAAATGGCCGCAGCTCCGCCAGGGAGCAGACGAGCCGAACAGGGCCTGTCGACCCCTTCCCTTGGCTTCCCGCGCGCAATCTGTCAAAGCGGCCGGGCAAAGACAAGTAAAAAGATCAGGATTGGGGCGGCTGCACGGAAAGGCCCGGAAGCGCTGCGGAACCTCCGGCGTCCGAACCGGGTTGCGAGGGGGAGCCAGCACCAGGGGGCAAGGGGCATGACAGGACAGGGCGAACCGGCCGCCGAAAGCGGCTTCGACCTTGCGGGGGCGCGGGTCTGCGTCATCGTCAACCGGGGTTCGGGGCGCAAGCAGGGCCAGGACATCGCGCAAGAGCTGCGCCGCCTGTTGCAGGACAGGGTCGCCGCGCTGGAAATCCACGGCACCGACGAGGGCGCCACCCTGCCCGAGATGGCGCGCGACGCGGTGGCGCGCGGGGTCGAACTGATCGTCGCGGCCGGCGGCGACGGCACCCAGGCCGCGGTGGCCAGCGCCGTCGCCGGCAGCGACACCGCCATGGCGGTGATCCCCGGCGGCACCTTCAACTATTTCGCCCGCGATCTCGGCTCGGGCGAAACCGTCGAGGAGGCGCTGCGCATCTTCGACGCCCCGGTTCTGCGCCATGTCGACGTGGGCGAGATGAACGGCATGATCTTTCTCAACAACGTCAGTTTCGGCGCCTATCCCGAGATCCTGCGGCGGCGCGAAAGCATCTATCGGCGCTGGGGCCGTTCACGTCTGGCCGCCTATTGGTCGGCGGTGGCGGCGATGTGGAACCTGCGCCACCCGTTGCGGCTGGTGGTGCGCGCCGGCGGCGAAGAGCGGCGTTTCACCACCGCGCTGGCCTTCGTGGCGAAAAGCGCCTACCAGCTCGACAGTTTCGGGCTGGAGGGTGCGGATTGCGTGCGCAAGGGCCAGCTCGCGCTTCTGGTGGCGCGGGCCCGGCGGCCCTGGCCGCTGGTGCGCTCGGCGCTGCGGCTGGCCCTGGGCAAGACGGCGCGCTATGCCGATTTCAACCTGGTCTGCGCCGAGGAGATCGCGCTGGAAACCCTGCCCGCCCATGAATATGTCGCCCATGACGGCGAAAAGACCTGGATGGATTCGCCCTTTCGCATCCGTGTGCGCAAGGGCGCGCTGAAGGTCCTGGTGCCGGCGGGCAGCGGGGGCCGCGACGCGGCATGACGCGGATCCTGCACCTGTCGGACCTGCATTTCGGCTATGAACGCGTGGCCTTGGTCGAGCCGCTGCTGGACCTGGTCAATGCCGCCCGCGCCGATCTGGTGGTGGTGACAGGCGACCTGACCCATCGCGGCCGCTCGGCGCAATTCGCCCAAGCCGCGGCGTTCCTGCGCCGGATCGAGGCGCCTTTGATCGCGGTGCCGGGCAATCACGACATCCCGCTCTACAAGCTGGCGGACCGGATGATGCGGCCCTATCGCCGCTGGCGCCGCGCCATCGCCCGCAACCTGGAGCCGGTGGGCCATGTCGGGGCGGTGCGCGTGCAAGGCGTGAACAGCGTCGATCCGATGTCCTGGCAGCGCGGCGCCATCTCTTCGGCCCAGGTCGCGCGCGTGGTCGCGGCGATCCAGCCCGATTGCGTCAACATCGCCGCCCTGCACCACCCGATGCAGCAGCGGCCCGAGGTCGACAAGGCGCTGATGAAGGGCGCCCCCGACGCCCTGGTCCGATTCGAGACCCAGGGCGTGCAGCTGGTGCTGACCGGGCACCTGCATCTCTGGTCGATCGGCGCCTTCCAGGGCGAAAGCGGCCGGCCGATCCTTCAGGTGCAGGCGGGCACGGCGCTTTGCGCCCGCCCCGGAGATCGCCAGAACGAATTCGCCACCCTGGACTTCGACGGGCCCAACCTGCGGGTGGAACGCCATGTCGCGCCGATGGACGAGCCCGGCTTTCGCCCGCCCGAACAGCTTCGCTTCACCCGCCGCAGCGGCCTTTGGCGTCCTGCCTGATCTTCACCGTTTCGCACATGCTCCGGGGGAACGCGGCCTCGCCCCCATTGAGGGGGCGGTGCCGCGTGGGGGCAGAGCCCCCGGTGCCGCTCAGCCCTTCGCGGCGATCCTGAACCGCGTGCCCCAGGGATCGGTGAGTGCCTGCCCCGGCAGCGCGGCCATCGCCGCGGCATCGGCGGCCAGCACCACCTCGGCCAGGCCGGTCGAGTCGGGGCTGCGGCGGCCGGCCCCTCGGCTCTGCCAGATGTTGCCCGCCAGGTGATGGTGATAGCCGCCGGTGGCGAAGAAGCTGGCGCCGAAAACCTGTGCGCTGCGATCCATGCCCAGCCGGCCCATGTAGAAGGCCTCGGCTTCGGCGATGTCGCCGACCTGCAGGTGGACGTGGCCGACCACGCTGCCCTGGGGCGCGCCGGTCCAGGGCCGGTCGGCAGCCGCGGCCAGGGTCTGCAGGTCCAGGGGCAGGGTATCCATCCGCACCTGCCGCCCATCCGTCTGCCAGGCGGCGCGCGGACGGTCGGCATAAAGCTCGATGCCGTTGCCTTCGGGGTCGCGCAGATACAGCGCCTCGCTGACCAGATGGTCCGAGGCGCCGTCGAGCCGCAGCTGCCGCCCGGCCGCATGCCGCAGCCAGGCACCCAGATCCCGGCGGTCGGGCAGCAGGAAGGCGGTATGGAACAGCCCCGCCTCATGCGGGCGCCGGCGCGCGGCGGCGTCGCGGCGCAGCTCCAGCAACGGCAGGTCGCCCGCGCCCAGAACCAGGTCCTCGCCGCTGCCGGAGAGGCGCTCCAGCCCGATGACCGAGCGGTAGAAATCCCCGACGCGGTCGAGGTCGTTCACGATCAGCGCAACCTGGCTGACCTGAAGGGGCGCGTCGCTTGTGGCCATGATGGTCTCCTTGATCCTTGCGCCCAAGATAAGCGCCGCACGAAGCGCCGGAAACGGCGGCAGTCGCGGAAGACTGTCGCCACACCGGCGGCAATTCCGCCGCATTGCCTTCGCCGGCGCCAGGGCGCATGATGCGGGGCCTTTCGCCGCCGGAACCAGATGACGCCCCGCAAGACCCAGCCCGCCCGCAAGCCGCCCCTTTCCGACACCCCCCGGCCCGAAGCCGCGCCGCTGGCCGCCGATCCCGCGCGGATGGAGATCTTCCTGGTCGCCACCCCCGGCCTCGAAGAGCCGCTGGCCGCCGAGGCGCGGGCGCTGGGCTTTGACGCGCAGGTCCAGCCCGGCGGCGTTGCCTTCACCGGCGGCTGGCCCGAGGTCTGGCGCGCGAACCTGCATCTGCGCGGCGCCACCCGCGTGCTGGCCCGCATTGGCGCCTTCCGTGCCATGCACCCGGCGCAGCTGGACAAGCGCGCGCGCCGCTTTCCCTGGGCCGACTGGCTGCGCCCCGAGGTGCCGCTGCGGCTGGAGGCGACCAGCCGCAAGTCGCGCATCTATCACGCCGGCGCCATCATCCAGCGCGTCGAGGCCGCCCTTCGCGATACGCTGGGCGTCGCCTTCGCCGACGATGCCCCGGTCACGCTGAAGATCCGGCTTGAGGACGATCTTTGCACGCTCAGCCTGGATACCTCGGGCGAATCGTTGCACAAGCGCGGCCACAAGCAGGCCGTCGGCAAGGCGCCGATGCGCGAGACCATGGCGGCGATGTTCCTGCGCCAATGCGGTTTCGACGGGCGCGAGCCGGTGCTGGATCCGATGTGCGGCTCGGGCACCTTCGTCATCGAGGCGGCCGAGATCGCCGCCGGGCTGGCCCCGGGCCGGCTGCGCGACTTCGCCTTCCAGCAGCTGAGGTCTTTCGATCCCGAAGCGTGGCAGGCGATGCGGGCGACGGCTGCCGCACCGCCCGCACCGGCGCTGCGCCACCATGGCCGCGACCGCGACGCCGGCGCCATCCGCATGAGCCGCGAGAACGCCGAGCGCGCCGGCGTGCAGGACCTTACCGACTTCCAGACCGGCGCCGTTGCCGAACTGCAGCGCCCCGAAGGCCCGCCCGGCCTGGTGATCGTCAACCCGCCCTATGGCGCGCGGATCGGCAACAAGGGGCCGCTCTTCTGCCTGCACGCGGCCATGGGCGAGGTGTTGCGCATGCGCTTCCGCGGCTGGCGCGTGGGGCTGGTGACCAGCGACGCGCAACTGGCCCGCGCCACCGGCCTGCCGTTCCGTGAACCGGGACCTTATGTCGCCCATGGCGGGCTGAAGGTGCGGCTGTGGCGGACGGGACCGCTCTAGCAGGCTGCTGAAGAAGTATTCCGAGAGGGTGTCGGGACGAAATTGTTCCAGACCGGCCAAATTCCGGTCGGAAGGCAGGTCATTCCGGCCGGTTCGGGGCAAGTTTTCCGCTTTCTGCTCGACTATGCCCCGTCGCGGGACGTCTTCGGCAGCCTCCTGGTAGCCGAAACCCGCGGGCCACCCCGGCGTTGATGCGATCGGTCGCAGGGACGCGGCGCCTTGCGCCGGGCTATGATCCCTGCCGGAACAGCGCAGGAGAATCCGATGGACATTCGCTTCGACGACAAGATCGCCCTGGTCACCGGCGCCGGTTCGGGGCTGGGCGAGGCCATAGCGCTGGAGCTTGCCGCCTCGGGCGCCACGGTGGTGGCGGCCGACCTGCATGAGGAGACCGCCCAGGCCACGGCGGCGAAGATCGTGGCAGCCGGCGGCAAGGCCAAGGCGGTCGCCGGCGACGTCGCCGATCCCGAACAGGTCCGCAAGGCCGTCGATGCCGCCAAGGCGTTGGGAGGGCTGCACCTGCTGGTCAACAACGCCGGCATCGGCGGCCCCAGCGCCCCGACCGGGGCATATCCGCTGGACGGCTGGAAGAAAGTCATCGACATCAACCTGAACGCCGTCTTCTACGGCATGCGTTTCGGCATTCCGGCGATGCTGGAATCGGGCGGCGGGGCGATCGTGAACATGGCCTCGATCCTGGGATCGGTCGGCTTCGACGGCGCCCCGGCCTATGTCTCGGCCAAGCATGCGGTGGTCGGCATGACCAAGAACGCGGCGATGGAATATGCGACGCAGGGCATCCGGGTGAACTCGGTCGGCCCGGCCTTCATCGACACGCCGCTGCTGGACCACATGGACCAGGAGACGAAGCAGATGCTGGTGTCGCGCCACCCGGTCGGTCGGCTGGGCCGGGCCGAGGAGGTGGCGGCGCTGGTGGCCTTCCTGCTCTCGGACCGGGCGAGCTTCATCACCGGCAGCTATCATCTGGTGGACGGCGGCTATACCGCGCGCTGATCCTGGCGCCGTCGCGCGGGCCAGCGGGGCAGGGCGGGGACCAGCAGCTCCTCGCCCGGCCGCAGCACCGAGGCCAGCCAGGCAAGGTCGCGCCGGGCCATGGCGATGCAGCCGGCGGTCGGAAAGCCCGGCCGGCGCCATTGGTGCAGGAAGATCGCCGAACCTGCGCCCGGCCGGGCATCCGGCCAGTTCCAGTCGGTGACCAGCACGATGTCGTAAAGCGGGTCGGGCCGGCGCATCGCCTCGTGGCTGGCGGCGAAGGGCGCGCGGGTGGCGTGGTTGTAGGCCGGATGCCCGGAGGCGTCGCACCACAGGTCCCCGGGCAGGATCGGCTGCGCCCATGCCGCCGGCCGCGCCATCCGGTCGGGCCGATAGAGCAGCCCGACGATGCGGTGCCGACCCAGCGGCGTGGCGCCGTCGCCCTCGCGCTTGGTCGGCGTCAGCCCGCCACGGCCGATGCTGCACGGCAGGACCCGGCCGCGGGCCCAAAGCCCCATCGGCGTCAGGCGGATCACAGCAGATGCCCGGATTTCGCGGCTTTGACGTCCAGGTAACCGGTGTTGTGGCGGTTGCGCGGCGTGACCAGCGGCACCCGCTCGGCCACAGCGATGCCGTGGCTTTCCAGCATGGCGACCTTGCGCGGATTGTTGGTCATCAGCCGCACCGCGCCGAAACCCATGCGGCGCAGGATGCCGGCGCCGATGCGAAAGTCGCGCTCGTCGTCCTGGAAGCCCAGGCGGTGGTTGGCCTCGACGGTGTCGAAGCCCTGGTTCTGCAGCGCATAGGCCCGCATCTTGTTCGCCAGCCCGATGCCGCGGCCTTCCTGGTTGAGATACAGCAGCACGCCTTCGCCAGCCTGCCCCATGGCCTGCAGCGCGGCATGCAACTGCGGACCACAGTCGCATTTCAGGCTGCCCAGCACGTCGCCGGTGAAACAGGCGGAATGCAGCCGCGCCAGCACCGGCGCCGTGCGCGAGGGGGCGCCGATCTCGACCGCGTAATGTTCGGCCTCGCCATTGTCGGGGCGGAAGATGTGCAGTTTCGCGTTCTCGGCCGCCAGCAGCGGCAGGCGGGCGGCGGCCACCGGCGCCATCGCCGCCTCGGCCGCCATCTGCGCCAGCGCCGGGCCGGGCGAAAGCCGCGTCAGCTCTTGCGGCGGGGCGGCCACCGGCACCACCAGCACCGCCGGCAGCAGCTGCGCCGATTTCGCCAGCGCGATGCCGGCGCGATGGGCGGCGACATCGCCGCCGCGCGGGCTGCGGAACGGCCCCTTCATCGGCGTCATCAGGTCGCCCGCCGGATCGGCCACGGCGCGCAGCCAGGACAGATCGGCGTCGCCCGGCACCTCGACCCGCGCCAGGTCGCCGTCGTAGACCCGCGCCTTCAGCGTCTCGGCCCGCGGCTCGGTGATCGCCAGAACGGCGGGGCCGAGCGCGCGCATCGCCTGCAGCCGGGGGGCGGCCAGCGTCTCGACCGCGGCGACCAGATGGCCGCCGATGACCACGGGCAGGCCCATGCGCAGGTCGGCGCGGGCGCGCGAAAGGGTCTCGGTCAGGGTCGGGATCAGGGTCATCGGGCCAGCGGGGTTGAAACAATCTGAAACATAGGGCGGATTTCCGACAACTCCATGTGAGAATTGCTGCAAACCGCTGGACGCCTTGCGCGCCGCGCCACAGTTTTCCGTCATAACGCCAAAGGAGGCAAGAATGGCCGGACTGAAAAAGATCCTGCTGGTCGACGACGAAGAGGACCTGCGCGAGGCCCTGGCCGAGCAGCTGGCCGCCACCGAGGATTTCGAGGTCTTCGAGGCCGGCTCGGGCCACGAGGCCGTCGAGAAGAGCAAGGGCGCCATCTTCGACCTGGTGGTGCTGGACGTGGGCCTGCCCGACACCGACGGGCGCGAGCTGTGCAAGCGGCTGCGCAAGCAGGGGGTCAAGTGTCCCATCGTCATGCTGACCGGCCACGACACCGATGCCGACACCATCCTGGGGCTGGATTCGGGTGCGAACGACTATATCACCAAGCCGTTCAAGTTCCCGGTGCTGCTGGCCCGCCTGCGCGCGCAGCTGCGCACGCATGAGCAGTCCGAGGACGCGATCTTCCAGCTGGGTCCCTATACGTTCAAGCCGGCGATGAAGATCCTGGTCGATGCCAAGGACCGCAAGATCCGGCTGACGGAAAAGGAAACCAACATCCTGAAGTTCCTGTATCGCGCCCAGGACGGCGTGGTGCCGCGCGACGTGCTCTTGCACGAGGTCTGGGGCTACAACGCCGGCGTGACCACCCACACGCTGGAGACGCATATCTACCGCCTGCGCCAGAAGATCGAGCCGGACCCCTCGAACGCCCGGCTGCTGGTGACCGAGTCCGGCGGCTATCGGCTGGTCGCCTGATAAAGGTTTACCGGCGGAACCCGCGGCCGGCCCGCGGGTTTGGCCTGCGAAGCCCAGTGGTCGGAGGATGCGGCCACATGACGACCCGGCCCCGGCCCCACCGGCGGCCGGGTTTTCCGTCGGCCCGGCCCGCGGGGGCGCTTCGCCCCCCGCACCCCCCGAGAGTATTTCTGAACGAAGAAGAGGGGGGTCGGGTTTCCCCGCCGGAGGTGGGGAGAGCACGCGGTGGACAAGCCACGCCCCCGCCCCTAGGGTCCGTTCCCGAAAAGGAGCTGCCATGTTCACCATTGCCACCTGGAACATCAACTCGGTCCGCCTGCGCGAGGCCCTGGTCGCGCGCCTGCTGACCGAGGAGGCGCCGGACGTCCTATGCCTGCAGGAGATCAAGAGCCCGGTCGAGAAGATCCCGCTGGAGGGCTTCCAGGCGCTGGGCTATCGCCACATCGTCGCGCGCGGCCAAAAGGGCTATAACGGCGTCGCCATCCTGTCGAAGCTGCCGCTCGCGGATGCGGGCGATCGCGACTATGCCGGGCTGGGCCATGCCCGCCACGTCGCGGCCCGGCTGGAAAACGGCGTCACCATCCACAATTTCTACGTTCCGGCCGGCGGCGACATTCCCGATCGCGAGCAGAACCTGAAATTCGGCCAGAAGCTGGATTTCCTGACCGAGATGCGCGATGCCTTCCACGCCGACAATCCGGCCCGCTCGATCATGGTGGGCGATCTGAACATCGCCCCGCGCGAGGATGACGTCTGGAACCACAAGGCGCTTCTGAAGATCGTCAGCCACACGCCGCTGGAGGTCGAGCATCTGGGCGCGGCACAGGATGCGGGCAAGTGGGTCGACATCACCCGCAAGGACATTCCGGACGGCCGGCTCTACAGTTGGTGGAGCTATCGGGCCCGGGACTGGGACGCGGCCGACAAGGGCCGGCGTCTGGACCATATCTGGGCCACGCCCGACATCGCCAACGCCGGCCATGGCAGCCGCATCCTGCGTCCGGTGCGCGGCTGGGAACAGCCCAGCGACCACGTTCCGGTGCTGGCGCGTTTCGACCTCTAGCAGGCAGCGGAAAACGCAGCGGCATAGCCGGCCTGGGATCTGGGAAACTCGCCGCAAACGGGCGTTTGCCGTCGATTTCTTGACCGGTTTTCGTCGGATCCGGAATGATCTTCCGGCAGATGCCCTCTCGGGGCTCTCTTTTTGGCGCCAGTTCGACATGTCGCGCGGGGTCGGGACCTCACTGCGTCCCGTCCCGGTGGCGCCCTCGCGCCGGCGCCTGCCGGGGGCGGCGACGTTGCGACCTTGCATCGCCCCGGTCGCTGCTCCATCTAGGGGACAACCCGTTCGCAAGAGGAATTCCGATGCTCGAGCTTGGCCAAGCCCCCGCCGAAAAAGCCCCCGCCGACATCATCAAGGACGTGACCGAGGCGACCTTCATGGCCGATGTCATCGACGCCTCGATGACGGTGCCGGTCATCGTCGATTTCTGGGCGCCCTGGTGCGGCCCCTGCAAGACCCTCGGCCCGCAGCTGGAGGCCGAGGTCGCCCGTCACAAGGGCCGCGTCCGCATGGCCAAGATCAACGTGGACGAAAACCAGATGATCGCCGGCCAGCTGCGCGTGCAGTCGATCCCGACCGTCTATGCCTTCTTCCAGGGCCAGCCGGTCGACGCCTTCCAGGGCGCGGTGCCGCAAAGCCAGGTCAAGCAATTCGTCGAGAAGCTGGCCGCCATGTCCGGCGACGACGGCGGCCTGGCCGAGGCGCTGGACGCCGCCGAGGCGATGCTGGCCGAAGGCGCCGCCGAGGATGCGGCCGAGACCTTTGCCGCCATCCTCGAGGAAGAGCCCGAGAACGCGGTGGCCTGGGGCGGGGCGATCCGCGCCTGGCTGGCGGCGGGTGATGCGGACCGGGCCGAGCAGGAACTGGCCCGGGTCCCCGCCAGCGTCGCCGGCGCGGCGCCGGTCGAGGCCGCCCGCGCCCAGCTGCAACTGGCGCGGCAGGCCGCCAATGCCGGTCCGCTGGACGAATTGCGTCGCAAGGTCGAGGCCGATCCGGCCGATCAGCAGGCGCGGCTGGACTACGCCACCGCCCTGCATGCCGCCGGACAGGTCGAAGAGGCCATCGACCAGCTTCTGGACGCTTTCCGCCGCGACCGCGACTGGAACGACGGCGCGGCCAAGGCGCAGCTGCTGACGGTCTTCGACGCGCTGAAGCCGACCGATCCGCTGGTGCAGAAGGGACGCCGGCGGCTGTCCTCGCTGATCTTTGCCTAGGCCATGTCCCGCGGCATCGACCTGCCCGAGGTCATTCCCCTGTTCCCCTTGCCGGGCGCGGTGCTGATGCCGCGCACCCGGCTGCCGCTGCAGATCTTCGAGCCGCGCTACCTGCAGATGGTCGAGGACGTGCTCAAGACCCCCGCCCGGCTGATCGGCATGATCCAGCCGGCCGAATCCGGGCTGGAGTCGCTGGCCCAGGTCGGCTGCGCCGGGCGCATCGTCGCCTTTTCCGAACTGGACGACGGCCGGCTGATGATCTCGCTGAAGGCGATCACGCGCTTCCGGCTGGCCGAGGTGCGGCCGGGCTTCACCCCCTATCTGCGCGGCCGGGTGGACTGCACGGGCTTTGCCGCGGACCTCAGCCCCGATCCCGAACAGGATGCCGGCTTCCAGCGCAGCGGCTTCATCGCCCGGCTGGGACGCTACATGGAGCAGCGCGGCCTGTCCACCGACTGGGATTCGGCCGAGGCGACCGACGACGAGACGCTGGTGAACTCGATGTCCATGCTGCTGCCGCTGGCCGCCGAGGAAAAGCAGGCCCTGCTGGAATGCCCGACGCTCAGCCAGCGTCGCGTGCTTCTGGACGGGCTCTTGGAATATGCGCTGCATGGCGGCGACAGCGAGGAGACGATCCAGTGAGCGAAGACACCCCCCAACGCGGCTTCGACCGTCATATGCTCGAAGCGCTGGTTTGCCCGGTCACCCACGTCGCGCTGCGCTACGACGCCGCGGCGCAAGAGTTGATCTCGGATGCCGCGGGCCTCGCCTTTCCGATCCGCGACGGCATCCCGATCATGCTTCTGGACGAAGCGCGTCAGATCCGCGCCTGACCGGCCGGGAAGGGTCGGCGAAAAATTGGCGGGCGCACGGGATAACCCGGGGACGTGCGCCCGCCGCGCGGTCATGTCCGGCAGATGTCCGACCGCACAAGGAAACGCTTCTCGCGACCGTTGTCGAGGCTGAACATGCCGCCTCGGCCCGGTACCACGTCAATGGTCAGGTTGGTGTGCTTCCAGGCATCATGCTGGCTGGCCGAGATATAGAAGGGCATGCCCCCGATCTCGCCCAGCTTCACGTCGCGCTCGCTGATACGGAACTCGCCCTGCGGATAGCACATGGGCGACGAGCCGTCGCAGCAGCCGCCGGATTGGTGGAACAGCACCGGCCCATGCTCGGCCACGATCTCGGCCAGCAGGTCCAGCGCGGCGGGCGTGGCTGTGACGGTGGCCATTTGGTCTTCTCCTTTCACATCCCGCTGCGGATGCAGCCATGATGTCTAGGTATTCGGACAACGAAGAAACAACGCGCATTTTTTCGTTTCACAAATACCCCGCGGGGGTGCGGGGGCGCGAAGCCCCCGCCGCCGGGATCAGAAGAAGCCCAGCTTCTTCGGCGAATAGCTGACCAGCATGTTCTTGGTCTGCTGATAGTGGTCCAGCATCATCTTGTGCGTCTCGCGCCCGATGCCCGACTGCTTGTAGCCGCCGAAGGCCGCATGGGCCGGATAGGCGTGATAGCAATTGGTCCAGACCCGGCCCGCCTTGATGCCGCGGCCCATGCGGTAGCAGGTGTTGGCATCGCGCGACCACACGCCCGAGCCGAGGCCATAGAGCGTGTCATTGGCGATCGACAGCGCCTCGGCCTCGTCCTTGAAGGTGGTCACCGACACGACCGGGCCGAAGATCTCTTCCTGGAAGATCCGCATCTTGTTGTGGCCGCGAAAGATGGTCGGCTGGATGTAGAACCCGCCCGACAGCTCGCCCCCCAGGTCGGCGGCGGAACCGCCCGTCAGCACCTCGGCGCCTTCCTTCTTGCCGATGTCGAGGTAGCTCAGGATCTTTTCCTTCTGCTCGCTCGACGCCTGGGCGCCGATCATGGTCGAGGCATCGCGCGGGTCGCCCTGCTTGATCGCCTCGACCCGTTTCACGGCGCGCTCCATGAAACGGTCATAGATCGATTCCTGGATCAGCACCCGCGAGGGGCAGGTGCAGACCTCGCCCTGGTTCAGCGCGAACATGGCGAAGCCTTCCAGCGCCTTGTCGAAGAAATCGTCGTCCTCGCGCGCCACGTCGGCGAAGAAGATGTTCGGCGACTTGCCGCCCAGCTCCAGCGTCACCGGGATCAGGTTCTCGGCCGCGTATTGCATGATCAGCCGGCCGGTGGTGGTTTCGCCGGTGAAGGCGATCTTGGCGATGCGCGGATTGGACGCCAGCGGCTTGCCGGCTTCCAGCCCGAAGCCGTTGACGATGTTCAAGACGCCCGGCGGCAGCAGGTCGCCGATCAGGTTCGCCCAGACCATGATGCTGGCCGGGGTCTGCTCGGCCGGCTTCAGCACTACGCAGTTGCCTGCGGCCAGCGCGGGCGCCAGTTTCCAGCAGGCCATCAGCAGCGGGAAGTTCCAGGGGATGATCTGTCCGACCACGCCCAGCGGCTCGTGGAAGTGATAGGCGATGGTTTCGCTGTCGATTTCCGAGATGGTGCCTTCCTGCGACCGCAGCACGCCGGCGAAATAGCGGAAATGGTCGATGGCCAAGGGCACGTCGGCGGCCATGGTCTCGCGGATCGGCTTGCCGTTGTCCCAGGTCTCGGCCGTGGCGAGCAGCTCCAGGTTCGCCTCCATGCGGTCGGCGATGCGCAGCATGATGTTCGACCGCTCGGCCGGGGCGGTATGGCCCCATTTGTCCTTGGCGGCATGGGCGGCATCCAGCGCCGCCTCGATGTCCTCGGCGTTCGAGCGGGCGATCTCGCCGATCTCGGCGCCGGTGATGGGCGTGGTGTTGACGAAATATTTGCCCGACTTCGGTGCGACCCAGTCGCCGCCGATGTAGTTGTCGTAGCGCTTGGCAAAGGGCAATGCGTTCACGCCCTTGAAGTCATGCGTCTGGTCGTTCGGCATGATGGTTCCTCCTGTCCTGCCCGGCTCCTCCCGCCGGTTCTTCCAGAAGGGTGGGGCGCGCGGCCCCGCAAATCAACGCGGCCGCCACGCCGCGCCGCGGAATGTGTTTCACCCCCGAGACAATCGCCCCGGATTTTCCGAAATCCCCAGCCGCTGCATCCGGCGATAGAGCGTCGCCCGGCCCACCCCCAGCGCGCGGGCGGCGGCCGAGACATTGCCCTCGGCCCGGGCGAGAGCGCGAATCACCGCGGCGCGCTCGGCTTTTTCAAAGCCGGTGGCCTCATCGTCGCGACCCAGCAGGTCCGAGGCCGGCCGCGGCCGCAGCCGGCCCTCCTTCTCCAGCCCGAAGGCGCGGCGGGCCGCGCGGTTGGCGCCGATGGCCAGGTCGTCCTTGTCCACCGCGATCAGCAGCGCCGCATCCTCGGCGCCCGCCGCCTGCGCGGCGATGATGCGCGCGCCGGGAAAAGACACGCGAAAGAACGCCGCTTCGATGGCCCGCGCGCTGTGGGCGACCTGCGCCGCGATCAGCGCGTTCCAGCGCTCGGTATGGTCCGAGCGGGCCGAGCTCACGTCCAGCGCCGCGATCAGCCGCCCGTCCGGCCCCCAGATCGGCGCGTCCATGCAGGAAAGGCCGGTGTTGCGGGTATAGAAATGCTCGTCGCGGTGAATGGTGACCTGGCGGCCCTCGGCCAGGCAGGTGCCGATGCCGTTGGTGCCCTCGGCCTGTTCCGACCAGTCGGTGCCGGCACACAGCCCCCAGTCGCGGAACACCCCCGTATCGGCATCCCTGGCGCGCTGTTCCAGCACGATGCCGGTGGCGTCGGTCAGAAGCACGTTGCAGCCGGTCGGGCAGACCAGCTGGAACAGCTGGTCCAGCTGCGGCCGGGCGACGGCGATGAACTCGTCCAGTCGGCCGCGGCGCTCGGCCAGTTCTCGCCCGGTCAGGCGGCGCAGCTGCGGCGGGCGGGCGGGGTCCAGCCCGTGCTTGACCATCGAGCGGCGCCAGCTGGCGGCCAGCCGCGTCACCGCCCCCGGCGATTGCGAGGCCGAGGCGACGCGATCCTCATGGCGTTCGGGCAAGGTCTCCTCCCTTCCCTGTCGGTCGCGGGATTATCGCGCGGCGAACCCGTTCCGGCAAGCGATGCTTTCCGCGGCGCGCGCTGCCGGACGGGAAATCCCGCCCGGCTTTCTCTGTTCTGCAAATACTCATCGTCGCGACGGCGCCACCGGCGCCGCGCGGAGATCAGGGCGCGACCGTGACGGTGCCGCTATCGCTCCAGGCGCGGAACTCGGGGCGATACATGTCCTCGACGCTGGCCGCCGGGTGGCGGAACTGGCCGGGGGTCACGGCGCGGACGATATAGACCAGCCGGAACGGCTCGGCCGAGGTCCAGGTCAGCGCCGCCGCGAAACGGTCGGCGCGGAATTCGGTCATCTCGGCCGAGGTCTCGCCTTCCAGCCAATCCAGCGCCGAGACGTCGCCTGCGCGCAAGAGGTTCGGGTTGTCGATCTCCCATCCCGCCGGCAGCGGATCCGAGATGACCAGCCGCCCGCCGCCCTCGGACTGGGGCGAGACCTGCAGCTCGACCACCATGCGCGTGCCCTGCTTCAGGCTGGCGGGGTCCAGCGCCTCGCCCTCGATGCTGTAATAGCGCCGGGCGATGGCATAGCCCTTGCCGCCCGCCGCGACCTGGCCCGAGGGTTTTCCGGTCGCGGTCAGCGTCACTTCCAGCGCGCCGTCGCCGGTATTGGCAAGGCTCGCCTCGGCGTCGGGCAGGCTCGCCACCGGCTGGTTCAGCGCCACCCCGTTCAGCGTCGCCGGCGGGGTCGCGCGCGACAGCGACTGCGCCGCCATCACCGTCCAGACCGATTCTTGGGTGGAAAGGCTGCGCCCGTCCTCCTCGGCCCGGGCGATGCGCTCGGCGACCTGGCTGGTCAGGTCGGTTTCGTCCACGGCCCGGGTCTTGGCCTCGGCCGCCAGCGCCAGCAGCGCCGTCGCGTCACGCAGCTTAGTGCCGTAGTCGGCGCGGAAGGCATAGGGCTCGGGCGCGCCGAGGTTCAGCAGGTTGCGCGCCTGCGTGAACATCCGGTCCGCCCGCCCCTGGTCGCCATAGGACGCCAGCGCCGCGCCCAGGTTCGCCGCGCCCATGGGGGTCGAGAACGACCCGGCGGCGGTGTCGGCGTAATAGCGCAGGTCGCCGACGGTGGCGGCACGCTCGCGCGCCAGCACCGCCAGCGCATAGGCGAGTGCGGCATTCTCCTCGGCCGAGGCGGCGGTGGGTTCGGTGGCGTAATTGGCCCGGTTCCGCAGGTTGTCGATCGCCAGCTTGAAGGCGGTGTCGGGCACTGCATGGCCGGCCGCGCGTGCCCGCGACAGGAAGTCGGTGACATAGGCCTCCAGCCACAGGTCGCCCGAATCGGCATACCACAACCCGAAACCGCCGTTGCTGCCCTGCCGGGTCAGGATCTGCGTGATCGCCTTTTGCACCTGCTCGGCCGTATCGCCGCCATCCACGCCTTCCAGCGCGGCGAGGCCGGGCAGATACAAGAGCGGCATCGCCCCCGAAGTCAGCTGCTCGGTGCAGCCATAGGGATAGCGCGAAAGGCGCGCCAGCGCCCCCGCCACGTCCAGCCGCGCGTAAGGTCCGACCGCCGCCGTCAGCAGGGCGCCGGGCAGCATGCCTTGGGTCAGCGTGGCAGGCACAGAGACGCTTTGCCCCGGCTCGACCACCAGGCGGTCCTGGCGCTGGATGTCGGCCTCGTTCAGCGCCACGGGGATGGTGATATCCTTGGTCAGCGCCTGCCCGTCGGGCGTGGTCAGCGTCAGGCGCAGGTTGGCCAACCCCTCGGCATCGCCCGCCGTCACCGGCATCTGCACCTGTGCTTCGGCCTTCTCGGCCAGCGTCACGCTGTCCGTGGGCAGGCTGGTCGCCAGCGGCGCGGCGCCGCCGACCTGCTCGACCGCCAGCTTGACCGCGCCCGCGGGCCCCGCGGCATGGGTCAGCCGCAGCCCGACCTGCGCCCGGTCGCCCGGCGCCAGGAAGGCGGGCGCGGTCACGGTCATCACCACCGGGTCGCGCACCAGCACCGAGGCATCGGCCTGGCCCACGCCCTTGGCGGACCAGACAACGGCCATCACCCGCACCTCGCCGTTGAAATCGCCTACCGGCACCTCGACGGTCGCGGTGCCGTCCGCGCCCACGGTCACCGAGCCGGAAAACCAGCTCATCAGCTTTTCGGTCGGCGGCGGCGCCTCGGCATTGCCGCTCATGGCGTCGCCGCCTTCGCGCAGCGCGCCGTCCGGGGCGCCGGTGGACAGGATCAGCCGGCCGTAGAGATCGCGCAGCCCCACGCCCAGCCGGCGCTGGCCGAAGTAATGCTGCGATGGGTTCGGCGGCTGGAACCGGGTCAGGTTCAGGATGCCCTGATCGACGGCGGCGACGGTGGCATGCACCGTTCCGCCCGCCGCGCCATCGACCTTCAGCGTGACCGGGATGGTGCCGCGCGGGCGGGTCTCGGCGGGGGCCTCGATGCTGGCCGTCAGCTTGCGGTCGCCGGGATCGACGGCGGCATGGGCCAGCCCCAGCGCCCGCACCGGCGCGCGGGTGTCGGCCTTGGCCTCGCCCAGGGGACGGATGGCGCTGACGGTGACATAGACCCCGGCGCCCCAATCGTCGGTCACCGGCAGGTCGATCCGGTTCTCGCCCGCCTTCAATGCCACGGTCTGCATGGACACCAGCCGGTTCGACAGCACCGAGACCAGGCCCAGCCCGTCGCTGGCGGCATCGACCGTGACCCGCGCGGTATCGCCGCTGCGATAGGCGGGCTTGTCCAGCAAAACCTGCAAGCGGTCGGGCGTCTGCGTGCCGGCATTCGCCACCGCGCCCCAGCCGGCATAGAACCGGGTCGAGCTTTGCCCGCCCTGGCCCGAGGCCGGCTCGGCCACCAGTTCGTATTGGCCCCATTCGACGGGCGCCGCGATCTCGGCCGGGGCGGCGCCCGGTTCGGCCACGCCTTCGTCGACGCGGGTGCGGGTGGTGATCGCCTCCCAGTTCCATTGCCCGCCCAGCGAATACCATTGGTAGTCGGTGTCGATGCGGTTCAGCACCCAGCGCAGGGGTTCGGCGGCCGGTTTCAGGTCCGGCCCGACCGCGACCAGCGCGAAGCGCGCCTCCACGCCCTCGGCCACGGTGCCGCCCTCGAACAGCGGCTTGATGCCGACGACCGGGGCCTCGGGCATGACCACGCGGGTCTCGGTGCGCTCGACCGGGCGGCCGGCGCCTTCGCGGATGTCCAGCACCACCTCGGCCGCGACCGGGCGCGGGCCAAGCTCGCCCGCCGGTGGCAGGTCGATCTGGGTCTGGTAATCGCCCTGCGCATCGGTCTGGCCGGCGGGCAGGCTGTCCGTCACCGGCGAGGTGTCGTCGTCCTCGCGGCCGAAGACATAGCCGTCGAAGCCGGCCAGTTCGCGGGTGGGCGACAGGCGCAGCGTGCCCTCGACCGGCAGGTTCGCGGCAGGCGCCCCGAACAGCCAATGCGCGTTCAGCGTCAGCGCCAGCGTGCCGCCGGCGCGGGCCGGTCCTTCGGGCAGTTTCGGGGTGAAGTCGATGCGCTCGGGCAGGAAATCCTCGACCAGCAGGCGGGCTGTGGCCAGAGCCGGGCCGTCGGCCTCGGTCCGCAGCTCCATCCGCCAGGTGCCGCGCGGGGCGTTGCCGGGGATCTGCCAGGCCACCGTGCTGCCGCCGGCGCCCGCGTCCTGTGCGGGCAGGCGGGTCGCCTCGACCCCGTCGGGGCGCAGGATCACGGCGGTCAGCGGCAGGTTCTGCAGCGCGCGCGATTCGGCATCGCGGGCCAGCACGGTGGCGTTCACCGTCTCGCCGACGCGATAGGCGCCGCGGTCGGTGGTCAGGAACAGGTCGATGGGGGGCGCCGGCGGCTGGCCCTCGACGCCGCGGTCGGACAGGTCGAACTCGGGGTCCGACAGCGACAGGAAGGCCATGTCGCGCGGCGCGCGATCCGCGCCCTCGCCTTGCCAATCGGTCACCGTCACCAGTGCAGGCGCCGCCCCGTCCTTGCCGAGCGCCAGGCCCGGCGCGAAATGCGCGATGCCGTCGGCGTCGGTCACGGCCTTGGCCAGAACCTCGTTCGAGCGGCTGACCAGCGCCACCTCGGCCCCCGGCTTAGCCGAGGTATCGGCAAGGCTGCGCACCGCGACGGTCAGCCCGTCGGTGCCGCTGAAGGTGGAAATCCCGAAATCCGAGATCACGAACCATTGCGTCGCGAGTCCGGTGTCCGAGACGTTCTCGTTCTCGATCCCCGCCTCGACGATATAGATGCCGGGCTCCAGCGGGCCGGCCTCGGCCGGGATGGCAAGGCTGGTCGTCAGTTCGCGGTTCAGGCTGTCCTGGCCCATGGGCTTGGCGACCTGCGCCTTGCCCTTCCAGACCTCGCGCGCCATGCGGTCGCCGAAGTAATCCGCCTGCCAGCTGTCCAGGGGGGTGGCGAACATGTCCTCGGCCATGGCGCGGATCAGGTTGCGGTCGGAAATGCGCAGCAGGCGCAGGTCGATGGTGTCGGCATTGACCGTGACCATCGACAGCCGCTGGTCGCCCGAGGCTGGCAGGACATAGGCGCGGCCGGGAAAGCGCACCTCGGGGCTGCGGTCGCGGACATAGCCCTTGAGAGTCACGTCGCGGGCCAGCACCTCGCCATCGGCCGAGGGCAGGCCGGCGCGCAGGGTGACCTCGACGTCCTGGCCGTGGGTCAGGCCGGCGACGCAAAGCCGGTCGCCGCTGGCCTCGACGGTCAGGTCGCGGCCGGGCAGGCGCAGGAATTGCGCGTAATCGGTGCTGCCCGACAGTTCGCGCGTCATCACCGCGCAGAAGCGCGGCGTCTTGCCTTCGGATTCGACCTGCGTGTCGGAAACGCGCAACCCGTTGCGCGCCTGCGATTCCTCCAGCGCCTGCGCGATGGCGCCGTCGGCGGGCGCCAGTTTCGCCGCCAGCCGCAGCGCCGCCAGTGCGTCGCGGCCGCGGTCCAGCCGCTCCCACGCCATGGCGAGCCAGGACAGCGCCCGGGCGGCCACCGCGTCCTCGCCCGCGCGCAGATAGCCGTTGATCGCCATCGAGGCGATGGCGGCCGAGGCCTCGCGGTCGTTCTGGTCGCTGGTGTAAAGCGTCAGCCGGGCCAGGTTGGTCCAGTCCTCGGCCCGGTCATAGCGCGCGGCCTCGGCGGCGGTGATGCGGGCGGCCCGGGCCAGGTCGCCGCTGCTCTCGGCCTCTTGCGCGCTGCCCTGCGCATCGCCTTGCGGCGGGTGCAGCGCCGGGAAGGAGCGCGCCAGCGATTGCGCGGCGCCCAGCGATTGCGCGTCCAGGAACGGGGCCGTCCCGGTGCGCGATTCGGCGCGCAGCCGCTCTTCGGCGGTGGCGGTGACGACATGGCCCGACAGGGCGCCGACGAAAGCGGCGGCGGCGCCGGTGCCCTCGCCCTTGGGGAAGCAGGCGCGGGCGCGTTCGTTATAGGTCAGCGCGGTGCAGGCGGCATTGCCCAGGCAGGCCTGCACGCAGGCTTGCAGCGTGGTGTCGAAGAGCGGGCCAAGATCGCCGCCCGGCAGGTCGGTATCGGCTTGCAGGGACAGCCGCCGCTCGGGCAGGGGCGCGTCTTGTGCATGCGCTGTGCCGACCAGCAGCAGACCGGCCAGAGCCGCCGCGATGAAACCGTGCCGGGCAAGACGTGCCATGACCATACCTTCCTGTTGCGCTCGGCATAGTTGTGGCATCGGGGCGCGGGCGAGGCAATCTATTCCCATTCCAGTTCGGCGAAGGCCGTGGCGGCATTGCGTGCCGTCACCGCCTGGAAATCGGCCCAGCCTTCGGACACCGGCCGCATCGCCAGCACGATCGCGGGGATCGCAGCCGAAAGCGCCAGACCCCGCGCGATGGCGTCGCGCGTGGCGTCGCGCAGGGCAGAGAGGTAATGCCGCGTCGGCGTCACCGCCTCGTCCCAGCCTTCGGTGACCGGACCGTGGCCGGGCACCACCAGCGCCGGCAGCGGGTCGGGCGGATGGTCGAGCCAGTCCAGCCAGCCCTGCAACGAGCCGTCGAGCGACGGCGTCAGCCCCAGAAACGCCAGATCGCCGGTGAACAGCGTCTCGGTTTCCAGATCCAGCACCGTCATGTCGCTGTCGGTATGGGCGGGCGGGACCGGCACCAGCCGCAGGTCGCGGCCGCCCAGCGCGATCGTCTCGGGGCCCGCGACCTCATGGTCCACCGAAGCGATGCGGGTGCCGGCGAAATTCTCGGCCCCGATCTGGCGCGGGACCGAGATCATCCAGGCCTCCGCCCGCCGCGCCACCGCCTCGGGCAGGCGGGCGTCGGCGACGATGGCGGCGCCGGCTTCGGAAAACACCTGGGCGCCCAGGATGTGATCGGGGTGCATATGGGTCAGGATGGCGTGGCTGACCGGCTTGTCGGTCACCTGGCGGATGGCGGCGTACAGCGCCTCGCCCTCGGCCCGGGTTTCGCCGGTGTCGATCACCGCCACCGAATCGCCGATGACGAAGGAGAGGTTCGCGATCCGGCCCCGGTTCTGCGGCGACAGCTGGTCCATGGCGCCCTGGTGGACAAAGACGCCGGGCGCGACCTCCTGCATGGTCAGGGCGGGCAGTTCGGCGGTCTCGACGCAGCGCGCGCCGCCCTCGCCGGCGCGCAGGTCGGGGTGCCGGGTCAGCCAGTCCCGGGCGACGGCCTCGGCGCGCGCCTCGCAATCCCCGCGGCTTGCGGCCTCGTCGGCGGGCAGCAGGCGGGTGTCGCAGGTGCCGGGCTGGGCGGCGAGGCAGGCGGCCAGGACCAGGTGGAACATGGCGTTTCCTTTCGGGCGGCAAGGCTAGCACAGCCCCATGGGGCTTGCCATCTACGACCTTTGGCGCGTTGACGCGGATACCGCCCGGGCCCAGCATCGACCTGCACGCATTCGACGCGATGCCCAGTAGGAGGAGAAACAGATGGCCTGGACCAAACCCGCGCTGAAGGAAATCGCCTGCGGTATGGAAATCAACATGTATGCCCCGGCCGAGGACGAGCCGGTCCTGTTCTAAGCCGATCCGGTGAAATCCGGGTCCGGTCCCCGGCCATCGGGGGCCGGGTCTTCCAGGACCCCTGACCCATGCGCATCCTGATTCTCGGCAGCGGCGCCGGTGGCGGCGTGCCGCAGTGGAACTGTGGCTGCCGCAACTGCGATGCCGCGCGCCAAGGGCACATCCCCGCCATGAGCCAGAGCGGGATCGCCGTATCCGCCAATGGCCGCGACTGGGCGCTGGTGAACGCCTCGCCCGACCTGCGCCAGCAATTGGCCGCGACGCCGGCCCTGCGTCCGCAGGGGCTGCGCGGCTCTCCGATCCGGTCGGTGCTGGTGACGAACGGCGACATCGACCATGTCGCCGGGTTGCTGACTTTGCGCGAGGGGCAGGCCTTCGACCTGTTCGCGACCCCCGCCATCCAGGCGGTGCTGGCCGCCAATCCGATGTTGTCGGCGCTGGACCCGGCACTGGTCCAGCGGCGCGAGGTGGCGCTGGACTGCGGCTTCGACCTGGTGCCCGGGCTGCGCGCCACGCTGTTCGCGGTGCCGGGCAAGGTGCCGCTGTATCTGGAGGGCGCGCGGGTCGAGACCGAACTGATGGGCGAGCAGACCGTGGGCGTCGAACTGGCCGCGAACGGCCGCCGGGCCTTCTATATTCCCGGCTGCGCCTCGGTCCCGGACTGGCTGCGCGACCGCATCGAAGGTGCGGATGCGCTGCTGTTCGACGGCACGCTCTGGACCGATGACGAGATGGTCCGCGAGGGCCTGGGCGCCAAGACCGGGCGGCGCATGGGCCATGTGCCGGTCTCGGGTCCCGGCGGCAGCCTGGATGCGTTGGGTCGGGTGTCCCTGGGCGCCCGCATCTATGTGCATCTGAACAATTCCAACCCGCTGGTCGATCCCGCCAGCCCCGAGCGCGCACAGGCGCAGGCGGCTGGCTGGAAGATCGGCCACGACGGCATGGAGATCGCGCCATGAAGCTTGCCGACCACCGCGCCCAGACCCGCGCCGAGTTCCACGAACGCCTGAAGCGCATCGGCGCCGAGCGCTATCACGACCGTCACCCGTTCCACAAACGCCTGCACGGCGGGCAGTGCAGTCCGGACGAGGTGCGGGCCTGGGTCGTCAACCGCTGGCATTACCAGTCGCGCATCCCGATGAAGGACGCGGCCTTCCTGTCGCGGCTGGAGGACCCGCAGCTGCGCCGCATCTGGCGCCACCGGATCGAGGATCACGACGGCGGCGTGGACGCGGGCGGCGGCATCCGGCGCTGGCTGGCGCTGGCCCGGGCCGTGGGCTTGGATCCCGATTACGTCGCCAGCGGCGCGGGGGTGATGCCGGCGACGCGCTTCGCCGTCGATGCCTATGTGCGCTTCGTGCGCGACATGCCGCTGCTGGATGCCGTGGCCGCCAGCCTGACCGAGATGTTCGCGCCCAAGATCCACGCCGAGCGCATCGAAGGGCTGCTGAAGCATTACGATTTCGCCGACGACGCCAGCCTCGCCTATTTCCGAAACCGGCTGACCGAGGCGCCGAAGGATGTCGAATTCGGCCTGACCTATGTCCTGGACCACGCCGACACGCTGGAGAAACAGGACGCGGCGGCGGCGGCGCTGGTGTTCAAGACCGACGTGCTGTGGGCCCAGCTGGACGCGCTGTGGCACGGCTATGTCGAGGGGCGGCTTCCCCCCGGCGCCTGGCGGCCGGGCGAGGGGCTGCTGGATTCGGCCATCCCCGAGCCCGCGCGAGACGCGGCTGCGGTGCCATGACCGGGCGGGCCATCAGCGGCGCCTGCGTGCCCTATCTGCCGCGCGGCGTGCGGCTGCACGACGACCGGGTGCGCGGCATCCGCGTGCTGCTGGCGCCGGAACGGGCGGTGCAGCTGGATGCGGTCGGCGACGCGATCCTGTCCGAGCTGGACGGCAAGCGCAGCCTGGCCGAGGTCGTGGTGAACCTCTGCACGCGCTATGACGCCCCCGCCGAGCAGATCGAGGGCGACGTGCAGGATTTCATCCGCGGTCTCGTCGACCGGCGCATGGTGTTCCTGGCCTGCGCCGAGGGCGACGGCACGCAGGAGGACGCCGCATGACCGACGCGCCCGCCCCCCGCGACATCGACGGCAATCCGGTTCGCGCCGGCCTGCCGATGGCGATGCTGGCCGAGCTGACGCATCGTTGCCCGCTGGCCTGCCCCTATTGCTCGAACCCGCTGGAGCTGACGCGGGTGCAGGCCGAGCTGACGGCGGCGGAATGGGCCGACACCTTCCGGCAGGCCGCCGAACTGGGCGTGCTGCAGGTGCATCTGTCGGGGGGCGAGCCGGCCTCGCGCCGGGACCTGGCCGAGATCGCCCGCGCGGCACGGGATGCGGGGCTTTACGTCAACCTCATTACCTCGGGCATCGGCCTGACCGAGGCGCGGCTGCGCGAACTCGACGGCGTGGTCGATCACATCCAGCTGTCGCTGCAGGGCATCGACGCCGAGATGGCCGACTGGATCAGCGGCTATGGCGGCAGCTTCGCCCGCAAGATGCAGGTGGCGGAATGGATCGGCGCCATCGGCTTTCCGCTGACCCTGAACGCGGTGGTGCATCGCCAGAACCTGGACCGCCTGCCCGAGATGATCGCCCTGGCCGAGCGGCTGGGCTGCCGCCGCATCGAGGTCGCGACCGTGCAGTTCCACGGCTGGGCCGACCTGAACCGGCGGCCGCTGATGCCGACCATGGCCCAGGCCGCGCAGGCGCGCGAGGTGGTGAACGCGGCGCGCGCGCGGCTGCGCGGGCGCATGGTCATCGACTATGTGCCGGCCGACCATCATGCCGTCTATCCGAAAAGCTGCATGGGCGGCTGGGGCTCGACCGGTCTCAACATCGCCCCGGACGGGACCGTGCTGCCCTGCCACGCCGCCCAGACCATCGCCGGGCTGCATTTCGACAATATCCGCGAGCGGGGGCTGGCGCGGATCTGGCATCACGGCGACGCTTTCAACGCCTTTCGCGGCACGGCCTGGCTGCCCGAGCCCTGCCAGTCCTGCGACCGGCGCGAGGTGGATTTCGGCGGCTGCCGCTGCCAGGCGATGGCGATGGCGGGGGATGCGCGGGCGACCGATCCGGTCTGTTCGCGCTCGCCCTTCAACGCCCGGCTGCGGGCCGAGGCCGAGGCGGATGCCGCCAGCGACGACACCGCGCTGGTCTATCGCCGCATGCCGAAGGAGAAACGCACATGAAACTTGCGCCCATTCCGGCCCTTGTGATGGCCCTGCTGGCCGCGCCGGGACTTGCGGCCGACGTGGCGAACCCGATGCAGCCCTCGGCGCTGTGGGACGACATGCGGCTGGCGGTGATCGGCACCGACGAGGAGCCGCCGGTCGATCCGGCGGTCTTCGACCTCGACGCCCCGCCGCGCGCCGACAATCCGGCGCTGGTGCCGGTCCATATCACCCAGCCGCCCGGCGCTCCCGCCATCACCGCGCTGACGCTGGTGGTGGACGGCAACCCGGCGCCGGTTGCGGCCGAGTTCACATTCGGCGCGGCGCTGATGCCCCTGGATTTCGAGGTGCGGGTCCGGGTGGACAGCTATTCCGACCTGCGCGCCATCGCCACGCTGGCGGACGGGCGCAAGGTCATGGCCGGGCGCTTCGTCAAGGCTTCGGGCGGCTGCGCGGCGCCGGCCGGGAAAAGCATGGACCAGGTGCGCGCCACCATGGGCCAGATGCGCTATCGCGAGACCGAGGAAGCCGGCCGCCAGATCGGCACGCTGATGATCCGGCACCCGAATTTCTCGGGGTTGCAGCGCGACCAGGTGACGCTCCTGACCATTCCCGCCGAGTTCATCCAGGTGCTGGAGGTCAAGCAGGGTGCGGCGCCGCTGTTCGCCATGGAGGCCGGGATCTCGATTTCCGAAGACCCGGTGTTCCGCTTTGCCCATGCCCCGGGCGAGGGGCCGGTGACGGTCCACGCCCAGGACACTGACGGAAGGGTCTGGGATCAGTCGTTCTGAAGCCGCGCCGGCTGGCCGGCCAGGTGCAGGGGGCGGGCGTGCAGCGCCTCGGCCTCGCGCGGGTCGTGGGTGACCAGCACCAGCCCGGCGCCCGTGCGCGCCAGCAGCGCGTCGGTCAGCGCCAGCATCCGCGCCGCCGTCTCGGCGTCCAGCGAGGCGAAGGGCTCGTCCATCAGCAGGATGTCGGGGCCGGCGGCAAAGGCGCGGGCCAGGGCCAGCCGCCGCTGCTGGCCCAGCGACAGCTGGCGGGGGACCTTCGCCTCGTGCCCGGCCAAGCCCACCTGCGCCAGCCAGTCCCGTGCCGTGGCGGCGTCGCAGCCGGTCGGGATGGCGATGTTCGCCACCGCGTCGCGCCAGGGCAGCAGCACCGGTTCCTGGAACACCACGGCCAGCCGGTCGGCGCCGTCCAGCCGGCCGCGATACTCTGCGTCGAGCCCGGCCAGGATGCGCAGCAGCGTCGATTTCCCGATGCCCGAGGGGCCGAGGATCGCCACCCGCTCGCCCCGCGCGACAGAAAGCGTCAGCGGGCCCAGCACCGGCCGCGTGCCGAAGGATTTGGCGTCCAGGTCAAGCCGCATCCTGCCTCCAGCGGTTGGCCCGCGCCTCCCACGGCCGCAGCAGGGCAAGGTCGATCGCCAGCATGACGGCGACGAAGGCCAGCGCCCAGGCCAGCACGCCGGTCACGTCGAAGCTGGAGAACAGCAGGTGGATCTTGAAGCCGACGCCGTTCGAGCGGCCCAGGAACTCGACCACCAGCACGATCTTCCAGATCAGCGAGATGCCGGCCCGCGCCGAGGCGGCGACATGCGGCGCCAGTTGCGGCAGCACGACATGGCGCAGCCGCGCCAGCGGCGCCATGCGAAAGGCGCGGGCCATGTCGTCGAGGTCGGGCCGCAGCGCCCGGGTGCCCTCGCGGATCATCACCGTGACCACCGGGATCTTGTTCAGCGCCACGGCCAGGATGGCGGCGGTTTCGTTCAGGCCGATCCAGATGTAGCACAGCACGATCACCACCAGCGCCGGCACGTTCAGCAGGATGATGACGCCGGGGTTGAGCCATTGGTCCGCCCCGCGGCTGCGGCCCATCCACAGCCCCAGCGCCATGCCGACCGCCATGGCCAGCGCGAAGCTGGCGACGACGCGGAACAGGGTCATGCCGGCGTTGAACCACAGCTCGCCCGTGGCGACGAGCCGGCCGATGCGCGCCGCGACCTCCCAGGGGGCCGGCAGGGTCTGCGGCCGGTCGGTCAGCTGCGAGGCGACGGTCCACAGCAGCAGCATGGCGAGCACCGACAACAGCCCCGGCACCAGGCCGGAACGGGTCGCGGGGGGCTTGGGCGTCCTGGTCAAGCCGGCGCTACTCCGGCCACCAGAACAGGCCCTCGGGCAGGGTGGCGACGCCGCCGGTCAATTCCTCGCCGCCCAGTTCGGCCATGGTGGCGAACATCTTCTGCGCGTTCGCGGCATCGACCGGGCCGTGGGCGGGGATGCCGGCGCGCCAGCCGGCCTTCAGCGCCTCGAATTCGGCGTCGTCGGCGGCCTCCATGATCGGGCGCAGGTCCTCCCAGGCGGCATCGTCGCGCGCCAGCAGCGCCTTGGCGGTGCGCG
Source organism: Paracoccus aminovorans (assembly GCF_900005615.1). NCBI lineage: Bacteria > Pseudomonadati > Pseudomonadota > Alphaproteobacteria > Rhodobacterales > Paracoccaceae > Paracoccus > Paracoccus aminovorans. The sequence goes on along the minus strand of NZ_LN832559.1, from coordinate 2,856,378 downwards.
AGGCGCGGGCCAGGCCTTCGGCCAGCACCCGGTTGGACTCGATCCAGTCGTCGCGCAGCACATAGCCCAGAAGCGGCGTGGACGGGTCCAGCCCCAGGTCGCCGGCCGCGGTCTGGACCGACATGATCTCGCGCATGCCGCGCGCCTTCATCTTGGCCTGGAAATGCCAGAAGTTGATCGCGGCATCGACCTCGCCGGTCTCGGCGGCGTTCAGGATCATCGGCGGCGCGCCGAAGACCTGCTGGGTCACGTCGGCCAGGTCCTGGCCCAGCTTCTCGCGCGACCAGGCGCGCAGGATCAGCCAGCTTTTGTCCACCGGACCGCCGGCGATGCCGATCTTCTTGCCCTTGAGGTCGGCCAGCGTCCGCGCCGGGCTGTCTGCGCGCACCATCACGCCGCCCACGGCGGTGGAATAGGGCAGGAAGCGGAAGCCGGTGCCGCGCGCCCGCTGCTGCGCCACCCACAGGAAGTCCGAGACGATGGTGTCGACCTCGCCCCCCTGCATGGCGACCTGGGTGGCGGGGTTGCCGGCCAGGATCATCGGCACCAGGCGAAAGCCGTTCTCGCGGTCGAGCCCGCGCTTGACGATGGTCTGCAGCTCCCAGTTGACAGTGCCGTTTTCCAGGGTGCCGACGCGGATGGCGGGCAGCGCGGCGTCCTGGGCCGCGGCGGGAAGCGCCAGGCCGGCAAGCGCGGCCGCCCCGGCCAGCAGGGTGATTCTCCGGCTAAGACGCATGTGATTTCCCCCTCTGGATCCCGTCAAATTGGCATGGGCCCCGGTTTCGGCCAATACACCCGAAGTCGTAGCCCGAAACCGGCTGCGGCGTCCAACGCCCTTGCGCCCCCGGCCCGGGGTCGTAAGATAGAAGCCCCAGGGCGAGGGGTGCCAACCCCCCGGCCCCCTGTCGTTTCTTTGGGAGGAGAACGATGGCCTCAGCCGAAATGCAGACGCAGGATCGCGCCGTATCGCCAAGGCTTTCCGCAGAACGCGTCCGCGAGATCCTGATCGTGGACGACCATCCGCTGATGTGCGACGCGCTGGCCCTGACGCTGAAGATCAGCTTCGGGCTCAAGAACGTACGCACGGCCCGCAGCCTGGCGGCGGCGCAGGAACAGATCCGGTCGCAGGGCGCGCCGGATGCGGTGATCCTGGACCTGAACCTGCCCGATGCCAAGGGCGCCGAGGGGCTGGTCACCCTGCGCCGCCAGATCCCGGACGTGCCGATCACCATGATCTCGGCCGACCTGGAAAACGCCATGATCTCGGCCGCGATGGCGGCCGGGGCGCAGGGCTATGTCAGCAAGTCGCTGGGCCGCGAGGCGCTGGTCGACAGCCTGCGCCGCATGTGGGAGGGCGAGCGGGTGACCCCCGACAGCTACCAGCCCGACAGCGTCGGCGAAGAGGATGCCGCCCGCGTGGAACTGGCCCGCCGCTTCGCCAGCCTGACGCCGCAGCAGATGAAGATCCTGCGGCTGATCTGCCAGGGCAAGGCGAACAAGGAGATCAGCTACGAGCTGTCGATCGCCGAAGCCACGGTCAAGACCCACATCACCGCGATCATGTCCAAGATCAACGCCCGCCGCCGGACCCAGGCGGTGCTTCTGGCCAATAGCGTCCGGCTGTTCGAGCCGGCATGAGCGGCGCCGCGCCCTGGCCGGAGGCCGCCCGCGCCGGCGCGGGCGCGCCGCCCCTGGCGGTGTCGGTCCCGGCCGAGGCGACGGACATGGCCGCCAGCATCGCCCGGGCGATGGCACCGCTGGATCCGGCGCTGGTGCTGCTTTTCGGGACGCCCGGCTGCGGGATGCCGGAACTGGGGATCGAGCTGCGCCGCCGTCTGGGCGCGGACTGCCGCGTCGTCGGCTGTTCCTCGGCGGGCGAGATCGGGCCGCGCGGCTATTGCGCCGCCACGGTGACGGCGGTGGGCCTGCCCTCGGCCAGCTTCCGCATCGGCATCTGCGTGCTGCGCGACCAGGCCCTGGTGCCGGCCTCGGAATGGATGGCGGTGCTGCGCCGCTTCCACGCCGATTTCCGGCCTGACCTGCGGCGCTCGGTCTTCGGGGTGCTGCTGCCCGACGCCCATGCCCGGCAGGAGGACGTACTGACCGCGACGCTGGACGCGGCGATCCCGGGGCTGCCGGTGGTGGGCGGCTCCAGCGCCGAGGGCATCCTGTTCGCGCCCAGCTGCCAGATGGTCGACGGCATGATCCATTCCGGCGCGGCGCTGTTCCTGCTGGTCGAGACCGACCTGGCGGTGTCCGAGGTGCTGTTTTCGCATTTCAGCCCGACCGACAGGCGGGCGGTGGTGACGGCGGCTGATCCGCACAACCGCATCATCCTGGAACTGAACGCCGAGCCGGCGGCGCAGGAATACGCCCGCCTGGCCGGGCTGCGGCCGGATGCGCTGACGCCGACCGAATTCGCCCGCCACCCGCTGCTCTTGCGCACCGGCAAGCGCCACCACGTCCGCGCCATCCGCGCGGTGACGCCGGAAGGCGGCTTGCAGCTGATGTCGGGGACCGAGCCCGGCCATATCCTGACGCTGGGCCGGGCCATGGACATGACCCGCGGCTTTGCCGAGATGATGGATGCGCTGCCGCGCCCGCCGCTGATGGTGCTGGGCTTCGACTGCATCCTGCGCCGGCTGGCGCTGGAACGCGCCGGCATGATCCCGCAGATGTCGGAACTGCTGGCCCGCTACCGCGTCGCCGGCTTCAACACCTATGGCGAGCAGCACAGCGGCATGCACGTCAACCAGACCTTCGTCGGCATGGCCCTGATGCCGCCCGAGCCGGGCTGAGCCATGTTCCTGCGCGACGACGATCCCCCGGCCCGCCGGGTCGAGAAGCTGGCCCGCATCGCCGACGTCCTGGTCGAGCGCATCGACCGGCTGGAGGAAAGCCGCGGCTCGGCCTGGTCGATGTTCCAGGCCGCGCTGGCGCTGGAGCGCGAGGTGCAGGTCCGCACCCGCGAGCTGGAGCAGGCTCTGGCCGACCTGTCGGAACGCAACCGCGAACTGGCCGTGGCCCGCGCCTCGGCCGAAGAGGCGAACCGTTCCAAGACCCGTTTCCTGCGCGCGGCCAGCCACGACCTGCTGCAGCCGCTGTCGGCCGCGAAGCTGTTCCTGTCGGCGCTGAAGGACACCGAACTGGACGAATTCCAGAGCGAATTGACCGGTCGGCTGTCGGGCGCCTTCGAATCGGTCGAGGAACTGATGCACGCGGTGCTGGACATCTCGCGCCTCGACAGCCAGCGCATCGAGTTCCAGAGGAAACCCGTGGATCTGGGCGACATGTTCCGCCGCCTTGCCGTGGAATACGCCCCCATGGCCGAGGCCAAGGGGCTGCGGCTCAGCTTCGCGCCGACCTCGGCGGTGGTCGAGAGCGACCCGACCTTCCTGCGCAGGATCGCGCAGAACCTGATCTCGAACGCGATCAAGTATACCGACCGCGGCGGGGTGCTGGTCGGCGTCCGCAAGCGGGGCGAACGCGCCTGGCTGGAAATCTTCGACACCGGCATCGGCATCGCCGCCACCGACCGCGCCCGCATCTTCGACGAGTTCCAGCGCATCGGCCGCGAGGGCGGCGGCGTGCCGGGCATGGGGCTGGGCCTGTCGATCGTGCGCCGGGCCTGCGCCAAGCTGGGCCATCCCATCGCCATGGACAGCGAGCCGGGGCGCGGCACCGTCTTTCGCGTCAGCCTGCCCCTGGCCGCGCGGGGGGCCGAGACCGCCCGCCCCGACGGCGAAGGCGCCGGCCCGTCCCTGCGCGGGCGGGTGGCGCTGGTGGTGGAAAACGACGACGCCATGCGCCGGGCGCTGGAGCTGGTGCTGAAGGACCGGCTGGGCATGGTGCCCCGCGTCTCGGGCGGGATCGCCGAGGCGCTGGCCCAGATGGGCGACGAGCCGCCGGACGTGGTGATCGCGGATTACAACCTCGACAACGGCGACACCGGATTGCAGGCCATCGCCGCGCTGCGCCAGGCCGCCGGCCAGCCGGTGCCGGCGATCCTGGTGACGGCGCAGCGCGCCCCGGAACTGGCGCGCGCCAGCCACGCCATCGACGTGCCGCTGCTGGAAAAGCCGGTGCGTCCCGAGGATCTGCAGGCCATGCTGTGCCAGATGCTGGCCTAAGACCAAAGCAGGATAAAGCCGGGCATGGACTTTTCCCATGCTCCGGCCGGGGGCAAGTTCCCGTTAAGGAGGCAGGGAAGCACATGGGATTTCTGCGTCGTACCGTCCTGGCCTGGCTGGTGGCCGCCGCAACTGCCGCCGCCACACCGCTTTGCGCGGGCGAGGCAGGCGACCTAGTCTTTGCCGAACGCGCGCCCTGGGACCTGTCCGCGCCGCTGGTCTGGACGCTGGCCCAGACCGGCCCCGAGGTCGAGGGTTTCCGGCCGGCCGGGCAGGGCACCCTGTCGCTGAGCGAGGGCGTCGATGCCTCGGACGGCAAGCCGGTGCTGGAACTGGCCGAAAAGACCCCGCGCATCACCCGTAAGCTGGGGCCGTTCCCGGTCTCGGGCGGCGATCCGGTGCTGACCTTCTTCCTGGAATCCACCGCCCGCGACATGGCGGCGCTGACCGGCGGCAGCCCCTTCTACATCCGCAACCGGATCAAGGAGGCGCTGTTCCAGGGCGGCGAGGTCCGGCACGAGGGCGGCGCCACCGTCGCCGTCTTTACGCCCTTCAAGGGGGACGAGAACCGCGACCGCATGTTCGGCTTCGACACGCTGGAGCTGCGCTTCACCCTGGACGATCCCAAGCGGCCGATCCGCGGCCTGGTGGCGCGGACCGGCCCCCTGGCGGGCGGGCGGCCCGCCTATGACAGCGAAATGGTGTTGCAATGATGATCCGGGCGACCCTTGTGGCGGCGTTTGCGGTCTGGGCCGGATCGGCCGTGGCGCAGGCGGTGAACGACTATCCCACCAATGCGCGGGCGGATTACGTCTTCGTCTGCATGGCGACGAACGGCCAGACCCGCGAGATGCTGGAAAAATGCAGCTGCGCCATCGACCAGATCGCCTCGGTCCTGTCCTATGACGATTACGTCAAGGCCGAGACGGTGCTGGCCATGCGCCAGGTTCCCGGCGAACGCTCGGCCTCGTTCCGCAACACCGGCACCAACGACATGGTGGCGAATTATCACCGCGCCGAGGCCGAGGCCGAGATCCTCTGCTTCTGAACTGGACAATCGCCGCCGCCCGCGCTTCCCTGTCGCCGGGTTGAACGGGAGAAAAGCCGATGGATCTGGGGATCAGGGGCAAGACGGGCCTTGTCTGCGCCGCGTCGAAAGGGCTGGGCCGGGGCTGCGCCGAGGCGCTGGCCGAGGCCGGGGTCGATCTGGTCATCAACGCGCGCGGCGCCGAGACGCTGGAGGCCACCGCCCGCGACATCGCCGCGCGACACGGGGTTTCCGTCACGCTGGTCGCCGCCGACATCACCACCGAGGACGGCCGCGCCGCCGTCCTGGAGGCGCTGGGCGGGCAGGCCGACATTCTGGTCAACAACGCCGGCGGCCCGCCGCCCGGCAGCTGGACAGACTGGACCCGCGAGGATTTCATCAAGGCCATCGACGCCAACATGCTGACCGCCATCGCGCTGATGCAGGCGCTGGTGCCGGGCATGATGGAACGCGGCTGGGGCCGGGTCGTCAACATCACCTCGCAGTCGGTGCGCGCGCCCATCGCGCAGCTGGGCCTGTCGAACACCGCCCGGGCCGGGCTGACCGGCTTTGTCGCCGGCATGTCGCGGCAGGTGGCGGCTTCGGGCGTGGTGGTGAACAACCTGCTGCCCGGCATCCACGCGACCGAGCGCGCCTATGCGCTGGACAAGGGCGTCTCCCAGGCCGAGGGGCTGGAGATCACCGAGGCCCGCCGCAAGCGCGAGGCGACGATCCCGACCCGCAGCTATGGCCGGCCCGAGGATTTCGGCGCGACCTGTGCCTTCCTGTGCAGCCAGCACGCAAGGTTCATCGTCGGCCAGAATATCCTGCTGGACGGCGGCGCCTCGAACATCACGATCTGAGGCATGGAATCCATGCGACAAATCGATGGAAGACCCTTGTCAGCCGCATGGGCGCGGGCTACGACTTAAGTCGGAAATCGGGAGACGCTGGCGCAAGCCAGGGCCGAAGGAGCAACCGCCCCGGGAATCTCTCAGGCGAAGGGACCGTTTTCCGGTGAAGACTCTGGAGAGAGGCGGTTCAGGCCGCCCGCCGAAGGGATAACGATCTCAGGCGCCCGTGGCCGGGCAGGGACAGAGGGGGCATCTGATGCGGGCGGGATCATCCCGTCCGGGAAACAGGGGATGCCCATGGCCGAGCTCAAGCGAACGCCGCTTTACGACCTGCATGTCGCGCTGGGCGCGAAACTGGTGCCCTTTGCCGGCTGGGAGATGCCGGTGCAATATCCGATGGGCGTGCTGAACGAGCACCTGCACACCCGCGCCCATGCCGGGCTTTTCGATGTCAGCCACATGGGCCAGGTGATCCTGCGCGGTCCGGACGCGGCGCGGGCGCTGGAGACGCTGGTGCCCGCCGACGTGGTCGGGCTGGCGGCGGGCCGGCAGCGTTATGGGCTGTTCACCGCGCCGGACGGCGGCATCCTCGACGACCTGATGTTCGCCAACAAGGGCGACCACCTTTATCTGGTGGTGAACGCCGCCTGCGCGGAACAGGACATCGCCCATCTGCGCCGGCTGGAGGCGCTGGGGATCGAAGTCCTGCCGGTGACGGATCGCGCTCTGCTGGCCTTGCAGGGACCCGAGGCCGAGGCGGTGCTGGCGCGGCTGCTGCCCGGCGTCGGGGCCATGCGCTTCATGGACGTGGCCGAGTTCGACTGGCGGGGGGTGCGGCTGTGGGTCAGCCGCTCGGGCTATACCGGCGAGGACGGTTTCGAGATTGTCGTGCCCCAGGGGCTGGCGGTCGAGCTGGCGCAGGCGCTGCTGGACCAGCCCGGGGTCGCGCCCATCGGGTTGGGCGCCCGCGACAGCCTGCGGCTGGAGGCCGGGCTGCCGCTTTACGGCCATGACATGGATGCCGCGACCACCCCGGGCGCGGCCGGGCTGGGGCGGTCGATCCCGAAGCTGCGGCGCCAGGGCGGCGCGCGCGCGGGCGGCTTTCCCGGCGCCGACACGGTGCTGGCCGAGCTGGCCGCGGGTCCGGCGCGGGTCCGCATGGGCTTGTGCCCCGAGGGCCGCGCGCCGATCCGCGACGGGGTCGAGATCTTTGCCGCCCCCGAGGGCGGCGCGGCCATCGGCACGGTCTGCTCGGGCGGTTTCGGCCCCTCGGTCGGCGGGCCGGTCGCCATGGCGATCCTGCCCTCGGACCTGGCGCCCGGCGCGACGGTCTGGGCCGAATTGCGCGGCAGGCGCATTCCCGTGGCGATTGCCGCGCTTCCTTTCCATCAACCCGGCTACAAGCGCTGAGAGGCCAGAGATGCTGAAATTCACCGAAGACCACGAATGGCTGAAACAGGACGGCGACGAGATCACCGTCGGCATCACCGCCCATGCCAGCGAGCAGCTGGGCGACGTCGTTTTCGTCGAACTGCCCGAGGTCGGCCGCGAGGTCGCGGCGGGCGAAGAGATCGTGGTGATCGAATCGGTCAAGGCGGCCTCGGACATCGTGGCGCCGGTCGGCGGCGTGATCACCGCCGTCAACGAGGCGCTGCCCGACAATCCCGGCGCGGTGAACGAGGATGCGATGGGCACCTGGTTCTTTCGCATCCGGCCGGCCTCGGTCGATCTGTCGGGCTTCATGGACGAGGCCGCCTATCAGGCGCTGATCGGCTGATCGGGGCGGCTGCCGGGGGCGCTTCGCCCCCCGGACCCCCAGAGGGTATTTGGAAAACGGAAAATGCCAGGTGGGGCGTTCGCGGCCCGCGCAATCCCGATGCATCGAGGCCAGTGATGGGTAAATGGATCCCGACCGATTACAATCCCGACGATTTCGCCAATCGGCGCCATATCGGGCCTTCTCCGGCCGAGATGGAGGCGATGCTTGCGGCCGTGGGCGTCGGGACCCTGGACGAGCTGATCGCCCAGACCGTGCCCGCGAGCATCCGCCAGGCCGAGCCGCTGGACTGGCCGGCGCTGTCCGAGGCGGCGCTGCTGGCGCGCATGCGTGCGGTGGCGGGGCGCAACAAGGTCCTGACCAGCCTGATCGGGCAGGGCTATTACGGCACCGTCACGCCGCCGGCGATCCAGCGCAATATCCTGGAGAACCCGGCCTGGTATACCGCCTATACCCCCTATCAGCCCGAGATCGCCCAGGGGCGGCTGGAGGCGCTGCTGAATTTCCAGACCATGGTCGCCGACCTGACCGGCTTGCCGGTGGCCAACGCGTCCCTGCTGGACGAGGCGACCGCCGCCGCCGAGGCCATGGCCATGGCGCAGCGCGTGGCGAAGTCGAAGGCGCGGGCCTTCTTCGTCAGCGATGCCTTGCATCCGCAGACGGTGGCGGTGATCGAGACCCGCGCCGCGCCGCTGGGGATCGAGATCGTCCGGGGGGCGGAATGCGATCACTCGGCGGTGTTCGGGGCGATCTTCCAGTATCCGGGCACCTTCGGCGAGGTGAGGGATTACACGGCCGAGATCGCCGCCCTGCATGCGGCGGGGGCCGTGGCGGTCATGGCGACCGATCTTTTGGCGCTTTGCGTGCTGAAGGAGCCGGGGGTGATGGGGGCGGATATCGCCGTCGGCTCGGCGCAGCGCTTCGGGGTGCCGATGGGCTATGGCGGGCCGCATGCCGGCTTCATGGCCTGCCGCGACGAGATGAAGCGCGCCATGCCGGGGCGGATCGTGGGCGTGTCCATCGACAGCCACGGTCACCGCGCCTATCGGCTGGCGCTGCAGACCCGCGAGCAGCATATCCGCCGCGAGAAGGCGACATCGAACGTCTGCACGGCGCAGGCGCTGCTGGCGGTGATGGCGGGCTTCTATGCCGTATTCCACGGCCCGTCCGGGCTGCGGGCGATCGCCCAGCGGGTGCATCTGGACGCGGTGACGCTGGCGGATGCGCTGCGGGCGGCCGGGGCCGAGGTCGAGCCTGCGAATTTCTTCGACACCATCACCGTGCGCGTCGGTGTCGGGCAGGCGGGGATCCTGGCCGCCGCTCGGCAGCGCGGCATCAACCTGCGCAAGGTCGGGCGGGACCGGGTGGGGATTTCGGTCGACGAGACCACCGATGCGGGGGTGATCGCACGGGTGCTGGACGCGTTCGGCATCGCCGAGCCCGCGGCGCCGGCGGTGGCGCCGGCGCTCCCCGAGGGGCTGATCCGCGAAAGCGACTACCTGACGCATCCGGTCTTTCACATGAACCGGGCGGAATCCGAGATGATGCGCTATATGCGCAGGCTCAGCGACTGCGACCTGGCGTTGGATCGGGCGATGATCCCGCTGGGTTCATGCACCATGAAGCTGAATGCGGCGGCAGAGATGATGCCGATCACCTGGCCCGAGTTCGCCGCGCTGCATCCCTTCGCCCCCGAGGACCAGGCTGCCGGCTATCACGAGGTCTTCGCCGACCTGACCGACAAGCTTTGCGCGATCACCGGCTATGACGCGTTTTCGCTGCAGCCGAACAGCGGTGCGCAGGGCGAGTACGCGGGCCTGCTGACCATCGCCGCCTATCACCGTTCGCGCGGAGAGGAGCGCGACGTCTGCCTGATCCCGGTATCGGCGCACGGCACCAATCCGGCCTCGGCGCAGATGGCGGGGATGCGGGTCGTGGTGGTGAAATCGGCCCCGAACGGCGACATCGATCTGGAGGATTTCGCGACCCAGGCGGCGAAGGCCGGCGACCGTCTGGCGGCGGCGATGATCACCTATCCCAGCACGCATGGCGTGTTCGAGGACAGCCTGCGCGAGGTTTGTCGCATTACCCACGAGCATGGCGGCCAGGTCTATATCGACGGTGCCAACATGAACGCGCTGGTCGGTCTGGTGCGGCCGGGCGAGATCGGCGGCGACGTCAGCCATCTGAACCTGCACAAGACCTTTGCCATCCCGCATGGTGGCGGCGGACCGGGCATGGGCCCGATCGGGGTGAAGGCGCATCTGGCGCCCTTCCTGCCCTCCGACCCGCGCGAGGGTGCGGGGGCGGTCTCGGCGGCGCCTTGGGGGTCGGCCTCGATCCTGCTGATCTCCTGGGCCTATATCCTGATGATGGGCGGGGCCGGGCTGACCCAGGCGACGCGGGTCGCGATGCTGAATGCGAATTATATCGCGAGCCGGCTTTCTGGGGCCTATCCCGTGCTGTTCATGGGCAACCGGGGCCGTGTTGCGCATGAATGCATCCTGGACACCCGCCCCTTTGCCGCCCATGGCGTGACCGTGGACGACATCGCCAAGCGGTTGATCGACAACGGTTTCCATGCGCCGACCATGAGCTGGCCGGTGGCCGGCACGCTGATGGTCGAGCCCACGGAATCCGAAACCAAGGCCGAGATCGACCGCCTGATCACCGCCTTCCTGGCCATCCGCGACGAGATCGCCGACGTGGCGGAAGGCCGCCTCGGCATCGAGGCGAGCCCGCTGCGCCATGCTCCGCATACGGTCGAGGACCTGGTCGCTGCCTGGGCGCGCGCCTATACGCGCGAGCAGGGCTGCTTTCCGGCCGGGGCGTTCCGGGTGGACAAATACTGGCCTCCGGTCGGCAGGGTGGACAATGTCCACGGCGACCGGAATCTGGTCTGCACCTGCCCGCCGTTGGACAGCTATGCCGATGCGGCAGAGTGATCGCATCGCAGCCTGACCGGGGGCGGGCTGGTCCCGTGTCGGCAAAGCGGAGAAGCCGGGATTTGACCGCTTGACAAGTCATATCTGCTGGGCGAGATAGCACCCGATGGGGCCGTAGCTCAGTTGGTAGAGCGCATCGTTCGCAATGATGAGGCCAGGGGTTCGATTCCCCTCGGCTCCACCAGTAACCTATTTTCATTTAAAATCAGTAGGTTGCAGGGTTCCTTCCCCACATACTTTCCCCACTGGTTTGCCCTACAGCTTAGGTATTTTGCTACCTCAATACTTACCTGGCGAATCACTCTGATTTTTTTTGTAGAATCAGGTATTGAGCCTTAGGGCAATTACCTTAAAGCCTTGATTTTTATTTTTTTTATTTTGGAAATGTAGGGGATTACCCCAACGCCAGGGGGTGGCCTAGCCTAGAATCAGGGGGGACCCTATCCGTTAGGTGACTTCCGGTCATCAAGGCCATACATCGAATCAACAGAAACATCCTATAAAGAATCCATCGTTCACAATCCTACAAGGAAGTGCTCCTTGCATCTTCCGAATGATGAAGGCAAAGCCTTTACACAAAATAGTCAAGCAACATTGTTCACTCTTAGCTTTGCTAAGTCCAACGGGCTAGTGCAGCTTCTGCCTGTTCAGGGTTGTCCTTGATCCTGATGACTGCCTGACGTGACAGGTTATGCGTTCTGGCAATCTCCGATACGCTCACAGAGGCTTGGAGAGCGTCCCTGACAAGGTTGTAGGTTGCCCGGTCGTAGGAAGGCTTCCTGCCAAGATACTTCCCTTCTGTAGCCTTGGCATGAGCTATACCAGCTTTCTGAGCTTCCTTTGTAGCTTCTGCTTGAGCTTGAGAGGTTGCCGCCATGAAGGCAATGAGACTGTCACGGATAGCTTTCTGCACAGGGTCTTGTGTCGATCCGTCTGTTGAACGGCTTGCAATAAGGACCCCGCTTCTGGGGTGATCGGCGTCCAAAATGGACCCCACCGACCGGGGGTTGGGTCCATTGTGCCTTCGATGATTATCGGAGGCCGAGCACGGGATGCTGATCGTGGAGACAATCGCAAAAATCAGGCGGCTACATTTCACCGAGGGCAAGGGGATCAAGACGATCTGCCGTGACCTGAAGCTGTCGAAGAAGGTGGTGCGGAAGGTGATCCGCACCGGGATTACCGAGTTCACCTATACCCGGACGGTGCAGCCGCGCCCGAAGCTGGGTGCCTGGCTGGGGGAACTCAACCGGCTGCTGGAGGTCAACGCCGCGCGGTCCAGCCGGGAACGTCAGTCTCTGATACAGATCTACGAAGAACTGAGCGGTCTCGGTTATGAAGGTGGGTATGACGCGGTGCGCCGCTACGCCTCGAACTGGGCACGCACTCAGAGTTCAGGCGCTTCTGCCGCCTTCGTGCCCCTGAGCTTTGCGCCCGGTGAAGCCTATCAGTTCGACTGGAGCCACGAGGTTGTGGTGATCGATGGGGCGACCACCACCATCAAAGTGGCCCATGTTCGCCTGTGCCACAGCCGGATGTTCTTTGTGCGGGCCTATCCGCGCGAGACGCAGGAGATGGTGTTCGATGCCCACGACAGGGCTTTCGCCTTCTTCAAGGGCACCTGCACCCGCGGGATCTACGACAACATGAAGACGGCGGTGGAGACCATCTTCACCGGCAAGGAACGCCTCTACAATCGTCGGTTCCTGCAGATGGCCAGCCATTATCTGGTCGAACCCGTTGCCTGCACCCCTGCTGCGGGTTGGGAGAAAGGCCAGGTGGAGAGCCAGGTCGGCACTGTCCGTCAGCGGTTTTTCGCGCCCCGCGTCAGGGTCAAGAGCTACGAGGAACTGAATGCCTGGCTGCTGGACAAGTGCATCGCCTCGGCCAGAACCAGCAAGCATCCGGAGCTGACGGACAAAACCGTCTGGCAGGTCTTCCAGGAAGAGCGCCCGCACCTTGTCCCCTATGCCGGGCGCTTCGACGGATTCCATTCACTGCCTGCGGCGGTGTCAAAGACCTGTCTCGTGCGCTTCGACAACAACAAATACTCCGTCGCGGCAACGGCTGTCGGGCGGCAGGTCGAGATCAGGGCCTATGCTGAGCGGATCGAGATCCGGCAGGAGGGCCGACTGGTCGGAGACCACCCGCGTCACTTCGGCCGGGACCGAACGGTTTACAATCCCTGGCATTATGTGCCTGTTCTGCTTCGCAAACCCGGGGCGCTGCGTAACGGCGCACCGTTCAAGGACTGGGTTCTTCCCGGAGCTCTTGAACAGATCCGCCGCAAGCTGCAGGGCTCCTCAGATGGCGACCGCCAGATGGTGAAGGTCCTCGGCGCTGTGCTGACGGAAGGGATGCCTGTGGTTCAAAAGGCATGTGCCGAAGCTCTCTCGCAAGGCGTCCATTCTGCCGATGTAATCCTCAATATTCTATCCCGCAGGCGAGATCCGGAACCACCACCGCTTCTGCTGACCTCTCCGGCCTTGCAGTTGACCCATGAGCCTGTGGCGGACTGCGCCCGTTATGATCTGCTGCGGAGGGCCTGCTGATGGATCGTGCTGACATCATGGCTGCAATGGGCGAGTTGAAGCTCTACGGGATGCGCGCCGCTTATGACGAACTCATGGCGGTGGCTGTGCGCCGCCAGCACGAACCCCGCCAGATCGTTGGAGATCTTCTGGCCGCCGAGATCAACGAGAAGAAAGCGCGGTCGGTCAAATACCAGATCACCACCGCCAAGCTGCCCTATGCCCGGGAGATCGAGGAGTTCACCTTCGATGACACCCCAATCAACGAGACCCTGGTGCGAGATCTGGCCAGCGGGGAGTTCCTCAGCCAACAGCGCAATGTCGTGCTGGTTGGCGGCACCGGGACCGGCAAGACCCATATCTCTGTGGCCATAGCGCGCGCGGTCATCCGCAATGGTGCCCGGGGCAGGTTCTTCAATGTCGTCGATCTGGTGAACAGGCTGGAGGCCGAGGCCCGTGCCGGACGGGCAGGCCGGCTTGCAGAACATCTGATGCGGCTCGACTTCGTCATCCTCGATGAACTCGGATACCTGCCATTCGCGCAGTCCGGCGGCCAGCTGCTGTTCCATCTGATCAGCAAGCTCTATGAGCAGACTTCCGTCATCGTCACCACCAACCTCGCATTCGGGGAGTGGCCGACCGTCTTCGGAGACGCAAAGATGACCACCGCGCTGCTCGACCGGCTCACCCACCACTGCGACATCGTCGAGACCGGCAACGACAGCTGGCGCATCAAAACCCGAGCCTGAACACCCTCCAAAACGCAGGCCCGCGTCGGCTGCGCCAGCTGGAAAGCTACGCCGCCACGGGCCTGCTCACCCGCGCGCCAAAGGGGTCACTTTTGGACGCCGATCAGGGGGCCCGTTTGAATGCCGATTGACACTAAGGATTGCCGTGTCGTTTCAGTGATTTCGAAGCGAACAGGCTTACCCGTCTTGCTCTGGGTGACCGAGGTGCGCTCCTTCACCCTCCCTGCCGCGAAGACGTCGCGGACTTTCAGGCAAACGAGGTCGCAGCCACGAAGCTTGCTGTCGATGGCCATATTGAACAGGGCAAGATCCCGCCGGTTATCCGCCATCTCAAGGCGGACACGGATGGACCATACATGCTTCGGCAGCAGGGGGCGCTTTTGGCCGGCCTGCCCGCACGGGGAGCTGGGGGCTTCACCGAGCCACGCCCGCCCTCTTGCGCCCTGCAGCAGCATGTTGCCCGAAGCTCATCACCAACATACGTACCAACCGCAAAGATGCTGGCGTCTCGCTGATGCGGCATAAAATGGCGATCGTTGATGCCCACTCCCCGTTATGGCGCTCGACCGCGTCAGCGGTCAGCGTTTCTTGTTCGACTGCGACAGGACCGACCCGGCCAGCGATTTCGTTGTGGCGCTGTACTTCGGGCTAGACAGCACCTGCGAAGCGCGATCCTCCATCCGCGCGCCTGTCTGCTTGTCTGTCCCGGCCTGCGCCAGCGCCGACCCCGCGAGGCTGCGGGCGGTTGCCGAAGCGTTCGGGTTGCCGAGTATCGAGCCAGCCTTCGACGCCATACCGCCTGAAGTGCCTTTTGTGTTCTTAGACATGCTATTGTCTCCAATGGACGACTGACACCACATCTAGCAGATGTTCATCTTTCGTCCAAATGGATTCCGCAAGACATAGTGCTAGACAGGAGAGCAGTGAGGCCGCACATTGTGCCGCATGATCAAACGCAGGGCTATGTCCGAAAATGGGTGATGTGGCCTGAGAAGGCGGCGTATCGTGGCGGGTGCTGAAGCCTGCCAGAACCTTCCGCAGGAGCGATACGCCATGAAGGACAATACCACGATCACCCAGCTTCACCAGCCCGGAACGATCCTTGACCCGCTGACCGAGATCGCCCGCGAGGGTGCTCGCCAGATGCTGGCCGCGGCGCTCAGGCGGAAGCGGCGAGCTTCGTCGCCAGGTTCACGGACGAGCGTCTGCCCGATGGGCGCCAGCGCGTTGTTCATCACGGCACGGCCCTGCGCGGATGATCCAGACCGGGATCGACCCCTTGCCGGTGCAGCGGCACAAGGTGCGCGACCGCGCTACCGCCGTGCCGGCCGAGAAGAAGGTCCGCTTCACCTCGAACATCCTGCCACGGCGTCCGGATCCATCGTCGAGGCGTGGGTCACATTCGAACGCTTCTCGCCCCTGAAGCCGACTTCGGCATTGCGGGGGTTGGGTTTGGTGCGGGGCATCGGAGCGATCTCGGTCGTGTTGGGCTGGTCAAGGGCCGTGGCGCCGCCGGCGACCAGCAGATCGCGGGTCAGGATCGACGACTTTGCAGGCGATGGTGTGATCGAGTGTCGGGTGGTGGATTGAACCGTATGCATAGCACGTAGCTGCCTCCGTTGTTGGCAGCGACATCCCCGCGGCCTTGTCCCGACTTTCCTTGAAGCAACTCCGGCCAGCACTCCGGTTGCTACCCGCAAATCGAGAAAGCCTTGGAACGACGGTTTCGACAGTCAGCGCGAGTAGACACGACAAAGCGCAGCCGGTTCCAGATCGTCAGAATGAGGCCGCCATAAAGGAGTGGCGGCAGCGGTTGCATGGCTGCGGGCAACCCGCCGAGCATCGCGATGATGAGGCCGAGCACGGCGAGGGAGGCGAGCGTCACCTGATTGGCCGTGATGCCCATTCCCGCAAACTTGGCGGCCAACGGCCTGATCACCGTCTTCAGACGAGGTTTCAGGAATGTGAGCGTAGACGCCCCAAGAAGCGGCGCGTCGAGCTGGATCTGCGACTTGCGGCCAGTCGGTCGCGCGGATGCGTCGAAACTCAGCGTCATCGTCATCTGGTCCGGTTTCGGGGGGGGGGTGCCACGGCCACTGGTGGCCGCGTGACTTATGCGGTTTGCGACGCTTCCCCTTGCTTGCGCGCCCTGGCCAAGATCTCTGCCTCCGTTTTCCTGGGATGATCGCGGGGGATCGGTGTGGGGCTCTGCCAGTCGGTCTCGCCGCATTCGCGAAACCTGTGGATGGCGCACTCGATCGCGGCGCGATCGATGGCAGGGATATCGAGGACGATCTCCAGCCCGGTGCCGTAGCGATAGGCGCGGTCCAGCCGGAAGGATTCATGGACCGGGGGCGGGGTGTCGCGCAGGATGTCCGAGGCCGCCCGCACCTAGTATTCCCGGAAGGTGAGGCCGTCGAGCGCGGCATGCCGGCGCGGTTCGGGCAGGATCACCGGGTAGAACTTCTGCCGGCCGACGGAATACACTGGCCCGGATTTCCAGCGGAACTCGGCTTCGAACTCGGCCGGGGTCAGGCGCGCGCAGGTCCGATCCCAGGCTAGGTCCTGGATCCGGTCCTGGAAGACCAGCCCGCCGGTGACCAGGGTGGCGTTCCAGATGCTGTGGCCGTCGAGGCCGAGGAACACAAAATCGAACCATTGCCGGGCAGGCGCTGTCTCGTCCAGCACCATGTCGCTGGCGAACAGTCCGCCATGGCGCGGGGTCTCGCGCAGGATGCGTCCGCGCAGGCGGATGAAGGCATCGCGCTGGCGATGCCGCGACAGGTTTTCGTAGGGGGTGAACGATCTGCGCGTGTTGCCGCGCCGGTGCCGCATGGTTGCCTCCTCCCTCTCGTCCCAAGACATCTTGCCTCCTCTCCCGTCTAGCGGTGCATGCCTGTGCGGCGCCGTCGGATGCGACACCGACCCTCGCTTTTGCCCCCGGCTGGGCATCGCGCCAGTGCCGATGCGCCGGCATGTCGTGCGACCGGGCCGCAGCCTGTCGAAGCATCACCGACGGGCAATCCCAAGCCTTGACGCCAGCATCACGCTGTTCGCGCTGCCTTGGCAATGACCTTGGCGCCGCTGACCACGGGGCTGCCGAAGCGATTCTCCCGCACGCCCGCGCCCTATCCGCCCTCAGGCCAATCCGGCCCCCGGCTCGACCTCCCGCCAGTGCCTGTTGACCGGCAGCCCGCGCGCCCGCTGCAGGGCCTGGCGGAGCGTGACGGGCCGGTAATCCCAGGCATCGACGCCGACATTGACCGCATTGCGCGACCCCAGCCAATGGCCATGCACATGGCCGAAGAGATGCGCCGCGCCGCCGCGGGCCTGGGTCTAGGTCATCATCGGGTAATGGCAGAGCGTGACCGGCTGCGCCGCGTCGGGATCCTCGACCTCGGCCAGGTACGAGGGGCTGTCCCAGGGCAGCCCCCGGGTCGCGATCCCGTCGTGATCGCCGATCACCAGGTGCTGCCGCGCGCCGGGCAGCTGTTCGAAGATCCCGCGCAGTCCGTCCGCGTCCCCGGCCTGCGGCCCGCCGGCGAAATCGCCGAGGATCCAGAGATCGTCCTCGGCCCCGACCTTCTTCCAGAGGTTTTCGAGCAGCACCGTTTCCATGTGCCCGGCATGGCGGAAGGGCCATCTGGTGACCGGGATGATCTCCTCATGCTCGAGATGCAGATCGGCGGTGTACCAATGGGTCATGGCTGTGGTCTCCTGCGGTTCATCCGGCCGCATGGCGGTCTGGGGTGTCGGCGCGGCTGAATCCCGGGCCCCGGATCAATCCGTCCGCCAGCCCCTTGCGGATCGCCGGTGTGCGGCTGCGAGTTCCTCGGGTGACAATCGCTCCAGGTAGCCGTGCTCGAAGACCACCGCCTCCGCCCCGGCGAACTGGTCGAGATCCATGCGCAGGAAGGCCTCCTGCACGAAGCGGTGGCGGATGGCGCGGCCCTGCAGGATGTCGCCGATTTCCAGATGAGCCTGGAACTCCAGCGCGACGGCGGCGAAGGCGAGGCGCCGGCCCCTCGGGCCCGGGCCGGAAAAGCTTGCGGGCGCGACCAGCCCGATCGCATGCAGTGCCCGGGCCGCCGCGACATCGGCGCAGCCGTGAAGGTGCAGGTTGACCAGGGCGAGGCCCAGGTCGGGGGTGAGACAGGTCGGGAAGGTCGTGGCTCCGTGACTGGAATGATGAAACGCTTGGATCATGTCACCCACCTCGCCGGATGCTTGCACACTGCCGGGCGGTGACGCGGCGCCCGCTACTCCGCCCCACCCGCAGCCCCGGCCTGCATGCAGGGCCGTGGCGCGTTCCCGGCGCGGCTGCGCGCCAGCCAGTCCCGGGCCAGGGCCAGCACCTCACCCATCCGGCTGCCGCCGTCGGCATCGACCATGCCGTGGTCCAGCCCGGGCAATTCCCAATAGGCAAGATTGCAGCGGCCCGCCCTGGCGAAGAGATCGGCACTGGCGCGGGCGGCCTCGGCCGGGGCCGAGCCGTCGCGGCCGCCCTGGACCAGCAGGATCGGGGCGCGGGCGCGCAGCAGGTCGTCGGCGGCGCGGTAGTCGATCAGGTCGGACCAGAAGCTCGGCAAGCAATCCAGAGGAAACTATGTTTTCACCGCGTTGACGGCGAGTCAGCACTATGATGTGCCAATTTCCTTGCTGAATCGGCAGCTTCGTCTAGAGGGCCTGCGAGCCGACAATCGACCGAATCACAGCAGTGATCCGACGCTGCTGATTCCGCGGGCGCGGATGGAAGATATTATCGCAAAGGTTCGCAAGCTGTCCTCGATCACGGTGGCGCGCTCCGTTTTGGGCGCGGATCGTTATGTGATGGAGCGGCTTCGCGCGGCCGGGCTGTTGGTGCCGCATTTTGCCGATGATGGCGGCATGCCGATGTATCATCAGGATCAGATAATGGCGTTCCTGAAACGTCTTCAAGATGCGGTGACGGGGATTCGAAAGCCATCGCGATATTGGAGACCAATCACCTCGGCGGCGGCGCGTACCCACTGCTCGACGGCGTGGATTCTTGGACAGGTCTTTGGCGGCAGGCTGGAATTGGCCGCGCGACTGCCGAATCCGTTTCAGTTGGCCGATTTCGTGGTGCCGATGAATTCGTTGAAGGCGCTGCTGCACCTCCAGCCAGAAGGTATGGTGACAGTCGCAGAGGCAGCAAAATGGCTGGCAGTAGATGTCAGGACCATTCAGAATACGCGATTGGCAAAGTTTGCTGATCGGGCCTCGGAACCGACGCAGCACGACGCCGAGGAGGGCGAGTCATGAGCGAACCCTTCATGGAGATCGACCACGACATCTGGAATTATGGCCAACCCAAGCTGCGCTCGGTGGGCAAGATCACCCTGCCGGACGTCCACGGCGTGCTTCCGTTCACCGGCGCCCGGAATCCGACCACCATCAGCAGCACCTCGCATAAGGTAAGCCTGACCTACAAGACCGAGGCCAATGGGTGGCAACCGCGTATCGGGTTGGCTGAAAGCGGCGCCGAGGTCGCGGTAGGTGAGATGGCCTTGACCACGCCCGGCATTTATAATGTCGAGTTTCAGCCAGTACGCTTCCCTTACCGGCATCCGTCTGGTCGCAGCGCCTGGCATACGATCGACCTGAGGATCACGTTCCGGTCTGGTTTGCGCCGCTTCATCTTTGTCCGAAACAGGGACAGCCTAGAAAAGCCTTGGGTGCGGGAAGAAATCGACGCCATCGCCGAAGCCGTTCCGCACCATGAGGCGCATGAGTTCGCCGTTGTCGACGGCGATAGTTATTCCCGCCCGCACCGCGAGAACCTGCGCCGCATGCACTGGCTGGTGGCATTCGAGCCAGATCCGGCCTCAGACCGGTTGGTCGAAGCCGCCATCCATGACCTGAAAACCCTTTGGCGGATGTCGGATCTGATCCCGCATCTCGATCTGTCCCCAAGTCGCATTTTCCATTCCTGCATGCGCCTGATCGCCGCGAAAAAGCTCGGTGCCAATCGGGACGCCGTTATCTGCCATCGCTCCCGCATCTGGAGGGTCGAAGAATGACGCTGAACTATACTATTCCCCCCGGCCTGCATGTGAAAACGGCGGGGACTACCCGCATTCTCTATCCCAATGGCGACGGCCATTACCGCGCTGAGCATGCTGAGACCGGACGGGTCGAGGTGATGAGCTATAATGAGGTGCTGGCCAGATTGCGGCGCCCTGACTGCTCGACCAATCAGATAGCCGATTCCGGCGGGGCGGCGCGTGTCCGGCAAGGCGGGTTGCATTACCGGCAGCAACTGTCCGAAGACCTGCGGGACCAGATCGATCTGCGTAAGGCTATCATCGCCGGGGTCGATTATCTTGCCGAAGCCGGTGTGGAGGTCACCGCTGCGGCGCTTGACAAGGACCACAATCGGCGCGTCATGCGCGACATTGCCAGGCAGCTTTACATCACCCGCCCCATCAACCTAGCTCCGCGTGGCGGATCGACCAAACTGGTCGCGTTCATGCCGAAGGGCCGAACCATCCTTGAATATCGGCAACGTTACATCGATGCGGGCCATGACGAAATGTCCTTGGTTGATCGGGTCTGGTTACGCGGTAACCGCGCACCCCGCATCCTGACCAGAGTGCGCGAACTGATGACTGAGGCAATCGAGCAGATCCATCTCGACCTGAAAAAGCCCAATGTCTCGGCCGCGCTTCGGCACCTGTGCACACTGATCACCGAGGAAAACGCCAAACGTAAGCTGAACGGCCTGGAGCCGCTGAAGCCGGTCACCCACAAGACCATGGCTGATCATATCAGGATGATTGGTTCCACTGCTCTGGCGATCGCTCGGGATGGTGCACGGGCCGTGGCCAATAACCGGTCTCGCGGCTGTACGGACACACGGGCACTGATGATCGGTGAATTGGTTCAGATCGATGAATGCAAGCTGTCGCTGATCACGGTCGCGAAGAAAAAGGGTTGGTGGGAACGGCTAAGCGCGGATGAGCAGGCTGCGCTGGAAGAGATTGATGAGATCATCCACACCCGTCTCTGGCTAGTTTTGATGCTGGATGTGGCAACGCGTATGCCCTTGGCTTGGGTCTTGACCGGCAGCCCCTCGAAGGAGGCCACGTTGGAGGCCATGCGCATGGCCACGCGCGACAAGACCCGCGAAAAAGTCATCTATGGCTGCGAATGCGATCCGATGCCACCCGTTGGCATCGGAAGCCTCAAGGGCGATAATGGTTACGGCATCCGAAATGCTGCCGTGAAAGCCGCAACCCTCGGCATCCTCGGCCAAAGCGTCGATGCGCGCAGCTATCACGGCGTCGACAAACCCTATCTCGAACGCATGTTCGGCTCGATGGAAAGCATCCTGATCAATCTGATCCACGGCTATACCGGGCGCCGGGCCGGCGCACTGCCGGGCTATGATCCGATCAAAAATGGCGTTCTGGATTGTGAGGAGCTTTACGGCCTGATCACCCGCTATCTGGTCGATGAGTACCCGAACGAGCGGCATTACGGCGTCACCCTGATGGGGCGCCGCCCGATCAAAATGAAGGAGTATATCGATCACAACTACGGTGCGATTTCCGCGCCCGGCCCGCATGACCGGCGCATCCATCTGGGCTGGGAGAACAAGGCCAAGATCACCGACGAGGGCGTCAAGGTCTTCGGGCTACCCTACAATTCGCCAGCATTACAGTCGGTCAGGGATCACGTCGAGGGCAAGGTCTCGGTTCATTCCGATCCGGATTGCACCAATCATGTCACTGTCCTGATCAAGGGCCATCCCGACCCGATTCTTGCTGATCTGTCCTAGACCGCGATGTCTGATTTGACCATTCCGGAATTCTTGGCCATCGCCGAGGCTACGCGGGCCGAGGACCCGGAGGAGGCAGAAGACGCTGAGGCTCTTCTGGCGCGGGTGCGGCGCGAACGCTTCGACCGGATGCATTTCATCGCGGTCGAGCACAAGCTGGCGCGCAGTTACATGACCACGGATGAGGCGCAGAAGAAAGCTCAGATCGTGACAGCGGGCCAGCATTCGCGCCGCCGGACAGCAGTCCCGGGAATGGTACAGCCCGGTTGCATAGCCGATGAAACCGCGACCTCGGGTGTGCGCAGGATCGGTCCCGGCTTCCAGCCGCCCATTGACGGTCAGGTCCTGCAGCCCGGTGCCGATGCGGACAGGTCCGAGCCCGCACTGCCCAAACCCGACACGACTGGGAAACTGTCATGAGCTTCGTCAATCTCGCCACGGCCGGGACGATTTCGGCGCTGAAGGGCGCCCATTATAGCTTCCCGCGGGCCACGCGCCTGCGGGAGGGGATGGAGTGGATGGTTACCGATTACTATGCCAAAGCCGCCCTTCGCCACCCCTTCGAGGCGCGAGGCCTGCTTGTTACTGGTCCCTCGCGGATCGGCAAAACGACCGAGATTCGCAGGCAGATTTTTAGTCTGAACGATGGCAGCACGAAAATGCCTGATGGCCGATCGGCGCGGTTTGTCTCTGTTGTGCTCAAGGGGTTGCTCAGCTGGAAGGATCTGGGCATACATACTCTGCGCGAGGGTCTGGGCTATCCGGCCGAGGGCCGCCTGACACAGCGCGAGGTTTGGGACCGAGTCGTTATTCAGGCACGCGAACAGGGCGTGATCGGCATCCATTACGACGAATGTCAACACATCTTCCCGAAAGCCACGGGCGAGGCGCGGGTCATGATACTCGACAGCTTCAAATCCCTACTGAAGCAGCCTGAATGGCCGCTGATGCTGATCCTGTCCGGCGTCAACAGCCTCGTTCCACATATTACCAGCGAGGAACAGCTGGCCTATCTCCTGCGCCCGGTTTCTTTCTCTGAGATCGCCCTGCATAGGCCCGATGATCTGACCGAACTGGTCAACCTCTGCCACGCCTATGCCGACAAAGCCGGTCTGGGTTTTGCCAATCTGAACTCGCGTGATTTCTACGAACGCCTGACCTGCGCCTGCGCCAGTCGATGGGGATTGGTGATCGAACTCTTGATTGACGCCTACGTGATTGCACTGGATCAGGGCGGGATCGAACCCGGCCTGCAAGACTTCTGCCTAGCTTTCACCCGTCGAACTGGTCTGCGCGAGGGCTATTCCCCCTTCTCGATCGACAGCTACGAAAAGCTGTTCGAGGCCCGGAAGATCTTCGAAATTTGGGAAAAGAAACGCTCCGCGATCAGCATGTGATCTGAATCTCGCCCCCGCAACTAAGGCTCGCGCTTTGCGCGGGCCTTTTCATGGGCGAAGGCGTAAAAATGATCAAAAATTCGCACGTCCGCAATTGCTCCAAATCGGAACGGAATTGCTCCAAAAAAATTCAGGTGCAATATTTATATTTAATATCAGTATTCTGCAGGTGATTCGATATCGGAGCCGCGAAAGCCTGCACTCTTACAGTCGAATGAAAAAAGTAGTGATTTTTCGAGGTTTTCCGCGAGACTTCACGTCTTGTCCCCACACTTGTCCCATCATCACGGCAAGGTTGGCCTCGTTTCTGGTCTTCGTCGGGGCTGCAAGGGTCTCCTCCCCAAATCAGGTATCCTGCTTTACAGGAACTGCGCATGTCGGAAGTCTGGAACTGCGCGTGTCGAAAGTTGGCGCTCTCATCTCGGTGCAACGGGTTGCAAATATCGCCTCCCCCAATGGCGATACCAGTCAGCGTGTGAGGTGGTGGAATTGAGCGTGTCGAAAGTTTTCAGCACCCCCTTTGGGTCGATGTAGCTGCGGGTGATGCGCTTGGGCAGTTCATGCCACGCGATGTTGAAGGCGCAGAGGCGCGGATAGAAGCACATCTCGGAATAGGGCAGGTGGTCATGTATCCACCATGCCAGCGCCCGCCAGTCCTCGCCCGCCGCGTAGCGATCAGCGAACCATGGGATGACGATGCAGGCTGTGGCCCCGAATGCGCCGTTTTCGTCCCGGACGGACTCTGTTGCACCAAAGAGTTGATGGCCGGATTTCCCCCTTCCCCGGACAGATCTATCCCACGGCCTCTGTGACGGGGATGCCAAGCGCGGTGTAACGGTTCAGAATAGCGATACGGACCTGAAGCTCGGCGACCTGTCGGTCAAAGTCCCGTGCCATGAGGCGCTGACCCAGCAGTTTCACACAGTGCATCTTCGTCTCGACGCGGCTTCGGGGGTGGTATCCACTCCATCGTCGCCAGAGGGCACGACCGAGGTATTTCGATGCCCGCAGAGCCTCGTTTCGTGCGCCCGCGCCGGCGGCGACTGTCTTCCAGGGTTTGGCGTTCTTGCGGGGCGGAATGACAGCGTCGGCGCCGCGGTCAGCGATGGCATCGTGGCATTTGCGGGTGTCGTAGGCGCCGTCTGCTGTGACGCGGCCGATCTGCTCGTGCGCCGGGATCTGTTTGAGCAGGTCGGGTAACACCGGCGCATCGCCGATGTGGCTCCCTGTGATCTCCACCGCCCGAACCTCCAGCGTTTCCTCATCAATCCCCAGATGGATCTTGCGCCAGACGCGCCGTTTCGGGCCGCCATGCTTGCGGGCGTGCCACTCGCCTTCGCCCTCGACCTTGATGCCAGTGCTGTCGATCAGCAGGTGCAGCGGCCCCTTGGACCCGCGATACGGTATGTTCACAGCCAGGGTCTTCTGGCGACGGGACAGGGTGCTGAAGTCAGGCACCGTCCAGTCGAGACCAACCAACTGCAGCAGGCTCTCGACGAAACCAGTCGTCTGCCTGAGCGCCATGCCGAAGAGCACCTTCATCGAAAGACACGTCTGAATGGCGGCATCGCTGTAGGTCTGCTGGCGGCCACGCCTGCCTGTCGGCGCGGCATCCCAGCTCATCTCGGGGTCGAACCAGATCGTCAGCGAACCCCGGCGCTTGAGCGCTTCATTGTAGGCTGGCCAGTTCCGGGTTCTGTATGTCGGGGATGCGGGTCGGCTCATGCAGACCAGCTACCGTACGGGTTTCATCAGATGAATCCATGACAGGATTTGTGCAACAGTGCCTCGGAAACGTATGCTCTTTGGCATGAGGTCCTTCAGGACCGGGTGCGAGAGGCGCGGCGTGCAACCGGAACAGGACCTTGGTTCGACGCCGATTAACAGTCAGCCGGCGTTTCCTGGTTAATTCTTTCGTTCTACCTGCTTGACCGGGTGTCGCACGACGAGCCCGGTCATTGGCTTATGGGTGATTCGCATGGTGGTTCTATTGCGCCTCAAGAACGCAGGGTGAACACTTGGGCAGCACGCCAGAACCCCGTCTGGACAAATAGGCCAGATAGCAGATTTGTATAGCAGAAGTGCTATATTTGCCAGTTGGTTGCGGGACATTGGCGTAAACCCGCGACAGGCTGACCCCTCGTAAAGAGGGAGATCACGATGACTAACGCCGCTCACATCCAGGCCATCTACGACCAGGCCGAAATCATCATCGACAACCTGGACATCGGCTTGGCCTGTCTTGCGGCGCTCGAGGCGGCGCTGATCCAGCAAGGGGCGCCGCCGGCGCCGGTGATTGCGGCGATCCGGCGATACCTCGAGGAGGCCCGCGCGGGGGCTGATCGGATCGCACGCCTGGCGATGAAACTGCCGTGAGCTGAAGGCAAAAGACCGTCCGACGCGGACGCATTCGGACGGTCGGACACTGGCGATTTTCACCAACATTAACGTATTGTAAAATAACGGAAAAGTGGTGAGCCCAGCAGGATTCGAACCTGCGACCCACTGATTAAAAGTCAGTTGCTCTACCAACTGAGCTATGGGCCCATCGCACGGGAGGCTAACTACGGTCGGCGGTGGGTGGGGTCAAGCGGAAAAAACGCCGCCTCTGGCAAAAACTTCGGGGCGGGCGTAAAGGGGCTTCATGGAACATCAGCAAAACCTCGGCCTGCCTTTCATGAAGATGCATGGGCTCGGCAATGATTTCGTCGTTCTCGACGCGCGCGGAACGGGCCTCCTGCCCGAGGCCGGCGTTGTTGCTGCCATGGCCGATCGCCATCGCGGCGTCGGATTCGACCAGCTGGCCGTCATTCTGCCCGGAGAAAACGTCGATGCGCGGCTGGTGTTCTTCAACGCGGACGGCTCGCGCTCGGCGGCCTGCGGCAATGCCACGCGCTGCGTCGCACGCTTCCTGATGGACGAATCGGGGGCGGGGGCGCTGCGGCTTGCTACCGATCATGCCGTGCTGATGGCCGAGGATGCGGGCAATCGCCTGACCCGCGTCAACATGGGCGCGCCGGTGCTGGATTGGGCGCGGATCCCGCTGGCGGCGGATCTCGACCTGCTGCACCTGCCGATCGCGGGCGATCCGGTGGCGACCGGCATGGGGAATCCGCACATGACCTTCTTCGTGCCCGACGCCGCGGCGGTCGACCTGGAACGCTTCGGCTCCCTGCATGAGCATCACCCGCTTTACCCGCAGCGCGCCAATGTCGAGGTCGTGCAGGTCGTCTCGGACAGCGAGATCGTCCTGCGCATCTGGGAGCGCGGCACCGGTATCACGCTGGCCTCGGGTTCGTGCTCCTGCGCGGCGGTGGTGGCGGCGGCGCGGCGCGGGCTGACCGGGCGGCGGGTCAAGGTGAACGTCCCCGGCGGGCAGCTGGAAATCGACTGGCGCGAGGACGGGGTCTGGATGACCGGCCCGACCGCGCATGTCTTCGACGGGGTCTGGCGCGGATGAAGGACCTGAAGGCGCCTGTCTTTGCCACTCTCGGCTGCCGGCTGAACGCCTATGAGACCGAGGCGATGCGCGAGATGGCCGAAAGCGCCGGGCTTTCCGGCGCGGTGATCGTGAACACCTGCGCGGTGACGGCTGAGGCGGTGCGCAAGGCCCGGCAGGAGATCCGCCGGCTGGCGCGCGAGAACCCCGGCGCCCCGGTCATCGTCACCGGCTGTGCGGCCCAGACCGAGCCCGAAACCTTTGCCGCCATGGCCGAGGTCAGCCGCGTCATCGGCAACCACGAAAAGATGCAGCCGGCGACCTGGGCCGCGATGCAGGCCCCCGACCTGATCGGCCAGACCGAGCGTGTGCAGGTCGACGACATCATGTCGGTCAAGGAAACCGCCGGCCACCTGATCGACGGCTTCGGCCGGCATCGCGCCTATGTGCAGGTGCAGAACGGCTGCGACCATCGCTGCACCTTCTGCATCATCCCCTATGGCCGCGGCAATTCGCGTTCCGTGCCGGCGGGGGTGGTGGTGGACCAGATCAAGCGGCTGCGCGACCGCGGCTTCAACGAGGTGGTGCTGACCGGGGTGGACCTGACCTCTTGGGGCGCCGACCTGCCGGGGACGCCGCGGCTGGGCGATCTGGTGATGCGCATCCTGCGGCTGGTGCCGGACCTGCCGCGGCTGCGGATCTCCAGCATCGACTCGATCGAGGCGGATGAGAACCTGATGCTGGCCATCGCCGCGGAGCCGCGGCTGATGCCGCATCTGCACCTGTCCTTGCAGGCCGGCGACGACATGATCCTGAAGCGGATGAAGCGCCGGCACCTGCGCGACGATGCCATCCGCTTCTGCGAGGAGGCCCGCAAGCTGCGGCCCGGCATCATCTTCGGCGCCGACATCATCGCCGGCTTCCCGACCGAGACCGAGGCGATGTTCGAAAACAGCCTGAAGCTGGTCGGCGATTGCGGGCTGACCTTCCTGCATGTCTTCCCCTATTCGGCGCGCAAGGGCACGCCGGCGGCGCGGATGCCGCGCGTGCCGGGACCGGCGATCAAGGAGCGGGCCGCCCGGCTGCGGGCCGAGGGCGACGCGGCCTTGGTCCGGCATCTGGCGTGCGAGGTCGGGCAGAGCCGCATGGTGCTGACCGAGGGTCCGCGCCTGGGCCGGACCGAGCATTTCACCGAGGTTGCCTTCGACCGCGACATGCCCGAGGGCACGCTGATGGAATTGCGCATGGCGGGGCATGACGGGCAGCGGCTGACGGTTTGAGTCTGGCGCGGTTGCTGCCGGGGGCTTTGCGCCCCCGGACCCCCGCAGGATATTTCTGCACAAAAGAGAGCAAGTCCTGGGGCTGCGGTTCCGCCCGGGGCGTCGATTTCGGCAGGTCGCGGAACATTTGCTTGCCGGGGCGGGGGGCGGCCCATAATCCTTGGCCGATGACATTGCTTTACACCCATCCCTCGGGACAGGCGCATGTGACGCCGCCCAGCCACCCCGAGCAGGTGGCCCGGCTGGATGCGGTCCTGGCAGCCCTGGAGGGGCTTGCGCTGGAGCGGCGCACGGCACCGGAGGCCGATGAGGCAGATCTGCTGCGCGCGCATCCGCCCGAATATCTGGCGATGCTGCGCCGCAAGCAGCCGGCCGAGGGCTGGGCGATGCTGGATTCGGACACCTATCTGTCGCCGGGCAGCCTGCTGGCGGCGCGCCATGCCGCGGGCGGGGTCTGCGCCGCGGTCGATGCCGTGCTGGCGGGGCAGGCGCCCAATGCCTTTGTCGCCATGCGTCCGCCCGGCCATCATGCCGAGCGCATGAAGCCGATGGGCTTTTGCATCCTGTCCTCGGTCGCGATCGGGGCGAAGCGGGCGCTGGACCATCACGGGCTGGAGCGCGTGGCGGTGCTGGATTTCGACGTGCATCACGGCAACGGCACCCAGGACGTGCTGTGGGACGAGGCGCGGGCGCTGTTCGTCTCGACCCATCAGTCGCCGCTTTACCCGGGCACCGGGGCGGCCTCGGAGACCGGGGCGCATGGCCAGGTGGTGAACGTGCCGCTGGCCGCCGGCAGCGATGGCGCGCGGGCGCGTGAGATCTGGCGCGGGCTTTTGGCCCGGGTCGAGGCCTGGCGGCCGCAACTGGTGCTGGTCTCGGCCGGTTTCGATGCCCATGCCGACGATCCGCTGGCCGGGTTGCACTGGGACGAGAGCGATTTCACCGCCATCACCAGGATGATCTGCGATACCGCCGCTGCCTGTTCGGCCCCGGTGGTGTCTGCGCTGGAAGGCGGCTATGATCTCGGCGCTTTGGGCCGCTCGGCGCGTGCCCATGTCGCAGTGCTGAGGGAGACCGCCGCGTGACCGAGATCGAGAACATGTCCTTTGAAGAGGCGATGAAAGAGCTTGAGGCCACGGTCGGCCGGCTGGAGCATGGCGAGGCCACCTTGGAGGAATCCATCGCGCTTTACGAACGCGGCGCCAAGCTGCGCGCGCATTGCGACAAGGTGCTGCGCGCCGCCGAGGAGCGGGTCGAGAAGATCACCCTGGCCGCCGGCGGCCAGCCGACCGGGACCGTGCCGGTCGAGGGGCTGTGATGCAGGACCGCCTTGAGGATGTGAAGGCGCAGGTCCAGGCCGCGCTGCAAGAGGCCATGGCCGGCCTGCCTTCGGGCGACCTGGCCGACGCGATGCGCTATGCCTGCATCGGCGGCAAGCGCATCCGCGCGCTGCTGGTGATGGAATCAGCCCGGCTGTTCGGCCTGCGCGACCGGGAATCGTTGCCGGTCGCGGCGGCGGTCGAGGCGCTGCATGCCTATAGCCTGGTCCATGACGACCTGCCGGCGATGGATGACGACGACCTGCGCCGCGGCCTGCCCACCGTGCATGTGCAATGGTCCGAGGCGACGGCGATCCTGGCCGGTGACGCGCTGCAATCGCTGGCCTTCGGGCTGTTGACCGATCCGGCGGTCGGCTCGGCCGAGGTGCGGCTGGCGCTGGTGCATGGGCTGTCCGAGGCCATCGGCGCGCGCGGCATGGTCTGGGGCCAGGCGCTGGACATCGCCGCCGAGACCGCGCTGGAGCCTCTGGACATCGTCGCGATCAAGCGCCTGCAGGGGGCCAAGACCGGCGCGCTGATCCAGTTCTCGGCCACGGCGGGGGCGGTGATGGCGGGCGAGGATGCGGCGCCCCTGGCCGACTATGCCAAGAACCTGGGCCTGGCCTTCCAGATCCAGGACGACATCCTGGACGTGACCGGCAACGAGGAAGAAACCGGCAAGCGCACCGGCAAGGACAGCGCCGCCAACAAGGCGACCTTCGTGTCGCTTTTGGGGCTCGACGGCGCGCGGGACAAGGCCCGCAAGCTGGCGCGTCATGCCGAGGCGGCGCTGGACCCCTATGGCGAGCTCGCCGGAAACTTGCGACAGCTTGCGCGTTTCGTTATCGAACGCGACGCCTGAAGCCCGCCCGGAAAGGGGCAAGCCATGACCCAAGACGATCACCGCCCCGCGACTCCGGTTCTGGACCGGGTGACCCTGCCCTCGGACCTGAAGGCGCTGACGGATCGCGAATTGCGGCAGCTGGCCGAGGAATTGCGGGCCGAGACAATCAGCGCGGTCTCCGTCACCGGCGGCCACCTGGGCGCCGGCCTGGGCGTTGTCGAGTTGACCGTGGCGCTGCACGCCGTCTTTGACGCGCCGCGCGACAAGATCATCTGGGACGTCGGCCACCAGTGCTATCCGCACAAGATCCTGACCGGGCGTCGCGACCGCATCCGCACCCTGCGGACCGAGGGCGGGCTGTCCGGGTTTACCAAGCGCAGCGAAAGCGCCTATGACCCGTTCGGGGCCGGCCACAGTTCGACCTCGATCAGCGCGGCCGTGGGCTTTGCCATGGCGCGGGAACTGGGCGGCGATCCGGGCGACGCCGTGGCGGTGATCGGCGACGGCGCCATGAGCGCCGGCATGGCCTTCGAGGCGCTGAACAACGCGGGCCACCTGGGCAAGCGGCTGTTCGTGGTGCTGAACGACAACGAGATGTCCATCGCGCCCCCGACCGGGGCGCTTTCGACCTATCTGACGCGGCTCTATACCGGCGGCCCGTTCCAGGATCTCAAGGCCGCCGCCAAGGGCGCCGTCAGCCTGCTGCCCGGCCCGATGCAAGAGGGTGCCAAGCGCGCCAAGGAGATGCTGAAGGGCATGACCGTGGGCGGTACGCTGTTCGAGGAGCTGGGCTTTTCCTATATCGGCCCGGTCGACGGCCACGACCTCGACCAGCTTCTGCCGCTTCTGCGCACGGTCAAGGCCCGCGCCGACGGTCCGGTGCTGATCCATGCGGTGACGAAAAAGGGCAAGGGCTATGCCCCCGCCGAGCGCGCCGCAGACAAGGGCCATGCCACCGCCAAATTCGACGTGGCGACCGGCACCCAGGCCAAGGCGAAATCGAATGCGCCGAGCTATACCTCGGTCTTTGCCCGCGCCCTGGTCGACCAGGCCAGCCGCGACGACAAGATCGTCGCCGTGACTGCCGCCATGCCGGACGGCACCGGGCTGAACCTGTTCGCCGAGCGTTTCCCGCGCCGCTGCTTCGACGTGGGCATTGCGGAACAACATGCCGTGACCTTCTCGGCCGGGCTGGCTGCAGGCGGGATGAAGCCCTTCTGTGCGCTCTATTCGACCTTTTTGCAGCGCGGCTACGACCAGGTCGTGCATGACGTGGCGATCCAGCGGCTGCCGGTGCGCTTTGCCATCGACCGCGCCGGGCTGGTCGGCGCCGATGGCGCGACCCATGCCGGTGCTTATGACATCGCCTTCCTCGCAAACCTCCCCGGCTTCGTGGTGATGGCCGCCGCCGACGAGGCCGAGCTGGTGCATATGGTCGCCACCGCCGCCGCCCATGACGACGGCCCCATCGCCTTCCGCTATCCGCGCGGCGAGGGCATGGGCGTCGAGATGCCCGAGCGCGGCATTCCGTTGGAGATCGGCAAGGCCCGCGTCATCTGCGAGGGCAAGCGCGTCGCGATCCTGTCCTTCGGCACGCGCCTCGCCGAGGTGATGCGCGCCCGCGAGGCCCTGGCGGCGCGCGGCGTCACGCCGACGGTGGTCGATGCGCGCTTCGCGAAGCCCCTGGATCGCGAGACGATCCTGCGCCTTGCGCGCACGCATGAGGCGCTGATCACCATCGAAGAGGGCGCCGTCGGCGGCTTCGGCTCGCTGGTGGCGCAGCTGCTGTCCGACGAGGGCGTGTTCGACGGCGGGCTGCGCTTCCGCCAGATGGTGCTTCCAGACACCTTCATCGACCACGCCAGCCCCGAGGCCATGTATCGCTGCGCCCGCATGTCGGCGCCCGACATCGAAGCCAAGGTGCTGGAAGTCCTCGGCGTCGCCCAGATTGGGGAAAAACGGGCGTGAGCGAAATTCCTTCGATGTATGAGCTGTTTCGGCCGTGTCTGGAACTCTTGGCTGCTGGGGCGACCAATGCCAAGGAATGCGCGGTGGGCATTCAGAAGCGATATGGCCTCAGCCAAGATCAGATGGCCGAATTGATACCCAGCGGTACAAGAACCCGCGTTGTCGACCGTGCCGATTGGGCCATTTTCCGCTTGATGAAGGCGGGGCTCGTCGTACGCCCGAAGCGCGGTGTCTATGAACTTTCGCCGCAAGGCCAAGCTGTGGCGCGCTCAGGTGCGCACGTTGACAAGAACTATCTCAACGCTCTTATCGCCGAGCGGGAGGAGGGGGCTGGCCTGGCTGCGGTCATAGAGGTGGATCGAGTGGTCGAGTCTTCACTGCCGCCCGTCGAGACGATCGAAGCGGCTTATCAGGAAATCAGTGAAGCCTTGGCGGAAGACCTGCTGGAACAGGTTCTCTCCCTCACCCCCGCCCGTTTCGAGCTTCTGATCGTCGAATTGCTGCTCGCCATGGGCTATGGCGATGGCCGGGCCGAGATGGGGCAGGCCATCGGCAGATCCGGCGACGGCGGCATCGACGGCGTGGTGAACGAGGACAAGCTGGGCCTCGACGCCGTCTATATCCAGGCCAAGCGTTACGCGCCCGAGAATACCATCGGCCGCCCGGCGCTTCAGGCCTTCATCGGCTCGATGACCGGCGAAAGCGCCACCAAGGGCGTTTTCGTCACCACCTCGTCCTTTAGCAAGGACGCGCGGGACTATGTCCGCCGCGTCCAGCAGCGGGTGGTGCTGATCGACGGCGCCCGCCTGGCGCGGCTGATGATCGACCACGGCGTCGGCGTGCGCATCGACAAGACCTATGTCCTGCGTTCGATTGATGCTAATTTCTTCGATGTAACCTGACCGACACGGTGCCCCCATGAACCTGTTGACGACCCTTCTGGCCGGCTTGGCGCTGGCGGCTCCGGCGGCGGCCATGGCCGAGGATTATCTGCCGAATCTCTTCGACGTGACCGTGGTGGAAACCTGGGACACGCTGAACGTGCGCGAGGCGCCGGATGGCAAGGCCAAGGTCATCGCCACGCTGCCCTCGACCGCCAAGGGGGTGGAACTGCTGGCCCGCGACGGGTCGGGCAAATGGGGCCGGGTGAACGCGGGCGAAAAGACCGGCTGGGTGGCGCTGCGCTTCCTGAAGCCGCAGCCCTCGGCCTGGAAGCCGAACGCCCTGCCGCTGACCCTGCGCTGCAGCGGCACCGAACCCTTCTGGTCCTTCAAGACCGTCGAGAAGGGCCTGGTGTTCAGCGCCCCCGACCAGCCCGAGCGCCCGCTGTCGCTGCGCAAGGTCATGGACCGCGGCATCGAGGGCGAGCCGATGCGCGGCATGATCGCCGGCGACGACAAGGGCCGGCTGACCGCGGTGATGCAGCCCGAACAGTGCTCGGACGGCATGTCCGACCGCAGCTTCGCGCTGGCGGTCACGGTGATCCTGGACGGGCAGGACCAGCCATCGCGCATGCTGACCGGCTGCTGCTCGATCGCGCCCTAGATCAACCCCTCGGCCCGGGCCAGCGCCACCAGCCCGGCGCGATAGTCGGGATAGCGCAGCGCGACGCCCAGCTGGCGCTTGATGCGGGTGTTCGTCACGCGCTTGCTTTCGGCATAGAAGCTGCGCGCCATCGGCGTCATCTCGGCCGTGGCGAAATCCTCGGCCGGGGGCAGGGGCAGGCCCAGCAGGGCCGCGGCATGGCCGATCACCGCCTCGGGCGGGGCGGGATCGTCGTCGCAGACATTGTAGACCGCGCCGGGGCAGGGCGCCTTGATCGAGGCCAGCAGCACCCGGGCGATATCCTCGGCATGGATGCGGGAAAAGATCTGCCCGGGCTTGACGATGCGCCGCGCGGTGCCGGCGCGCAGCTTGGCAAAGGGCCCGCGTCCGGGGCCATAGATTCCGGCCAGGCGAAAGATGTGCAGGGGCAACCCGTGTTCCGCCGCCAGCCGCTGCCAGCCCTGCTCGGCAGCGACCCGCTCGCGCCCGCGCCGTGTGGATGGGGTCAGGGGCGTGTCCTCATCGACCCAGCCGCCGCCGTGATCGCCATAGACCCCGGTGGTGGACAGATAGCCCAGCCAGCGCGGCCGCGCGCGCCCGATCTCGGCGCCGAACGCCGCCAGCACCGGGTCCGCGCCGCCGTCCGGCCCGACCGAGACCAGGATCGCATCGGCCGCCGCGATCTCTTGCCGCACCGCGCCTTCGTCCCCCGGCCAGAGCAGCGGCTCGGCCCCCGCCGCCGCCACGCGCGCGGTGTCGCCGCGCGTGGTGCCGGCGACCTGCCAGCCCTCGGCCACGAGCAGCGGCGTCAGGAAGCCGGCGGAATAGCCGTGGCCAAAGACCAGCACCCTCACGCCCGGCCCCGCAGGATCTCGGCCGCGATGGCGAAGGAGCGGTGTCGCGCCGCCTGGTCGTAGATGTTCCCAACCAGGATCAACTCGTCCGGGCGGTATGTCGCGATCAGCGCGTCCAGCTGCGTGGCGACCGTCTGGGGCGCGCCGACGGCGCTGACCGACAGCGCGTGCTCGACCATCGGCAGCACCGCGGCCGGCACCGCGTCATGGATGTCGTCGACCGGCGGCGGCAGCAGCCCCGGCATGCCGGTGCGCAGCCGGGCAAAGGAAATCATCTGGCTGCTGCGCAGCCGCTGCGCCTCGGCGTCGGTGTCGGCGGCGATGACGTTCACCGCCAGCATGAAGCGCGGGCGGGTGCCGAACTCGGTCGCCTCGAACCGCTCGCGGTACAGCCCGACCGCCTGCTCCAGGTCGCCGGGCGCGAAATGGCTGGCAAAGGCATAGGGCAGGCCCAGCACGGCGGCGAGGCTGGCGCCGTAAAGCGACGAGCCCAGGATCCAGACCGGCACATTCGTGCCCTCGCCCGGATGGGCCGCGACCGGGGCGCCGGGGCGCGGCGTGCCCAGATAGCGCATCAGCTCGACCACGTCGTTCGGGAAATCGTCGTTGCGCTGCATGGCGCGGCGCAGCGCATGCATGACGGCACCGTCGCCGCCGGGCGCGCGGCCCAGGCCCAGGTCGATGCGGTCGCCATGGATCGTCGCCAAGGTGCCGAATTGTTCGGCAATCGCCAGCGGCGCGTGATTGGGCAGCATGACGCCGCCGGCGCCGACGCGGATCGTCTGCGTATGTTCGGCGACATGGCCGATCAGTACCGCCGTCGCGGCGCTGGCGATGCCGGGCATGTTGTGATGCTCGGCCAGCCAGAAGCGCTTGTAGCCCCAGCCCTCGGCGGCCTGGGCCAGCGAAACCGAATTGGCGATGGCCTGCCGGGCGTCCGCGCCTTCGGCGACGACGGCAAGATCGAGAACGGAAAATTCCATGCGGATCACTCCTTTGTCTCCCCAGATAGGCACTGGGCCAGCCGCTTGCCAGTGCCGGGCGGCGCTGGCACTCTGGCGCCAAATTGGAGAGCGCGCATGACGACCGACCGCCGGACCCTTCCCCTGGAAACGCCCGAACCCGCCGAGCGGCAGTCCTTCGACGACCCCGCCGCCGCCGTCGCGCGGCTGATCGAACTTTACGAACGCGCCTCGCATTTCCTGCTGGAGCGCTTCGTCGCCACGTTGCAGGGCGCCCGGCCGCAGGCGCGCTATCGCGCCTTCTACCCCGAGCTGCGGCTGCGGGTGCCGGTGCATTCCAAGACGGATTCGCGGCTGTCCTTCGGCCATGTCGCGCTGCCCGGGGTCTATGCCACCTCGATCACCCGGCCCGACCTGTTCCGCGGCTACCTGACCGAGCAGATCGGGCTGTTGATGAAGAACCACGGCGTCCCGGTCTCGGTCGCCGACAGCGGCACGCCGATGCCGGTGCATTTCGCCGTGGCGACGCAAAGCGACCTGAACGTGCCGCAGGAAGGCGTGCTGAACTATTCCCTGCGCGACGTCTTCGACGTGCCGGACCTGAACACGATGAACGACGACATCGTCAACGGCACCGCGGGGCTGAACCCGGACGGCAGCCAGCCGCTGGCGCCCTTTACCGCGCAGCGGGTGGATTATTCGCTGGCGCGGCTGTCGCATTACACCGCGACCCTGCCCGAGCATTTCCAGAACTTCGTGATGTTCACGAACTACCAGTTCTACGTCGACGAGTTCGAGGGTTTCGCCCGCCGCGCGCTGTCCGACCCCGAGTCGGGCTATACCGCCTTCATCGCGCCGTGGAACCAGGTGCTGG
Organism: Paracoccus aminovorans; assembly: GCF_900005615.1. Lineage (NCBI taxonomy): Bacteria > Pseudomonadati > Pseudomonadota > Alphaproteobacteria > Rhodobacterales > Paracoccaceae > Paracoccus > Paracoccus aminovorans. The sequence goes on along the minus strand of NZ_LN832559.1, from coordinate 2,820,082 downwards.
AGCGGCCCGAGGACATCATCGCCACCGGCGCCAAGATGCCGCAGATGCCGGCCTATCACCTGAAACGCCCGGACGGCGACGGCATCACCCTGGTGAACATCGGCGTCGGGCCGTCCAATGCGAAAACCGCGACCGACCATATCGCCGTGCTGCGGCCTCACGCCTGGCTGATGGTCGGCCATTGCGCCGGGCTGCGCAATTCGCAGTCGCTGGGCGATTTCGTCCTGGCCCATGCCTATCTGCGCGAGGATCACGTGCTTGACGACGACCTGCCGGTCTGGGTGCCGATCCCGGCTCTGGCCGAGGTGCAGGTGGCGCTGCAAGAGGCGGTGGCCGAGGTCACGCAGCTGGACGGCTACGACCTCAAGGCGATCATGCGCACCGGCACGGTGGCGACGATCGACAACCGCAACTGGGAACTGCGCGACCAGTCCGGCCCCGTCCAGCGGCTGTCGCAGTCGCGCGCCGTCGCGCTGGACATGGAAAGCGCCACCATCGCCGCGAACGGGTTCCGCTTCCGGGTGCCCTATGGCACGCTGCTCTGCGTGTCGGACAAGCCGCTGCATGGCGAGTTGAAGCTGCCCGGCATGGCCACGGATTTCTATCGCACCCAGGTCGCGAACCATCTGCTGATCGGAGTCCGGGCGATGGAAAAGCTGCGCGCCACGCCGCTGGAGCGCATCCACTCGCGGAAGTTGCGGTCGTTCAACGAGACCGCTTTCCTCTGACAGGCCGGTTTTCGGGTATTTTCGCTACGTCCGCGGCCCGAAAACACAGGAAAACGCTTGATCTGCGCGCAAAAACCTTGTGTAGCGACTTTCGTGCCGCCACTGTGGCGTCCGAAAATTTCCCGAACGGGGAACAACGAGGAGACAGAACATGGCTCAGGCCGCTTCTAAACCGATGACCAAGACTCAGCTCGTCGCCACGCTGGCCGATGAAATGGGCAGCGACAAGAAGACCGCAGCGGCGGCTCTGGATGCGCTGTCGGCCGTCGTGTCGCGCACTGTTGCCGAAGGTGGCGCCGTCACCCTGCCGGGTATCGGCAAGGTTGCCTGCCGCGCCCGCCCCGAACGTCAGGTCCGCAACCCGCAGACCCAGGAAATGATGACGAAGCCTGCCGACAAGGTGGTCAAGGTCACCATCGCCAAGGCGCTGAAAGACAGCGTGAACGCCTGAAACCGGGCGTTCGTGTCAGGAGGGGCCGCGCAAGGAGAGCGCGGCCCTTCTTCGTTTTCGCCCGATCCGCGGGTTCCGGAACCCCGCGCGCGCTGGGCATGGGTATCGGGCCGACGGTGAAGGCCGGCCGCGCTTGCACCGGCGGCGCGATCTGCTAGCCCAAGGGGGGCGGGCAGGGAAAGGAAGCGCCATGGACCTGAAAGCCATCCTGATGGGGGTCGGTTTCGCGCTGGCCTGGGCCTCGGCCTTTACCACCACCCGCATGATCGTGCTGGCCGCGCCGCCGCTGACGGCGCTGGTGATCCGCTTTGCCCTGTCGGCCCTGGTGGCGATTCCGCTGGCCCGCGCCATGGGGGAAAGCTGGCGACTCGGCCGGGCGGAATGGCGCACGGTGGTGATTTTCGGTATGTGCCAGAACGCGCTTTACCTGGGGTTGAACTGGGTCGCCATGCAGCATGTCGAGGCCTCGGCCGCGGCGATCATCGCCTCGATGATGCCGCTTCTGGTGGCCCTGCTGGGCTGGCTGGTCCTTGGCGAGCGGCTGCGTCCCATGGCCGTGGCCGGGCTGGTCGCCGGCATCCTGGGCGTGGGCCTGATCATGGGCGTGCGGCTGCGCCACGGGCTGGACATTCCCGGGCTGGTGCTGTGCCTGATCGGCGTGGTGGCGCTGACCCTGGCGACGCTGGCCGCACGCGGGGCCGGGGGCAGCCGCAACATGATGATGATCGTCGGCCTGCAGATGGCGGTGGGGGCGCTGGCGCTGCTGCTGCCCGCCGCGGCGATGGAGTGGAGCCGCCCGGTGCATTGGAGCCCCGGCCTGGTCGGCGCCTTTCTCTATACCGTTCTGGTGCCCGGCATCGGCGCGACCTGGCTGTGGTTCCTGCTGGTCAACCGCGTCGGCGCGGTGCGGGCGGCGACCTTTCATTTCCTGTCGCCGATCTTCGGCGTCGTCATCGCCGCCGTGCTGCTTGGCGAACGCTTCGGCGCCGCCGATGTGCTGGGCGCGGCGGTGGTGGCGGCCGGCATCCTGATGGTCCAGCTGGCGCGGCTGCCCGCCGGCGGCCCGGCTCAGCCGTCGAAATCGCGGGCCCATGCCATCGACGGCCGCGACTGAACCCGGCTGACCCATGCCTCCACCACCGGCGGGCGCGGCATGCCCTCGCCGAAGAAGATGAAGGGCGAGGCGATCAGCAGGTCGGCGGCCGAGAACCGCTCGCCCAGCAGAAAGGGCTGCTTCGCCAGCACCTCTTCGAGCCGCCGGATCGCGGTGTCGTAGTCGCGGAAGGTGGCTTGCAGCGCCGGATGCTCGATCTTGAAGAAGTTCAGGATCGCCACCGGTTCCAGCACGCCCTGATACCAGCTGAGCCAGCCCAGGTATTGCCCGCGCGCGGGGTCGCCGGGCAGGGGACCCAGCCCGGCCTCGGGGAACAGGTCGGTCAGGTAGAGCATGATCGCGCCGCGTTCGCGGACATGGTCCTGGCCGTTGGTCAGGTAGGGCACCTTGCCCTCGGGGTGCGGGTTGGCGGGATCGCGGGCGCCGCTGCCGTCCTGACGCGGGATATCGACCTTGCGGATCTGCACCCGGTCGAGCGCGTCGAGTTCCTTCAACAGCACGAGCACGCTGGACGAGCGGCTTTTCGGGGCGTGGTATAGGGTCAGCATCTTGGCCTCCTGTGACGATGGCGGCAGGATGCGGCAGAGGTCCTGACAGAAGGTGACAGCATGTCCCGCACCGACCGGCTGATGCGCCTGATGGATGCGCTGCGCCGCCTGCCCGCCCCGGCGACGGCGGCGCGGCTGGCGGCGGAAACCGGCGTCTCGACCCGTCAGCTTTACCGCGACATCGCCACCCTGCGCGCGGGCGGGGCGCTGATCGACGGCGAGGCCGGCGTGGGCTACAGCCTGACCGAGGACCCGGCCCTGCCGCCGCAAAGCTTTTCGCGGCTGGAGATCGAGGCGCTGGTGCTGGCGATCTCGGCCCTGCGCAGCATCGGCGACGCCCAGCTGACCGCGGCGGGCGAGGACGCCATGGCCCGCATCATCGCCACCCTGCCGGAAAGCCAGGGCCGCCACGCCCTGCACGCCACCCTGCGCCTGTTCCGCCCCGAGGCGCGCCTGCCGGTGCCGGGCATCGACATGTCCCTGCTGCGCGCCGCTATCTGGGAGGAACGCAGCCTGGTCATCGACTATCAGGACCTGCGCGAGGCGCGGACCACGCGCGAGATCTGGCCCCTGGGCCTGAGCTATGGCGAAAGCCACATCATGCTGCTGGCGCATTGCCGGCTGCGGCAGGATTTCCGGGTCTTTCACGTTCCCCGCATCCAGGCCATGCGGCCGGGCGGGACCAGCTTCCGGCCGCGCCGGGTGGCCTTGGTGCGGGACTATGCCGCCCGGCGGTGCGCGGGCTAGGGACCCGGAACGCGCCGGCGGCGTTTTGCCTTGGCGATCGACGGATCTCCCGTTGATTTTCACGAAATGTTCCACATCTTGGGCCCATGCGCAGCGATCCGATCCTTTTGCCGACCGAGGCCGGGCTTTACTGCCCCGAGGGCGGCTTCCACATCGACCCGCTGAAGCCGGTCGCGCGGGCGCTGATCACCCACGGCCATTCCGACCACGCCCGTTTCGGCCACGGCGCGGTCATGGCCACCGCCCAGACGCTCGACATCATGCGCCTGCGCATGGGCGAGGGCTTTGCCGGCAGCACCGAGATCGCCGAGGGCGAGACCCGCATCGGCGGCGTCACCGTGGGCTTTCATCCGGCGGGTCATGTGCTGGGCTCGGCGCAGATCGCGGTGACGCGGGGGGATTGCCGGATCGTGGTCTCGGGCGATTACACGCGGCAGCCGAACCCGACCTGCGCGCCGTTCCAGCCGGTGCCCTGCGACGTCTTCGTGACCGAGGCGACCTTCGGCCTGCCGGTGTTCCGCTTTCCCGATCCCGCCACGCAAACGGCCAAGCTGCTGGCCAGCATGGCGGAATTCCCCGAGCGGCCGCATCTGGTCGGCGCCTATGCGCTGGGCAAGGCGCAGCATGTCATCGCGCTGCTGCGGCAGGCGGGCTATGACGCGCCCATCGCCATCCACGGCGCGCTGAAGACGCTTTGCGATTATTACATCGCCCAGGGGGTGGATTTGGGCGCGCTGGTCCGTGCCACTGCCGAAGAGGTGCCTGCGCAGCTGGTGGTTGCCCCGCCCTCGGCCTTTGCCAGCCCCTGGGTGCAGCGGTTCCGCGACCCGGTGATCTGCTTTGCCTCGGGCTGGATGGCGGTCCGGGCCCGGGCGCGGCAGCGGGGCGTCGAGCTGCCCCTGGTGATCAGCGACCATGTGGACTGGCCGGCGCTGACCGGCACGCTGGCCGAGCTTGCGCCGGCCGAGGTCTGGGTCACCCATGGCGCCGAAGAGGGCGTGATGCGCTGGTGCGAGCTCGCGCAGATTCCCGCCCGGCCCCTGCGGCTGGTCGGCTATGAGGACGAGGCCGAGGAATGAAGGCCTTCGCCGCCCTGCTGGAACGCCTGGCCTTCACGCCCGCGCGCAATGCCAAGCTGCGGCTGGTGCAGCATTACCTGGCACGCACCCCCGACCCGGATCGCGGCTGGGCCCTGGCGGCGCTGACTGGGGACCTGGACCTGCGGCGGGTCACGCCGTCCCTGCTGCGCACGCTGGCCGAAGAGCGGGTGGACGCCCAGCTTCTGGAGCTGTCCTATGATTTCGTCGGCGACCTGGCCGAGACCATCGCCTTGGTCTGGCCCGAAGGCGCGCAGGACGATCCGCCGCTGTCGCAGGCGGTGGCGCTGTTGCAGGGAACAGGCAAGGCGGCGCTGCCGGGGGCCATCGCCGGGATGCTGGACCGGCTTGGCGCGTCCGAGCGGCTGGCCTTCCTGAAGCTGGCGACGGGGAACCTGCGGATCGGCCTGTCGGCGCGGATGGCGCGGATGGCGCTGGCGGCAATGGGCATGCCCTCGGTCGCCGAGATCGAGGAGATCTGGCACGGGCTGGTCCCGCCCTATGCGCCGCTGTTTCACTGGATCGGCGGCGGGGTCCGGCCGGAAAGCGCGGGCCGCGCGCCGTTCCGCCCGGTGATGCTGTCCACGCCCACCGACCTGGACGAATTGCGCGCGCTGGACCCGGCGCAGCATGTCGCGGAATGGAAATGGGACGGCATCCGGGTGCAGGCGGTCAGCGACGGCGGCGTGCGGCGGCTTTATTCCCGCAACGGCGAGGATATTTCCCATGCCTTTCCCGACGTGATCGAGGCGATGGATTTCGACGGCAGCGCCGACGGCGAATTGCTGGTGCGGCGCGACGGCGACGTGGCGCCCTTCGGCGAGCTGCAGAAGCGGCTGAACCGCAAGACCGTGGGCAAGGGCCTGCTGGCCAGCCACCCGGCCGGGCTGCGGCTTTACGACCTGCTGATCTGGCAGGGCCGCGACCTGCGCGCCGAGCCTCTGGAGGTCCGCCGCGCGGTGCTGGAAGCGGCGGATTTCGGAGCGCGGATCGACATCTCGCCACTGCTGGATTTCGGCTCATGGGACGATCTGGCCGCGCTGCGCGCCGACCCGCCGGTGGCGGTGATCGAGGGCGTGATGATCAAGCGGCGCGATTCCGTCTATCTGTCGGGGCGTCCGCGCGGGCCGTGGTTCAAGTGGAAGCGCGATCCGATGGTGGTGGATGCGGTGCTGATCTATGCGCAGCGCGGGCATGGCAAGCGCTCGGGTTTCCATTCGGACTTCACTTTCGGGCTGTGGGACGGGACCGAACTGGTGCCGGTCGGCAAGGCCTATTTCGGCTTTACCGATGCCGAACTGCGCGAATTGGACCGCTTTGTCCGCGCCAATACCGTCGAGCGTTTCGGTCCCGTGCGGGCGTTGGCGCCGAAGCTGGTGGTCGAGGTGGCATTCGAGGGGCTGAACCGGTCCTCGCGTCACCGCTCGGGCGTGGCGATGCGGTTCCCGCGCATCAGCCGCATCCGCTGGGACAAGCCGGCGGCCGAGGCGGACCGGCTGGAAACGCTCGAGGCGATGCTGTGATCCTGCCGCAAGCGTTTCAGGACTGGTTCGCGCGCCAGGGCTGGCAGCCGCATCCGCATCAGCTGGCGCTGCTGGCGGCCGAAGGCGACAGCCTGCTGATCGCGCCGACCGGGGGCGGCAAGACGCTGGCGGGGTTCCTGCCCTCGCTGGTGGAACTGGCGCGGTTGCAGGATGGGTATTTGGAAAACGGAAAGACGCGCGGCTTGCATACGCTTTACGTCTCGCCGCTGAAGGCGCTGACAGCGGATATCGCCCGCAACCTGGGGCGGCCGGTGGCGGAACTGGGGCTGGCGATCCGGGTCGAGGACCGCACCGGCGATACCGGGCAGGGCCAGCGGCGGCGGCAGCGGGTCGATCCGCCCGAGGTGCTGCTGACCACGCCGGAGAGCCTGGCCCTGATGCTGAGCTATCCCGAGGCGCCGGCGATCTTTGGCGGGCTGCGGCGGGTGGTGCTGGACGAGTTGCACGCCTTGGCCGAGAGCAAGCGCGGCGACCAGTTGATGCTGGGGCTGGCGCGGTTGCGGGCGTTGTCGCCGGGGGTGCGCGTCACCGGCCTGTCGGCGACGGTCGAGGATCCGGCGGGGCTGGCCGGTTTCATGGCCGGGGCGGGGCCGGTCCAGATCGTCGAGGCCGATCCCGGCCCCGAGCCCGACATCGCCATGCTGCGGACGGCGCGACCGGCGCCCTGGTCCGGCGGCGGCGGCCATTACGCCATCCCCGAGGTGCTGGCGGCGATCCGCGAGGCCCGCACCACCATCGTCTTCATCAACACCCGTGCCCAGGCCGAGCTGTTCTTCCAGGCGCTCTGGGCCGCGAATGACGAGAACCTGCCCATCGGGCTGCACCACGGCAGCCTGGAGCGCGAGGCTCGCGCGCGGGTCGAGGCGGCGATGGCGGCGGGGCAGTTGCGGGCGGTGGTGGCGACCGGCAGCCTGGACCTGGGCATCGACTGGGGCGCGGTGGACCTGGTGATCCAGGTCGGTGCGCCGAAGAACGTCAAGCGGCTGGTCCAGCGCATCGGCCGGGCGAACCACCGTTACAATGCGCCGTCCAAGGCGCGGATCGTGCCGGCGAACCGCTTCGAGCAGATCGAATGCGTGGCGGCGCTGGAGGCGGTGCGGGAACGCGACCTGGACGGCGATCCGCGCGGGCCGGGGCCGCTGGACGTCCTGTGCCAGCATATCCTGCTGACCGCCTGCGCCGCGCCCTTCGACGCCGATGCGCTTTTCGCCGAGGTGGTCACGGCGGGTCCCTATCGCGGTTTGAGCCGGGCGGATTTCGACGCCTGCCTGGATTTCGCCGCGACCGGGGGTTATGCCCTGCGCGCCTATGACCGCTGGCAGCGGCTGATGCTGCGCGACGGGCTGTGGCAACTGCGCGATCCGCGCGCGGCGAAGCTGTTGCGGATGAATGTCGGCACCATCGTCGAGGCCGAGATGATGAAGGTCCGGCTGCGCGGCCGCGGCGGCGCCCCCCTGGGCGAGGTCGAGGAGGGGTTCGCCGCCAGCCTGTCGCCCGGAGACAGTTTCCTGATCGGCGGCCGGGTGGTGCGGATGGACGCGATGCGCGAGATGGTGATCGAGGTCACGCCCGATCCGCGCAACCAGCCCAAGATCGCGGTCTATTCCGGCGTCAAGCTGGCCACGTCCACGCAACTTTCCCACCGCGTGCTGGAACTGATCGGCGATCCCTCACGCCACAGCGCCCTGCCCGCCGACACCCGCGACTGGCTGGCGCTGCAGGCCGAAGTCTCGGCGCTGCCACAGCCCGGGCTGCTGCTGTCGGAAAGCTTTCCCCATGCCGGGCTGTGGCATTTCGCGCTTTACGGCTTTGCCGGCCGCAACGCCTTGCAGACCCTGGGGCTGCTGGTCACCCGCGAGATGGAGCAGGCCGGGCTGGGTCCGCTGGGCTTCCTGTCCACGGATTACGCGCTGCTGGTCTGGTCGCTGGACCCGGTGACCGATCCCGGACCGCTTCTGGACGCGGCGCGACTGCGGGCGGGTCTGGGCGACTGGCTGGGCGGCAATGCGGTGATGAAGCGGACCTTCCGCAATGTCGCCACCGTCGCCGGGCTGATCCAGCGCAACATGCCCGGCGCGCGCAAATCGGGCCGGCAGGCGACGTTTTCCAGCGACATTCTCTATGACACGTTGCGGAAATACGATCCCGGCCACCTGATGCTGCGCATCACCGCCGATGAGGCGGGCAGGGGACTGGTCGATTTCGGCCGCATCGAGGAAATGCTGGCCCGCTCGCCCCGGCGCGCGCATCGGATGCTGGAGCGCGTCTCGCCCATGGCCGCGCCCCTGCTGCTGGAGGTCGGCCGGGTGCCGATCCGCGGCGAGGGCCGCGAGCGGCTGGCCCGGATCGAGGCCGAGGATCTGATGCGCGAGGCCGGGCTGGAAGGGATCGCATGAGCGGCTATGGTTTCGATTTCCACGGCCTGCGCCTTGAAGCGCGGCCCTCGGGCGCGCTGTGGTGGCCGGAAGGGCGCTGGCTGGTCGTCGCCGACCTGCACCTGGGCAAGGCCGAGCGCATGGCCCGCCGCGGCGGACCGCTGCTGCCGCCCTATGAGGGGCTGGCGACCCTGGAACGCCTGGCAGGCGAAATCGAGCGGCTTCAGCCCCGGGCCGTGATCAGCCTGGGCGACGGGTTCGACGATCCGACGGCGGCCGCGACGCTGGATCCGCAGGTCGCGGTCACGCTGGCGGGGCTGGCACGGGGGTGCGACTGGATCTGGATCGCGGGCAACCACGACCCGTCGATCCCGGCGGGCCTGCCCGGCCGGGCGCTGGCGGAACTGCAGTTGGGTGCGGTCCGGCTGCGGCACGAGGCGGGGCGGGGGCCGGACATCTCGGGGCATTTCCATCCGGTGGTGCGGCTGGCTGGCGAGCGTCGCCGGGCCTTTCTGCTGGGGGCCGAGCATCTGCTGTTGCCGGCCTTCGGTGCCTATACCGGCGGCTTGTCCCATGACGATCCGGCCTTGCTGGCGCTGGTGCCGCAGGGGCTGGCGGTGGCCTGCGGTGCCCGCGCCATCGTGCTGCCGGTCGGGCTGCGCCGGCGGCGCTGAACGAGAAAGGGCCGCCCGAAGGCGACCCTTTCCCGTCCGTGGAGCCGGATCAGATCTTGCGGATCAGAACTTGAAGTTCACGCCCAGCTTGATGTTGTGGAACTTCGGCGTCGCATTGGTGGTGTTGGTGCCGTCCGACAGCTTTTCCTTGCCGAAGTTGGCATATTCGTATTCGCCGGTGACCGACCATTTGTCGTTGATCATCCGTTCGGCGCCCAGACCGACGATGTAGCCGGTCTTGGTGTAGGTGTCGTTGATGTCGGCGCCGTTGCCGGTGACCGAATAGTCGATCTTGCCGCGGGCCACACCGGCGATGCCGTAGACCAGCGTGTTGGGGGCGACTTCGTAGCCGGTCTTCATGCGCAGGGCGAGGACGTTCTTGACCTTCGATTCGGCGTCATAGCCGTCGGTCGAGAAGCTGTCCTTGATGTTGCCGCCTTCGTAGCCCAGTTCCGGACCGAAGACCCAGCGGTCTTTCTGCCAGCGATAACCCAGGCGGACGCCGCCGTTGGCACCGCTCATTTCCAGCGAATCGGGGGTGACGCCGCTGACGCCGACATCATCGTCGCCGCCGAAGGCATAGCCCAGGGTCAGACCGGCATAGCCGCCCTGCCAGTTGCCGACCGGAGCGACCTCGGTGATCGGAGCCACGACACCCGTGTCCACCACCGGGGGGGTATAGCCACCGGCATTCGCGGCCGCGGCGCCAAGGGCCAGGGTGGCGAAGGAGGCGATCAGGCGAGTTGCGCGCATATTCATTCTCCTAACGATTGGGTGCCTGGCACAGGAGCTGTCTCGCAGGCGTCGGATTTGAACCAGAACTAGTCTCGTGACCGGCTGGCCGCAACCGGTGCGGCGCAGATAAAGATTTCTGCCGCGTGATGCGCGACATGATGGCAACAATCAACCTAAAATTGCATCAACATTTGGCGACCTGTCCAGAAGGGACTTGGCGCCCGCCCTCAGATATCCAGATTCTCCACGCTGAGCGCATTCTGCTGGATGAAATCGCGCCGCGGTTCGACGACATCGCCCATCAGCTTGGTGAAGATGTCGTCGGCCTCGGAAACATCCTCGATTCGCACCTGCAGCATCGTGCGGGCGACCGGGTCCAGCGTGGTTTCCCAAAGCTGCTCGGGGTTCATCTCGCCCAGACCCTTGTAGCGTTGCAGCGACAGGCCCTTTTCGCCCTCCAGGAAAACCGCCTTCAGCAGGTCCAGCGGGCCGTGGATCGGAATGCCGCGGTCCTTGCGCATCAGATGCGCGGTCTGGCCATAGATTTCCTGCAGGCTTTCGGTCATCGCACCCAGCCGCCGGCTTTCGGCGCTGCGCAGCATCGGCCCGTCCAGGGTGCGGCTTTCCTCGACGCCCCGCAGAAGCCGGGTCAGGCGGATGCCGGCGTCCTGGGTCGGCCGGCCGGTCCAGCCGCGCTCGTATTCCTCGGCGATCATGTCGAGCCGGGCGGCGACCGCCGAAGCCACGCCCTGGGCATCGGCATCGACGCGCCCCTGCACCAGCGCGCCGGCAATCGCGGCCTGTTCGGTGATATGCGGCGGATAATGCGTCGGATAGGCGCGCAGAAGGCGCCGCGCGCTGCGCGCTTCCTCGACCACCCGGGCCAGATCGGCGCCGGTCAGCTGCTCGCCGTTGCCGAGCCGCAGGCTGGCGCCGTCGACGCCCTGCTCGATCAGGTAATCCTCCAGCGCCGCCTCGTCCTTCAGATAGACCTCCGAGCGGCCGCGCGCGACCTTGTAGAGCGGCGGCTGGGCGATATAGAGGTGCCCGGCCTCGATCAGTTCCGGCATCTGCCGGAAGAAGAAGGTTAAGAGCAGGGTGCGGATATGCGCGCCGTCGACGTCGGCATCGGTCATGATGACGATCTTGTGATAGCGCAGCTTGCCCAGGTTGAACTCGTCCCGGCCGATGCCGGTCCCCAGCGCGGTGATCAGCGTGCCGATCTGGTCGCTGGACAGCATCCGGTCGAAGCGCGCGCGTTCCACGTTCAGGATCTTGCCGCGCAGGGGCAGCACGGCCTGGTTCTGGCGCGAGCGGCCCTGCTTCGCGGAACCGCCGGCCGAGTCGCCCTCGACGATGAACAGTTCCGACAGCGCCGGATCCTTTTCCTGGCAATCGGCCAGCTTGCCGGGCAGGCTGGCCACGTCCATGGCGGTCTTGCGGCGCGTAAGCTCGCGCGCCTTGCGCGCCGCCTCGCGGGCCAGCGCCGCCTCGATGATCTTGCCGACGATACTCTTCGCCTCGGTCGGGTTTTCCTCGAACCACTCGGCCAGCTTCTCGTTCACCAAGCTCTCGACGGCAGGGCGCACCTCGGATGAGACCAGCTTGTCCTTGGTCTGGCTGGAAAACTTCGGATCCGGCACCTTGACCGACAGCACGCAGGTCAGCCCCTCGCGCGCGTCGTCGCCGGTGAAATCGACCTTTTCCTTCTTCGCGATGCCGCTGGTCTGGGCGTAATTGTTGATGACCCGGGTCAGCGCGCCGCGGAAACCGGCCAGATGGGTGCCGCCGTCGCGCTGCGGAATATTGTTGGTAAAGGGCAGCACCGTCTCGTGATAGCTGTCGTTCCACCACATCGCGACCTCGACGCCGATGCCGTTCTTCTCGCCCTGGATGAAGATCGGGTCGGCCATGACCGGCGTCTTCGAGCGGTCGATGAACTTCACGAACTCGCGCACGCCGCCCTCGTAGAACAGCTCGGTGCGCAAAGCCTCCGCAGGCCGCTCGTCCTCCAGGATGATGCGCACGCCCGAGTTCAGGAAGGCCAGCTCCCGCAGCCGGTTCTCCAGCGTCTTGAACACGAAGTCGCGATTCGAGAACGTGCCATCCGCCCGGTCTTCCTTGGACGAGGCCAGGAAGCGCACCTCGGTGCCCTTCTCGCCCGGCTCGGCGTCGCCCAGCACGCGCAGATGCTCGACCGTGTCGCCATTCTCGAAGCGGGCGTAATGTTCCTTGCCGTTGCGCCAGATGCGCAGCTCCAGCCAGTCCGACAGCGCGTTCACCACCGAGACGCCGACCCCGTGCAAGCCGCCCGAGACCTTGTAGCTGTTCTGGTCGAACTTCCCGCCCGCATGCAGCTGGGTCATGATGACCTCGGCCGCCGAAACCCCCTCGCTCGGGTGCAGGTCGACCGGGATGCCGCGGCCGTTGTCGCGCACGGAAACGCTGCTGTCGGCGTGGATCTTGACGCGCACGAAATCGGCATGACCGGCCAGCGCCTCGTCGATGCCGTTGTCCACGACCTCATAGACCATGTGATGCAGGCCCGAGCCGTCGTCGGTGTCGCCAATATACATGCCGGGACGCTTGCGCACGGCTTCCAGGCCCTTGAGAACCTTGATGGAATCTGCGCCATATTCCGAGGACTGCGGGGCGGGTTCGCTCATCGTCTTCTTATCCTGCCTTGGGCTCGCATCTTATAGGGGCAAAGCCGGGGAATGTCACGGGAAAGCCACAAGATTTAGCGGTTCGCACCGCGTTCCTCCGCCTCTCCCGATTCAGCGTTTCTTCGTTCCGCAAATACTCATGCCGAGAGCACCGTTCAGACTGCCGGATGGGCTTTCGCGAAACCGCGCAAAATGTGCCAGCGAGCCGCGCATCTGGACGGTTGGCATGAGTATTTGCGGAACGAAGAAACGCGTGGCCGGGCGTGGATGCTCAAGCCAGCCCGTCCTGATCCAGCATGGTGCTGCCGTCGCGACTCTCGATCTCGATCACCCACAGGTCCGGGTCGCGGGCGGCGTTGCGGGCGATCTCGGCGTCGATCTCGCGCTCGGGCGCCTCGTTCAGCCGGATCCACAGCCGCCGGTCGGTCTCCAGGTCCCACTCGCGGACCCAGAGGCTCGCCCGCCCGTCCAGCGTCGCGCATTTCACCATGACGCTGCCGGCGGTGTCGTCGCCGTGGCGGGTGACATAGGCCGGGATGTCGGCCAGCCCCAGCCGGCGCAGATAGGCCGCGACCCAGATTCCGGCCGCAAGACGCGCCTCAGCCATGGCGGAGCCCGGTCGGCCGGACCTCAGGCATCGCCGTCGCGGAAGTCGAGGCCCATCTCGTTGTAGCGCTCGGCCTCGTCCAGCCAGTTCTCGCGCACCTTGACCTGCAGGAACAGATGCACGGGGCGACCCATGAATTCCATCAGCTCCGCCCGCGCCGCCTGGCCCACGGCCTTGATGGTCTCGCCGCCCTTGCCCAGCACGATGCCCTTGTGGCCGGGGCGGGCGACATAGACGATCTGGTCCACGCGGGCCGAGCCGTCCTTCTTCTCCTCCCACCTCTCGGTCTCGACCGTCAGCTGGTAGGGGATTTCCTCGTGCAGGCGCAGGGTCAGCTTCTCGCGGGTGATCTCGGCGGCGATCATGCGCATCGGCAGGTCGGCGACCTGGTCCTCGGGGTAAAGCCAGGGACCGGCGGGGACCTCGGCGGCCAGCCAATCCATCAGGTCGTTGCAGCCATAGCCCTTTTCGGCCGAGATCATGAAGGTCCGGGCGAAGGGGAAGCTCTCGTTGACCTGTTGCGACAGCGCCAGCAGCACCTCGGCCTTGACCCGGTCGATCTTGTTGATGATCAGCGCGACCGGAGTCTTGCCGGCATGTTCGCGCAAGCTGGCGATGATCGCCTGCGCGCCCTCGGTCAGCCCGCGATGCGCCTCGATCAGAAACAGGATGATGTCGGCATCGGCCGCGCCGCCCCAGGCCGCCTTGACCATGCTGCGGTCCAGACGGCGGCGCGGGCGAAAGATGCCGGGCGTGTCCACGAACACCACCTGCGCCGGCCCGTGCATGGCGATGCCGCGGATGCGGGCGCGGGTGGTCTGCACCTTATGCGTCACGATCGAGACCTTGGCCCCGACCATCTGGTTCAGCAGGGTGGATTTCCCGGCATTCGGCTCGCCGATCAGGGCGACGAAGCCCGCGCGCGTTTCGGTCATGTCTTCCCTTCGATCTGCCCGAGCAGCACGGCCGCGGCCGCCTGTTCGATGCTGCGTTTGGTGCCCTTGCCGCTGGCCTGGGCCTCGCGGCCGTCGTCCAGCCGGACGGTGATTTCGAATTCCGGCGCGTGGTCCGGCCCTGTGCGCGCGGTCTGGACATAGCGCGGCGGGCTCATGCCTTGGGCCTGGGCCCATTCCTGCAGCGCGGTCTTGGGGTCGCGGGCGTCGTCATCGACCCGCGCCAGCCGGTCGGCCCAAAGCCGCAGGATCACCGCGCGCGCGGCCTCGAGCCCGGCGTCGAGATAGATCGCGGCCAGCACCGCCTCCATGGCGTCGGCCAGCAGCGCCTCCTTCCGGCGCCCGCCCGACATCATCTCGGAGCGGCCCAGCTTCAGCACCTCGCCCAGGCCGATCTCGCGCGCGACCTCGGCGCAGGTCTCGCCCTTGACCAGCGCGTTGTAGCGCGGCGCCAGCTGGCCCTCGGTCGCGGCGCGGTCGGCCGCGAACAGCGCCTCGGCCATGGTCAGGCCCAGCACGCGGTCGCCCAGGAACTCCAGCCGCTGGTTGTCGGGCCGCGTCGCGGTCGAGATCGAGCCATGCGTCAGCGCGCGCAGCAGGAGCTCGGGGCGCGAGAATTCATGCCCCAGACGGTCCGAGAAAGCGCGCAGGTCGGCGGAAATCTTCATGTCTCATCCTGCCACGGCGGGGGCCGCCGCGGCAATGTCCCCTAGTCCACGGCCTTGAAGAAGCGGTCGGCGCGCCAGGTCCAGAAATACAAGAGCGACTTGCCGGCCGAAGAGAACATGATCCGGTCGGCCCGCCCGATCAGCGCATCCGCCGGCACCATGCCGACGCCGCCCGCCGCGGCCGGCCAGCGCGAGTCGCCGGAATTGTCGCGGTTGTCGCCCATGAAGAAATAGTGCCCTTCGGGTACGGTGAATTCCGGCGTGTTGTCGCCCGGGCCGTTGTCGGTCAGGTTCAGCACGTCGTGGCTGACACCGCCCGGCAGGGTCTCGGTGAACCGCTGGGCGACGCATTGGCCGTTCTCGGCCTCGCGGATCTGGCCGGGGCAGGGCAGGCTGCCGGCCGGGCCCTGCGGTTCCTGCGCCTCGATGAATTCGCCCGCCGGGACTTGCGGCGCGGCTTCGCCGTTGATCCACAGCACGCCCTGCTTCATCTGGATGCGGTCGCCGGGCAGGCCGATCAGCCGCTTGATGAAATCGTCGCCGCGCGGGTGGCGGAACACCACCACGTCGCCGCGCGCGGGCTCCGAGCCCAGGATCCGGCCCGAGATCGGGCAGATGCCGAAGGGGCAGGAGACGGCGGAATAGCCATAGGCCATCTTGTTCACGAACAGGAAATCGCCGATCAGCAGCGTGTCCTTCATGCTGCCTGAGGGGATCCAGAAGGGCTGGAAGAACAGCGTGCGGAAGACGCCCGCGATCAGCAGCGCCCAGAAGATGGTCTTGACGGTTTCCCAGATGCCCCCATCCTTGCGGGCGTCGCTTTTGGCCATGGCCGTTCCTTCCTGCGAAAGTCGCGCGTTCATGGGCCGCGCGGGGCGGCAAAGTCAAGCCGCGGCGGATGCGGGCCTGCGCCCTCGGGCAGCGCCTCGATCAGCACGAAGGCCTGCGCCCAGGGGTGGTCGTCGGTCAGGGTGACATGGACATGCGCCCGGTGGCCGGGCGGCGTCATCGCGGCCAGCCGCTCGGCGGCCCAGCCGGTCAACTGCATCCTGGGCTGGCCGGTCGCCAGGTTGCTGACCGCCATGTCGCGCCAGGCGATGCCCATGGCAAGCCCGGTGCCGAGCGCCTTGGAGCAGGCCTCCTTGGCGGCCCAGCGTTTCGCCAGCGTCGCGGCCTCTTGCTTGCGGCGCGCGGCCAGGGCCAGCTCGGTTTCGGTAAAGACCCGGTTGCGGAAGCGGTCGCCGTGGCGCGCGAGCACGCGCTCGATGCGCTCGATATTGGCGAGGTCGCTGCCGATGCCGAGGATCATCGCGAATGGGCGCCGTTGCCGGGGTATTTGGAAAACGGAAAGATCACGGGCGCACCGCGTCCATGCAGCGGCGCATTTCGGTGATGGCGGCGCCAAGGCCCATGAAGACCGATTCCGCGATCAGGAAATGGCCGATGTTGAGTTCGCGGAACTCCGGGATCGCGGCGATGGGGCCGACGGTGTCGAAGGTCAGGCCGTGGCCGGCATGGACTTCGAGCCCCAGCAGCTGGGCCTGGGCCGCGGCCCGGCGCAGCGCGGCCAGTTCGGCGTCGCGTTCGGGCAGCCGGCCCTCGGTGTCGAGGTCGCAATAGGCGCCGGTGTGCAGTTCGACCACGGCGGCGCCGATGCGGGCGGCGGCCTCGATCTGGGTCTGCTCATGGCCGATGAACAGCGAGACGCGGCAGCCGGCCTCGCGCAAGGGCGCGATGAAGTCCCGAAAGAAAGCCTCGTTGCCGGCGACGTCGAGGCCGCCTTCGGTCGTGCGCTCTTCGCGCTTTTCCGGCACCAGGCAGACGGCGTGCGGGCGGTGGCGCAGGGCGATCTGCTGCATTTCGGCGGTGGCGGCCATTTCCAGGTTCAGCGGCAGCTTGAGCCCCTGCATCAGCCGGTCGATATCGGCATCGGTGATATGGCGGCGATCCTCGCGCAGATGGGCGGTGATGCCGTCGGCGCCGGCCTGCTCGGCCAGCTGCGCGGCGCGCAGCGGGTCGGGCCAGGGTGTGCCCCGGGCGTTGCGGATGGTGGCGACGTGGTCGATGTTGACGCCGAGGCGCAGCATGGTGATCCCCCCTGGTGGATTTGCTTGCAGGTTTAGGGATTTGCCGGCGCGAGTCCAGATGCGGCGACCCACCAGCCCGGGTTCGCCCCGGCGATGCGGGTGCGGGCGGCCTCGGCCTGGGCCGCGCTGGCGAAGAGGCCGAAGCAGGTCGCGCCCGAGCCGGACATGCGCGCAAGCTGCGCACCCTGGTCGCGGATCGCGGCCAGGCAGGCGGCGATTTCGGGCATGAGCCGGATGGCCGGCGCTTCGAGGTCGTTGCGGCAGCGGCGCAGGAAGTCGATCAGCGCCGCGGCGTCGGGAAAGCCGGGCATCGGCTCGGGCATGGGCGGGTTGTCGCGCCGCTGCAAGGCCTGGAACACCTGCGGCGTCGACAGGCCGCGTCCGGGGTTGACCAGCAGCACATGCAGCTGGGGCAGCGGCGGCAGCGGGTCGAGGATCTCGCCCAGGCCGCGCATCCGGGTGGGGCGGCCGGCCAGGCAGACGGGGACGTCGGCGCCCAGGACCTCGCTGCCCTCGGGGCGGGCGTCGAGCGCGCGCAGCACCGCCGCCGCATCGGCCGAGCCGCCGCCGATGCCCGAGGCGACCGGTAGGTTCTTTTCCAGCGTGATCCGCGCCTCGTGCCCGGCCAGCCGGGCGGCGCGCAGGCAGAGGTTGTCGGGCTCGGCCGTCAGCCCCTTTGCGAAGGGGCCGGAGAGTTCCAGGGACAGCGGCCCGGGTGCCACCGTCACCACATCGCCGAGTGCCAGGAACACCACCAGCGAATCCAGCAGGTGATAGCCGTCGGGACGGCGCCCGGTCACGTGCAGCGTCAGGTTCAGCTTGGCGGGCGCCAGCTCGCGCCGGGGCTGGGGCATGGCTCAGTCGGCCTTGGCGGGTTCCGGCGCGGGCTCGGGAAGGCGGCCGCCGTTGGACTTTTCCTGTTCCAGCACCGCATCCAGCCCGTGTTCCAGCTTGGCGCGGATGCGGCGGGCGTCCTCGTCCTTGTCGGGCTTCAGGGACAGGGCGCGATGCCACTGGATTTCCGCCTCGCGCTGGCGGCCGGCCATCCAGTAGATGTCGCCCATGTGGTCGTTGACCAGGGAATCGCCGGCCATGGCGGCGACCGCGCGTTCCATCGGCGCCACCGCCTCGTCGTAGCGGCCGAGGCGGAAATAGGCCCAGGCCAGCGAATCGAGGATATAGCCGTCGTCCGGGCGCAGCTCGACCGCGCGCTGGATCAGCTTCAGCGCCTCGTCCAGCTTTTCGTTGCGGTCGACCAGGCTGTAGCCCAGATAGTTCAGAACCTGCGGCGAATCCGGACGGATCTTCAGCGCGGCGCGGAAATCGGACTCGGCCTGCGGGAACTTGCCGGCGCGTTCCAGCGCGATGCCGCGGGCATAGAGCGGGAACCAGCGCGCCTCGGGCGCCTTGTCGCCGATCAG